>CAZDSO010000188.1:0-9429 GCA_964508045.1 uncultured Planctomycetia bacterium | reverse complement strand
GGGTTCGATGGTTCGGCCTGCCTCACCATCGCCCTGAGCCCGTCGAAGGGCGGAGGGGCGCCGCCATGCGGGACGAGGTGCTGCGGACAGGATGTCCGCGATCCGACCTGAAGTGCGGCCGGCTGGAAGCCGGCGGTCCGTGTGATCGCTCTCCTTCATGGTTTCGTGCTTCACGTTGACGGGTGCAATGTTCTGTTCTTGGCACGGATGGGCGATGCGTGACTCGAACACGCGACCTCCTGCTTGTAAGGCAGGCGCTCTGGCCGACTGAGCTAATCGCCCGTCCAGGCGTTGGAGGGCGAGCCTCCCGGCGAGCCGGCCGTGTTCCGGCTCGGAGGAGACCCTCGCTCCTGATCGTACTGCGGAAATCGAAAATCGAAAATCGAAAACCGGAAATCCCCGAGCCTCCTCACTTCCAGACCACCCAGTCCTCGATGACCAGCGCGTCGAGCCCCGAGGCGAAGAACGTCCCCACGGCGTCGCGCGGCGTGCAGACGATCGGCTGGCCCGCCAGGTTGAAGCTGGTGTTCAGCACCGCCCCGTACCCCTTGCGTTCCTTGAACAGTTCCAGAAGGCGGCGGAACCGCTTCTGCCCGTTCACCCCCACCGTCTGCAGACGCGCGCTGCCGTCCGCGTGCACCACGGCGGGGAGCCGGCGCCGGGCCGTCTCCCGCGACGGGAACGCCATGAGCATGAAGGGCGACTCCCGCACGCCGTCGATCTCCACGTACTCGCCGGCGTCCTCGGCCAGAATGGACGGCGACAGCGGGCGCCAGCGCTCCCGGCCCTTGATGTCGTTCACCCGGTCCGCCATGCCGGCCTCCCCCGGGTCGGCCAGGATGGACCGGTTGCCCAGCGCCCGCGGACCGAACTCCATCCGGGCCTGGAACCATCCGATCACCTCCCCCCGGGCGAGCCTGTCCGCCGCCTCCAAAGCGGGATCCTCGACGCGCCCGCAGGTCGTGATCCCCGCCTCCTCGAGGAAGGCCTTCACCTGGTCGGAGGAGATCCTCGGCCCGTAGAAGGGATGATGCAGCACCCCCGTGGGCCTTCGACCCGTCTTGTCCCGGTACACCCACAGCGCAGCGCCGAGGGCCGTTCCGGCGTCGTGCGAGGCGGGATTGATGAAGAGCCGGTCGACGAAATCCAACGACGCGAGCCGGCCGTTCATGGAGCAGTTGAGCGCGACGCCGCCCGCCAGGCACAGCGCCCGCAGGCCGGACTTGCGATGCAGCGCCCGGGCCATCTGCGCCACGCCCCGCTCGAGAAGATCCTGGGCGGTGGCCGCGAGGTCCTTGTGTTCGGGGAGGAAGGGATCGCCGGGGCGCCGCGCGGGCACGCGCTCGAGAAAGGCCCTGAACTTCTTCGGATCGATCGCCGGGATCGCCCGGTTCCAGTTCACGAAGGTCGCCTCTTCCGGCTGCGGGGTGCCGTACGCCGCCAGCCCCATGACCTTGCCCTCGTCCCGGTGGAACCCGAATCCCAGCCGTTCCGTGACCTTCCCGTACATGTGGCCCCAGGACAGGCGCGTGGGGATCGAGGTCCACGTCTCGAAATCCGCCCCCCTTCCCATGCCCAGGAGGCCCGCCTCCGCCCCCCCGTATCCGTCGAGGGAGATGACGTTCGCCTCCGGCAACCCCGAGACGAAATAGGAGGCGACGGCGTGGGCGAGGTGGTGCCGCACGTAGGCGACCTTCCTGTCGCGACGGTCGAAGGGAAGCCGGGACGCGAGGTAATCCCAGGCGTACCGCTTCGTCTTCTTCCACTGGGCTTCGGCGCGCTCCCACCCCACGCCGATGGCGTCCACGTCCTTCAGCGTCGCGCCCGCCTCCGCGAGACAGTAGGCGATGGCCTGCGAGGGGGCGATGCGGGGGGCGTACTTGAAGCGGTTGAACCGCTCCTCCTCCGCCATGGCGACGAGCTCCCCGTTGTCGAGAAGCGCCGCCGCGGGATTCCACGAGATGGGATGCGTGACCCCCAGCACCAGCATGACGCCGTCCTTTCCTGGTCGAGACCTGTCGATTGTGCGGGGCCCGCCTCCGAATTGCAACACGGACCGCGGACATCCTGTCCGCAGCACCTCGGCCCGCGTTGCTGCGCCACTCCGCTACCGCTACGTGGCTCACTACGAACCTCGGCCCGCCCTGCTTTTCCCCTTTCCCATCTCCCCTTCGCTTTGGCACCCTATCGGCATGCTGGAAGATCGCTATGCCGGATGCCTGCTCGGTCTCGGCGCGGGAGACGCGCTGGGGGCGCCGCTCGAATTCATGTCCCCTTCCCAGATCCGGATCAAACACGGAACCGTGCGCGAGATGATCGGCGGAGGATGGCTCCATCTGAGGCCCGGCGAGACCACCGACGACACGGCCATGGCGCTGTGCCTCGCGGAGAGCCTCGCCGAGAAGGGAGCGTTCGACCGGGAGGACGCGGCCTCCCGCTACGTCGCGTGGCTGAAGTCGGGTCCCAGGGACGCGGGCAACACGACGCGGGCCTCCTTGACCCGCATCGCCGAGGGCATGGACATCGATCAGGCCAGCGCGGCGGTCCACTCGGAGGTGGAAGGCAAGACGGCGGGCAACGGGGCGCTGATGCGTTGCGCGCCGCTTGCCCTGGCCTTCCCCTCGGAACCCGAGACCCTGATCGCCCACACGAAGTCCGACGCCGGGATCACGCACCACGATCCCCTCGCCGGACTCGGCGCGGCCGCCTTGAACCTGCTGGTCGCCGGGGCCCTCGGGCCGGCGAAGGACAAGGCGTCGCTCCTCGAGCAGACGCACGAGATCCTCGCGGCCCGCGACGAGAGCCACGCGCTGCCCGACCCCGCGGGGAAGAAGGCGGCGGACCTCCGGCCCACCGGCTACGTCCTGGACACGCTCGAATGCGCCCTGTGGGCTTTTCTGAACGCGAAGGGCTTCGAGGCCTGCCTGGTGCTGGCGGTGAACCTGGGGGGCGACGCGGACACGACGGGGGCGGTGTGCGGGGCGCTGGCGGGGGCGTGGTACGGGGCGTCGAAGATCCCCGCGCGGTGGCTGTCGGCGCTGGACCGGCGCCCGTCGCTGGCGCGCGTCGCGAAGAGGCTCGCAGCGCGTTTCGGGGGCGCCGACCCGGCCCGCGGAGATTAGTCCCGTATAGAACCCGGACGAGCCTTCAACCTTTTCGATTCCGGCTCGTCCGGGTTATGAATCAAAAAGTTGTCTTGCGCTCCTTCCCTTCCCTTTTTAGGATTTTCCATCCGGATCTCGGAGGTCCCTTGGACGAGGGGTTGCAGACGACCGGCGCGCAGATGCAGGAGGCCATGCGCCGCCTTCTGCACCACCACGTCCGCGCGCTGTCCCCGCCGGAGGAGGACGCGGACCTGACGCGGGCCCAGGCGGCCACCCTGGTCCAGATCGGCAAGGACGGCCCGCTGTCCATGGGCTCGCTCTCGGAGGCGCTCACGATCTCTCCGGGAAGCCTGACGGGCGTGGTGGACCGCCTGATCGAGAAGGGCTTCGTGCGGCGGGAGAGGGGGAGGACGGACCGCAGGCGCGTCGTGGTGCGCCTGACGGAGGAGGGGGAGAAGGCGTACGCCCGGCACCGGGAGTCGGCCGCGAGGTTCTCCGAGGCCCTCATGGCCCTGCTCACGCCGGAGGAAGGGAAGACGCTTCTCCGCCTCATACAAAAGCTCGTCGACGGGCTCGAAGGGGCCTGAAGGCGGGACGCGCCGGGCGCTTCGTCCCGGCGCGCAAGCGCAGACGATCAGAGGTCGATCATGGAAAGAACCCTACCGGGAAAGGCGGCCTGGCTCCTCGTCGCGGCGTGGCTGGGAGCGGTCGCGGGATGCAAGCCCGCCCTTCCAGAGGCTCCGAAAAAGCACCAGAAGACGAACGTGGAGACCTGGACGGTCCGCACGTCCGACATCCACAAGGAGGTGGACCTCCCCGGGAGGCTGAACGCGGAGAAGACGGTCCGGTTGAGCGCGGAGATCGCGGGCATTGTGAAGTCGGTTCCCGCGGACGTGGGCACGAACGTGGAAAAGGGCGAGATCCTCCTGGTCTTCGACACGGCGGACCTCGAGCAGCGGAAGGCCCAGGCGGACGCGCAGGTCCGCTCGCTGAAGGCGCGGCTGGAGGATCTGGAGCGCGGCGCGCGGGAACAGCAGGTCCGGGAAGCGGAGGCGGGCCTGGAAGCGGCGAAGGCGCAGCTGGATCTCGCCCAGACCATCGCGAAGCGTCGCCAGGCGCTTCTGGAGGAGGACCTGGTGCCGCAGGAGGCGGTGGACCAGGCGTTGACGGGCCTCCAGCAGGCCCGGGCCCAGTACAAGCGGGCGACAGAGGCGGTGGACCTGCTCCGGGAGGGCGCCACGGAGGAGGCCCGGCGGGCCCTCGAGGCCCAGCGCGACGCGGCGGCGGCCTCCCTGGCCCTGGCGGAGAGCGCCGTGAAGAAGGCGAAGGTGAAGGCCCCCTTCCGGGGTGTCGTGATCCGCCGCTTCCTGGACGAGGACGAGTTCGACGGGCCGGGCTCCCCGCTCTTCGACGTCATTCCCGAAACGCCCCTGACCCTCTCGCTGGGGGTGCCGGAGCGGATCTTCGTCCATCTTCGGAAAGGGGAGGAGGCGAAAATCCGCTTCGAGGTGCTGGATCTCGAGATCGAGAGGAAGATCAGCATGCTGGCGCCGGCCGCCAACCCCCGGACCCAGACCTTCGCCGTGGAGATCGACATCGACAACCCGGTCGTGGTGAAGACGTCCAACCCCGGGGAGGAGAAGCGCATCCCGTTGCGCCCGGGCCTGATCGCGAACGTGACGTTCAACCTCGGAACGAAGGAAGGCGCGGTGGTGATTCCGGCGGACGCGCTGGTCCTGGACGGGGAGATCCTGCTGGTCTACGTGGTGGAGGAGGGGGTGGTGCGGATCCGGCCGGTGGAGATCGGCATCAAGAAGGCGGGGGTGCTGGAGATCACCTCGGGGCTCGAGCCGGGGGAGGCGCTGGTGGTGGAGGGTCAGAAGATGGTGAGCGAGGGGGACGAGGTGAAGGTGGTGAAGAAGCATATAGGCCCCCTCGAGGACGTCGTGGAATGATCATCACCGACTACGCCGTGAAGCGCCGGACGACGGTGTTCGTCCTCATGGCCCTTCTCCTGGTCTCGGGGGTGTACGCCTACCTCGTGCTGCCGCGGGAGGCGGCGCCGGACAGCGAGATCCCCGTGGTGCTGGTCATGACGGGAAACCGGGGGGTGAGCCCGGAGGACATGGAGAACACGGTCACGCGCGAGCTGGAACAGGCGCTCGAGAGCCTCGACGACCTGAAGCAGATGAGTTCCATCAGCGCGCAGGGGTTCTCCACGGTGATCCTGGAGTTCGAGCCGGAGATCGACATGGACGACGCGATCCGCCGCGTCAAGGACGAGGTGGAGAGCGCTCGTCCCGGCCTGCCCTCGGAGGCGGACGACCCCTCCGTCATGGAGATCAACGCCTCCGACTTCCCCATCATGGTGGTCACGGTCCACGGGAAGGCGAACGACGATCGCCGGTACAACCTCCAGATCCTCAAGCAGGTGGCCGAGGAGCTGAAGGACAACATCGAGATGGTGCCGGGCGTTCTGGAGGTGCGTCGCGCGGGGGGGCTGACGCCGGAGGTCCGCATCGAGGTGGACCCGGACCAGCTGGCGGCCTATCGGATCCCGGCGGAGCTGCTCGTGGCCCGCTACACGACGCAGGACGTCAACATCTCGGGCGGGTCCGTCGATTTCGGATCCCGGACCTACGACATCCGGCTCCCCATGGAGTTCGAGCGGGACGTGGAGGCCGCCCGGAACATCGTCATCACCCAGGAGGGGGAGCACGCCACCTACCTGGGCGACCTCGCCGAGATCGTGCCCGGCTTCCAGGACGAGGACACGCTGAGCCGTTTCAACGGCGAGGACGCCGTGTCGCTGATCATCCAGAAGAAGTCGGGCGAGAACATCCTGCACACGGCCGCGGGGGTGAAGTACGTCCTCGAACGGGCGCGGCAATCGGGCCGCATCCCCACGGGCGTCGAGCTGGACCTCACGCTGGACCAGTCCGAGTTCATCGAGATGATCGTGGTGGACCTGGACAACAACATCGCCACGGGTTTCTTCCTCGTGGTGGGCGTGGTCCTGTTCGCGCTGGGGTTCCGCAACGCCTTCTTCGTCGGCGGCGCCATCCCGATGACCTTCCTCGTGACGCTGACCGCCCTGATGGTCATGAACGTCACGCTGAACTTCATCGTCCTGTTCTCGTTGATCCTCGCGCTGGGCCTGATGGTCGACAACGCCATCGTCATCGTGGAGAACATCTTCCGCCACCAGCAGGTGGGCCACGGACGCGTCGAGGCCGCCATCCTGGGCACCCAGGAGGTGGCCTGGCCCATCATCACCTCCACCATCACCACCCTCTGCGCCTTCGCCCCCCTTCTCTTCTGGCCCGGCGTCGTGGGCGAATTCTTCGGCTTCCTTCCCCTGACCATCATCGTCGCCCTCACCGCCTCCCTCTTCGTCGCGCTCGTCATGAACCCCGCCGCCTGCGCCTCCCTCATGAACGTCCCGAAAGGGCAGCGCTGGGGCGCGGAAGGCCGGGAGCTGAACGCCTTCATGCGGGGCTACCGCCGGCTCCTCGTGGCCTCCATCCGCCACAAGGCCCTCGTCGCGGCCGTGGCCTTCCTCGTCCTCTTCGGCATGACGGCCCTCTACTTCCTCACGGCGCCCGGGATCGAGTTCATGCCCCGCACCGACCCCCAGAGCTGCACCATCGACATCACCATGCCCGAAGGCACCCGCGTGGAGAAGACCGACCGCTTCGCACGACGCGTCGAGGAAGGCGTGCGCCGCGTCGACGAGCACGGCGACGTCGAACACGTGGTGACGAGCGTCGGGTCCCGCGGCACTTCCAGCCTCGTCTCGGTGGGCGGCGCCATGCCCGACTTCGCCCGCGTCTCCGTCGAGTTCAAGGACATCGAGGACCGCACGGTCCCCTCGCCCGAGCTCATCGAGAGGTTCCGCGACGCGTTCGCCGACGTGGCCGGCGCCGAGATCCGCGTCCAGAAACAGGAGATGGGCCCCCCCTCCGGCGCCCCCGTCAACATCGAGATCCACGGCCGCGACTACGACCTGCTCGGGCGGCTGGCCGCCCGCGTGAGGCGCATCGTGCGCGCGGTCCCCGGCGTCGTCGACCTCAAGGACGACTACGAGCCCGGCCGGCCCGAACTCCGGGTCGCCGTGGACCGCAAGCGCGCCGCCCTCATCGGCCTCGACCCCCTCACCGTGGGCATGACCGTCCAGACCGCCTACATGGGCCGCAAGGTGGGCGTCGTGCGCGCGGGCGAGGAGGAATACGACGTCCGCGTCATCGCCAAGGAGGAGGAGCGGCAGGGCTTCGGCATGCTCGACAAGCTCTACATCACCACCCCGAACGGCGTCGTGCCCGCCTCGGCCGTGACCGACTGGGAGATCCGGGGCGGCAAGGGGTCCGTCCGGCACATCGACCGCGATCGCGTCGTGACCGTCAGCGGGGACGTCGCCAAGGGCTACCGCGGGCCCGAGGTGCGAAAGGAAATCGAAACGGCGCTGGCCGATTTCCGGGCGACGCTGCCCGAGGGCAACAAGATCGAGCTCACGGGCGAGCAGGAGATGCAGAAGGAGGCCCAGGACTTCCTCTTCGTCGCCTTCGTCGTCTCCATCTTCCTCATCGCCATGGTCCTCATCACCCAGTTCAACTCCCTCCGCCTGCCCCTGATCATCCTCTCGAGCGTCCTCCTCTCCCTCGTCGGCGTCTTCTTCGGCCTGTGGGTCACGCGACAGCCCTTCAGCGTCACCATGACGGGCGTGGGCGTGATCAGCCTCGCCGGCGTCGTCGTCAACAACGCCATCGTCCTCATCGACTACATCCAGAAGCTCCGCGAGCGCGGCCTGTGCGGCTTCGACGCCGTCGTGGAGGCCGGCCTCACCCGGCTGAGGCCCGTGCTCCTCACCGCCATCACCACCATCTGCGGCCTCCTTCCCATGTGGATCGGCGTCAACATCGACTTCCACCACGGCGCCATCGCCCTCGGCAAGGAGATGTCCCAGTTCTGGCGCCCCATGTCCACCGCCGTCATCTTCGGCCTCTCCGTGGCCACCGTCCTCACCCTCGTCGTCGCCCCCACCCTCTACGCCCTGCTCCTGCGCGTGCGCGAGCCCGAGGACCCGGACCGCGAGGTCCCCGCCCCCGGGTCCTGCGAGGCCCCCCACACCCCGTGAGCCGCGCCAAAGCGCCTTCAACACGAACGGACCAGGGCGCAAGGCACGAACAAAACCATTCAGAAGGTGTGCTGGTAGACCGGCGCGTGCACGGGGTAGGGTTGCCAGTGCTCGAACAGGAAGTCCGAGGCGATCTCCGCCACCTCGGGGGGCCGCAGCACGGGGAAGAGGAACTCGCGGATCACGCGCCCGAGGTCGAGCGAGAGGCCGAAGAAGACGCGCCGCTCCCGCCGCTCGCGGTAGCGCCGGTAGCCCGGGGCGTCGTAGCCCGCCCAGAGCTCCAGGTATTCCAGCCCCGTGCCCTCGAGGAAGGGGACGCCGCCCCCCTTGAGGACGAGGAAGAACTTCTGGCCGGAGTAGTCCTCGGCGACGTTGAAATCCCGCCGGTTGAGGTAGGGGGTGGGGCGGTACCAGACGCGGAAGTCAACGAGGTCGTCGAGGGCGGGAAGGAGGTCGAGGGCGAGACCGAGGGCGGAGCCGAGGAGGTTGAAGACGATGTCCGCATCCGACCAGCCGTAGTCGTAAAAGGCGTCCTCGATCTCGGCGAAGAGGAAGAGGGCCTGGACGAGGCCGGCGCCGACGAGGGTGGCGGGGAGGGGATCCACGCCGGACCACTGCAGCAGGCCGGAGATGCCCCGGTGCAGGACGAGGCATCCCCAGAGGTGGCCGAACTTGTCCACGCCCCCGACGTAGGAATCCTTCTGCAGCGCCCCCTCGTCGGAGTAGTGGAACGGTTCCAGCTCGTCGTCCCACCACTTGGTGTAGCCGTAGACGAGGTAGCCGCCGATCACGCTCGAGACCAGGCCGGAGCTGACGAGCAGTTTCGTGGCGTCGATGCCATCCTCTTCGGCGGGGGGCGGGGCGTCTGCGGTCTTCCCGGGGCCGGGTCCGGCCGTTGAGGCGAGGCCGCTCTCCAGGAAGCCGAGGAGGCCGGACTCGCCGGGGGCGGAAGCGCCGGAAGCGGGCGCGGCGAGGAGGGCGAGGATGATCAGCGTACGCATGGGGCTCTCGCGAGGTCCGGAAAGGGCTCATGATACAGGCCGGGGTGAAGGCGGGCAACCGGGGCTTGCGGGAGCCGTTCGCGGTGCAGGCGAGTCATGGCTTCTCTTCGTTGGGTGATTGCGTGGTTGAGTGGGTGAGAGGCTGTGAAAAAATCCCTGGTTCCCTGCGCGAGGGGATTTTTCCACATCC
>CAZDSO010000187.1:0-9633 GCA_964508045.1 uncultured Planctomycetia bacterium | reverse complement strand
ATCTGCAGCCCCCTTGCACTCCTGCCATGGGTCGGGGGTGAAAGGTCCCGAAAAAACGCGGTGCACCCCCGTGAGGACCTGGAATGCGAGGGTCACCCTGGGGTCTTTCCATGAAGGGGAGCTACGAAAAGGAAGGGAGGACCACGACTTCTTTGAAGCGCGAAACGCTCTCTCCGTGCCATCCGTGGCGGAACGGGAAGGGGAAGCGTATAATTCCGTTTTTCGTTTCTTCCACAACCATCCGTATCGGAGGAGGGTGATCATGCAAGAGGATCTGAGACTGCTCGACGGCGGCCGCGGCCACGAGGAGGAGGTGCCCGGGCATCCCGAGTCCCCCACCTGGGTGGTCAACGCGGCCTGGGACAAGGTGTCCGCGGTGGGCAAGGCCGCGCTGGACGCCTACATGAGGTACTGCGAGGAGGAGGGTCTTCCCCATTCCTACCTGTTGGGGCTGGACATCCTGGTCACGGGCGAGGCGGACCCGTCGGGGAGGAAGGTGGTGGACATCCGGCCCACGATGCTGGAGGGGCCCTGCTGCAACTCCTACCCCGCCTGCCCGAACATCGACTCCTACCGCCTGTACCGCCGGGCCTCGATGATCGGGCAGGAGCCCGACCTCGTGACGTACCCGACGCACCCCACGGAGATCCTGGTGAAGCTCGTCTCGATGTTCCGCTCGGCGTGGGCGGCGTTCCGGGCCGGGACCGACCCCGTGGTGGGGATCCTGACGCGTCCCTATCCCGAGAGCGAGGAGGAGACGGCGCACAACCTCGTGCTCGAGGCCTGCAGGAAGGCGGGCCTCCAGGTGCACCGCATCACGCCGGACGAGAGGCCCGGGGTGGCGGGGGGCAAGCTGACGGTGGGCGGGACGCCGATCGACGTGTGTTACCGCCGGATCGAGCGCATCCACGTCCCGATGTTCTACGGCGAGGTGCTGGCGCGGAAGATCTTCGAGGAAACGCCGGAGACGCTCTTCCTCAACCCGTGGAAGGTGGACGACCTCCGGTCCAAGACGATCGAGGAGACGTGTTTCCGTCGCCACGAGGCGGCGGGGGGGGCGCCGGTGTCGCGGCCGACGACGCTGCTCGGCGACGAGATCACGCCGGAGGCAGTGGGGGATCTGATGGCGCGCGGGGGGTACGCCATGAAGAAGTGGAACTCGACGGGGGGCAAGGGGGTGTTCCTGCACATCAACATGGACACCTCGAAGGCGATCTTCGACCGCCTGTACGGCCGGTACGACGGGCGGCACATGCTGCCCCTTTCCGGGGACGCGATCGAGGACGCGCTGAAGGCGTTCGGGTCGTTCGACGAGGACGCGGCGGTGCAGCAGCTGCGGGTGATCGACGCGCGGCCCATGGAGGGGGAGGAGCGCCTGGTCTACGACACGCGGATCAACGTGATCTACGACGCCATGCGCAAGGAATGGGACTTTCTTTCCGGGATCTCGCGATGCGTGCCGTGCGGTGTGGAGGGGGCGGGCAACTCGCTGCTCACCAACGTCACCTCGGGGGCGCACATCTCGCCGCTGATCATGGGCCGGGCGGAGTCGGTGAAGGCGCCGATGCGTTTCGGTCCGCTGCTCGAGGCGATGCTCCGCGGCGAGACGGAGTGGGCGCTGGGCTGAGAAGACGGGGATCTCAGATTTCAGATTCAGGCTCGACAAAAGCCCCCTTCATGAGTTCCTGCGCGGTCACTTCAGCGTCTTCTTGAAGCGCAGGGAGGCCAGGGCCAGGGTGGCGACGCCCAGGACGGCGAGGGCGAGCAGCTGGGGCCAGAGCACGTCCACGCCGGTTCCCTTGAGGAAGATTCCGCGGAGGATCACGAAGAGGTAGCGGAGGGGGTTGAGCAGGGTCAGGGCGCGGACGGCTTCCGGCATGGTCTCGATGGGGAAGGCGAAGCCCGAGAGCAGCATGGCCGGCATGAAGAAGAAGAAGGTCGTCATCAGCGCCTGCTGCTGGGTTCCGCTGATCGTGGAGATGAACAGCCCCACCCCGAGCGTCGTCATCACGAACAGTCCCATCGAGAGGAACAGCAGCGGCACGCTGCCCCGGAGCGGAACGCCGAACCAGAGCGTCCCCACGACGAGCACGATCAGGACGTCGGCGAACCCGATGAGGGCGAAGGGCAGGGTCTTTCCCAGGATGAACTCCCAGGGCCGGATCGGCGTGACGAGGATCTGCTCCAGGGTCCCGATCTCCTTCTCGCGCACCACCGCCATGCCGGTGAGCAGCAGGGTCATGAGCGTGACGAGGAGGCCGAAGACGCCGGGGATGTAGAAGTTCCGGCTCTCCAGGTTCTCGTTGAACCAGGCGCGGAGTTCCAGCTCCACCCCGCTTTCCGGTTTCCTGCCCGTGAGTCGCATCGCCCGCTCGGCCGTCCTGGCGGAGGCGAAGGACTCCACGACCGCCGCCCCGTGGCTCAGCACGACCGACGCCGTCATGGAATCCGTGCCGTCCACCACCAGCTGCAAGGGCGCCGGGCGCCCGGACAGCAGGCGGTCCTCGAACCCCGGGCCGATCGAGAGGAACGCGTCGACCTCCTCCCGGTCCAGGGCGGCGGAGGCTCTCCCGCCGTCGCGGACGACGGACGCGATCTCGAAGGTGGCGGTGGCGTCGAACCGGTCCGCCAGCGCGCGGCTCGCCGGCGTCCCGTCCCGGTCGACCACGGCGAGGGGCACGTCCTTCACGTCGGTGCTCACCGCGTAGCCGAGCACGAGCAGCTGGATCACGGGGGCCACGAAGATCAGGCCGCGCATCCGGGGGTCCCGGAAGACCTGGATGAACTCCTTGACCAGCATGTGCTTCACGCACGCGAGCACGTCAGGCGAGCCTCTTCTTGAAACGGGTCAGGGCCACGGCCAGGACGAGCGCGGCGAAGAGCGTCAGGAGCACGAACTCCACAAGGACCGCCTCCCAGGAGAGCCCCTTGAGGTAGACGCGTCGCAGCGCCGCGATGAAGTAGCGCGCGGGCACGAGCCGCGTCGCGATGCGGACGGCGAGCGGCATGTTCCCGATGGGGAAGACGAAGCCGGAGAGCAGGAACGCCGGCAGGAACGTCAGCACCATGGCCAGCTGGTTCGAGAGCAGCTGGTTGCGGGTCAGCACGCTGATGATCATGCCGGTGGACAGCGCGCCGACCAGGAAGACGCCCGAGAGGAGGAAGACCAGGGCCCCGTGGCCCCTGAGGGGGACGTCGAACAGGAACAGGCCCATCAGCACGGCGAGGGCCACGTCCAGCATGCCCACGGCGAAGTAGGGGACGAGTTTGCCCAGGATCAGCTCCGAACCCTTGAGAGGCGTGGAGATCAGCATCTCCATGGTCCCCCGCTCCCATTCCCGGGAGACCGTCAGCGAGGTGAGCAGCGCCGCGATGACCATCATGATCACGGCGATCAGTCCGGGGACGATGAAGTTCTTCGACGCCAGGCTCGCGTTGAACCACGCCCGCGGCCGGACGTCCACCGCCGGCGCCGGAGCGCGGCCCCCGCGCCGGCGCACCGCCTCCACCCGCGCCTCGCGGCCGTGCAGGAGCGTGATCATGCGGGCGTAGCCCGCCGCGATCGTGGCCGTGTTCGGGTCGCTTCCGTCCAGGATCATCTGGACGTGCGCCGTTTCGCCGCGCAGGACGGCGGAAGCGAAGTCCGACGGGATCACCAGGGCTGCGAGCGCCCGGCGCCCGTCCACCGCCTTCTCGATCTCCTCGTAGCTTCCGACGTATCCGCGGACGTCGAAGTACCTCGACCCCTCGAACCGGCTCACGTAGGCCCGGCTCGCCGGCGAGCGGGAACGGTCCCACACGACCGTCGGAACCTCGTCGACGTCGAGCGTGAGCGCGTAGCCGAACAGCAACAGGAGCAGCACGGGGATCGCGATCGCGAACCCCAGGCTCCTCGGGTCCCGCACGACGTGGAGGGCCTCCTTGGCCGCGACCGCCCTGAACCGGCGCCACCTCATGCGCGCGCCTCCCCGCCCCGGCCGGCCGCGGCGTCATGCGACTCGATGAGGGACACGAACACGTCCTCCAGCGAAGGGGTCACCCGCTCGATGCGCTCCACCTCGATCCCGCGGGACGAGAGCGCCTGCCGGATCGACGCCTCCGCCCGCGCCTCGTCCTCGGCCGCCACGTGCAGGCCCCGCCCGAACAGGGCCGCCTCGCGGACCGCCGGCGAGCCTTCCACCGCCTCCACCGCCTCCTGCGCCCGCGGGCACGTCACCTCCAGCACCGCCCCTCCCTCGCGCTCCGCCTTGAGCCCCGACGGCGACCCGAGGGCGATCAGGCGCCCCCGGTAGATCAGCCCCAGCCGGTCGCAGTACTCCGCCTCGTCCAGGTAGTGCGTCGTGACGAAGACCGTCACGCCGGATTCCGACAGCGCGTAGATCAGGTCCCAGAACCGCCGCCGGCTGATGGGGTCCACCCCCGACGTGGGCTCGTCCAGAAAGAGCACCTGCGGCTCGTGCAGCACCGCGCAGCCCAGCGCCAGGCGCTGCTTCCAGCCCGCGGGCAGCGTCCCCGTCAGCGCCCCGCGGTGGGGAACGAGGCCGGCCATCTCGAGGACCCAGGCCTTGCGGGCCTTCTTGCGGGCGCGCGGGAGGCGGAAGACGCCGGCGAAGAAATCGACGTTCTCCTCCACCGTGAGATCCTCGTAGAGGGAGAACGTCTGGCTCATGTACCCGATGTGCGCCTTGATCTTCTCGGCCTCGCGCCGGATGTCGTACCCCGCCACCGACCCCCGTCCGCTCGTGGGCGCCAGCACGCCGCAGAGCATCCGGATGGTCGTGGACTTCCCGGCCCCGTTGGGGCCCAGGAAGCCGAACACCTCCCCCGGCGGCACGTCGAAGCCGATCCCGTCCACCGCGACGAAATCGCCGAACCGCCTCGACAAGTCCCGCACGCTCACCGCGGCGTCCGGTTCATGAACATCGTTCGTCTCCGGTTCCACGTCTCGGATCCCAAAGCAGAACAGCGCCGTCCAATCGCCTGCGACACGAAGCCGCAAGCAGCGAATCCCCCAAAGGTCCCGCGAAAACAACCTTTCCCAAATCGGGCATCCCTCCGTTTCGCCACGGTCAGGAGAGCACGCTGACGAAAACGTCCTCCAGCGAGGGGGCGACGGGGCGGAAATCCAGGACGGCCACGCCCGCCTTCTCGAGAACCGGGCGGACCCGCGCCATGGCCCCCTCGGGATCCTCCGTGACGACGTGGATCCGGTCGCCGAAGATCTCGACCGCCTCCTCCGACAGGTTCTCGCGGAGGAGGCGCGCGCCCCGCCGGGATTCGGGCGTCCGGATCTCGAGAATCGCCTTTTCCATCAAGGCCTTCACCTCCTTCGGCGTCCCCGACGCGAGAAGGCGCCCCTCGTGGAGCAGGGCGATGCGGTGGCAGCGCTCGGCCTCGTCCAGGTAGGCGGTCGAGACGAAGATCGTGGTCTTCTCCTGCAGGAGCGGCGTCAGGATGCGCCAGAACTCGCGGCGCGAGACGGGGTCGACGCCGTTGGTCGGCTCGTCCAGAAAGAGGACCTCCGGTGTGTGGATCAGCGCGCAGGCGAGACCCAGCTTCTGCTTCATCCCGCCGGACAGGTTCCCCGCCAGCCGCTTCCTGAACGGGACCAGCCCGGCGAAGTCGAGCAGGCGGTCCGTCCTCTCTCCCAGCGCCTTGCGGGGGACGCCGTACAGGTCCGCGTAGAACCGCAGGTTCTCGGCGACCGTCAAATCGACGTAGAGGCCGAACCGCTGGCTCATGTAGCCGATCTTCTCCTTGACGCGCTCGGCGTCCCTCCGGACGTCCAGACCCGCGACGGACGCGCTTCCCGACGTCGGCGCCAGGACGCCGGTGAGCAGGCGCAGGACCGTCGTCTTCCCGGCGCCGTCCGGCCCCACCAGCCCGAACAGCTCGCCTTCGGCGACCTCGAGCGTCAGGCCGTCCAGCGCCTTCGTCTCCCCGAAAGCGCGGGCCAGGCGGTCCATTCGAATCGCGGCGTCCATCTCAGGGCTCTCGATCGCCGGTCAGGATCCGGCCGTCGGCCGGCATGCCGGGCTTCAGTTCCATCGCAGGGTTCTCCACGGCGACCTTGATGCGGTAGACGAGCTTCACGCGCTCCTTCCTCGTCTGGACGTTCTTGGGGGTGAACTCGGCTTCCGAGGCGATGAACGTGACGCGGCCCTGATAGACCTTGCCGGGATAGGTGTCGGTGGTGATCTCCACCCGCATGCCCGGCTTCACCCGCCCGAGGTCGGTCTCCTCCAGGTAGGCCCGCAACCACACGTTCCCGAGATCCCCCACGGTGACGACGGGCGTTCCCGGCGAGACGAACTCGCCCTCCTCGGCCCCCTCCGCCAGCACCAGACCGGAAACGGGGGAGGCGAGACGCGCGCGCTTCCGCTTCGTCTCGGCCAGCTTCAACAAGGCGCGGGCCTGGTCGATCCGCTCCTGGCGCGGACCCGCCTTCACCAGCGCCAGCGCCTGGCGCGCCTGCTCCCGCTCGGCTTCCAGGGCCTCGATGCGCTCCTGCCGGGGCCCTTCCTTCACCAGCGCCAGCGCCTGCTCTGTCTCCTCCAGCGCCGCGCGCGCCTGCTCCACCGCCTCCTCCCGCGGCCCTTCCCTCACGAGACTCAGGCGCTTCTCGGCCTCGGTGAGGCGGGCCTTCGCGGCGGTCCGCGCCGTCCGCGCCGCCTCCAGCGACCGCGCCGTCGCCGCCTCCGCCTCGTGGAGCTCCTGCATGCGACGGAGATCCGCGTCCCGGCGGTCCACCTCGGCTTCCGCCGCCTCCACCGCGGCCTCCGCCGTTGCGATCTCCTGGGGACGGGACCCCGCCTCCAGCGCCTTCAGCTGCGCCTTCGCGGCCCGCACCCCCGCCCTGGCGCGCGCCACTTCCTGGGGCCGCGCGCCCGCCAGCGCCTCGGACAGCCGCGCCTCCACCGCCTTCACCGCCGCCTCCGCCTTCGCCACCTCTTGCGCACGCGCGCCCGCCTCCAGAAGCGCCAGTGCGGCCCGACGCAACGCCACCTCGTGGCGGAGCTCCTCGTCGTCGAGGCGGGCCACCACGTCACCCGCCTCGACGCGGTCCCCCGCCGACACGGCCCGCGTTTCCACCACCCCCGGCAGGGGGAAGCCCAGCGCCACCTCCGTGGCCTCGATGGTGCCCGAGACGCGGATCGCGTCCCCCTCTTCCCTTTCCTGCAGGAGGACCACGGCAACGACCACGGCCCCTGCGACGAGGAGCGTCGCCGACGGCAGGAGGATCTTCTTCTTTGTCATCGTACCGGCACCCCCTTGGCTATCCTTCTCGCGTTCTTCCGGGCTGCGCCCCAAGCATCTCGCGGATCAGCGCCCAGTGCCCCCGCACCCTTCGCCGGAGATCGAAGCCACCCCCGCTCAGGTGCCAGAAGAGGAGGGCCGGCACCACTGCGCTCATCAGCAGCGTGGGCACCATGCGCGGGGACACGTCCCGGCGGATCTCCCCGCGCTTTCGTCCTTCCCGGACGATGGACTCGATGCCTGCGAAATACTCGTCCAGGGCCCTTTGCAGGCGACGTTTCAAGGCGCCCCGGCCGAGGAAGACCTCCTCCGAAAAGAGGATGGCCGGCAAGACACGGGTTTCCGTGACCATGCCGGCATGGCGCAGCAGCACGCATTCCAGGCGGTCGAGGGACCCTGCGCGGTCGTCCCGGGCGCGCTTGACGTTCTCCGCGAGCATCTTCCCGAACCGCTCCAGCACCGAGCCGATGACCTCTTCCTTGCCCTGGTAATGGCGGTAGAGGTTCGAGGGAGCCATGCCGACGCGTTGCGCGATCTTGGAGATGGAGAGTCCGCGGACGCCGTCGGAGGCGATGATCGCGACGGCGGCGTCGGTGATCTGGCGCCGGCGAATCTCGGTCCTGATCTTCTTCGCGGCCACGACGCCCCCTGAAAAGTGAATCTCTATTCACATTATAGATCCGCAGGGGGGCGGGGCAAGTGTTTCCTGAACGATCGTTCCCTTGATGGTGGGGAAGTGGATGTGCGGAAGGGAAGCGTTCCGGGGGGGGCGGAGGGGGGTCATTCCTTGCGTTTCAGGAAGCTCCGCCAGATGTCGGAGAGCCGGCGGGTCTCGCTTTCCCGGTAGGTGAGGAGGGATTTCGCTTCCCGGATTTTCTGCCCGGTCTCGTCGCCGTACTCGAAGAAGAGTTCCATGCCGTGGTTCTTGGAGGAAATCCTCAGGCTCTCTTCGGTCTCCTCCACGTCGATGATGGAGGTGAGGCGGATGGAGTAGATGCGCAGGGTCCGCTTGAAATCGATCTGGTGGTCGGGCTTGTTTTCGAGCACGATGATGGCGCGCTTGTCCGTTCCCGCGAGGATGCCGAATTTCGGGGAGCCGCCGTGGTAGATCTTGATGCTGTAGATGTCCTTCAGCTCCTCCGTATCCCAAAGGAGCTTCAAGACATGGGGCAGGTAGATTTCCTTCTCGATCGACATGCACCCCCGTCCCTTCCGAATCCCCCCTCTCAGGGTTCCATGGAGTCATCCCGGCTTGGGTCCCTGGGGGATTTCTGCTGGACCATCGACTATAGCCGTCGCGTCGGCTGAGCGTCAAGGGCAAATCGTCCAGCGGCGGAGCCAGTCGAGGGGCGGGACGCCGTGCCGGTCGGCCTGGATCAGGGGATGTTGCCCGGGGGGCAGCACGGGGGTGCGCCGGGATCGTTCCAGCACGTCGGGGGGTGCGCGGTAGGCGCCGAGGATGACGTCGCGGGTCTTTCGGGCGAGATCCTCGGCTTCTTGCGCGGTGTCGGGCTTCCGGCCGCGTGCGCGGGGGTGCAGGCGCAGGGGGGGGTGGAAGAGGATCTCGATGTGTCCGCCGAGGCGGGGGAGCAGCGGCCCGCGGGGCCAGACGCGCCAGGAGGCGTTCACGGTGACGGGGAGGACGGGGACGCGGAGGAGGGAGGCGAGCCGGAAGGGGCCGGCCAGGAAGGGGAGCATCTCGCCGGTGGGGGCGGAGCGTCCGCCTTCGGGGAAGATACCGACGGGTTTCCCGTCCTTGAGGAGGCGCGCGGCGGTACGGAAGGCGCGCGTGTCCGTATGGATGTTGGTGACGGGAAAGACGCCGTTTTTCCGGATGAAGGGTCCCATCCAGGGGACCTTGAAGAGCTGCTCCCAGGCCATGAAGAAGACGCGGCGCGGGGCGCCGACGTAGAGGCAGAGGGGGTCGAGGTAGGAGGGGTGGTTGGCGATGAGGAGGAAGGGCTCGTCGGCGGGCACGCGGGAGGCGCCCCGCCACACGCATCCCCAGAGCGTCCGGTAGAGTCCCTTCACGAGGCCCTTGGCGAAGCGGTGGAAGAGGCCCTCCTCGCGGATCAGGGGCGGCATTTCGGATTTCGGATTTCGGATTTCGGAATCCACGGCACTCGGCTCGCAACGCAAGGGTACCAGGAGATCAAGGAAGTCTTCTGCGCCTTCACGTCTGAAACCTGGAATCTGGAATCCGACATCGACGATCGAGATCGAACCGATTCCTCTCCACTCCTCCCACTCCTCCCCCCCCCGCCACCCAACGACGCAACCATCCAACCGCCAGGCCATGCGACCCCCCCGTCATGGCCCCGGCCCCTCCGCGTTCTCTGCGGTTCCCCCCTTGGTGTCTTCGTGCCCTGGCGCCTT
>CAZDSO010000186.1:0-9741 GCA_964508045.1 uncultured Planctomycetia bacterium | reverse complement strand
GCGGTCCAACGCCGACGGATCGCCGTGGTCCCGGGCCGGAAGCCCGCGCGGCCCGCGGGACACACGCCTCCCACAAACGGCGCCGGCGGCGCGAGTCCCGCCACGCCGCCTCCGGCTCCGTGGCTCACGACGAGGTCACCGCGCAGGAGGGGCTTGACCTCGTCGTCAGGCACGAAACCGAAGTGGAGTGCCGGCCGGCTCGGGTCCAGGGGGTGCGAAGGATTCCGTGGTTGCGTGGTTGTGTGGTTGCGTGGGTGGGTGGACTCGTACGAGGTTGCCGCCGCAGAAATCTGCAATCACAGCGCGAATGGCTCGAGCGCCGTTCCCGCCCTCAGGCCGGGTCGTCCGCCTCTTCCGGGGGGCCGGCGAGCGCCTGGCGGACCTCGGTCAGGAGTTTCTGGAGGTCGATGGGCTTGGCGATCAGGCGGACCTTGCCGGTCCGGATGACGACGTCGGTGATGATCTTGGAATAGCTCTTGCCGGTCATCAGGATGACGCGGCTTTCAGGGGCCTGTTCGCGGAGCTTCTTGACGAACGCGAGTCCGTCGGGCTCGAAATCCCCTCCCTTGAGGTAGAGATCGACGAGGTAGAGGTCGTAGTCCTTCCGCGCGCTCAGGGCTTCCGCCGATTCCGCGCTCGGGGCGACGTCCACCTCCATGCTCTCGAATTCGCGGAGGGCTTCCGCGATGAAGTCCGCGACTTCTTCGTGATCGTCGACGACGAGCGCTCGCATCATTCCGCCCCCACACCGTACAGGTTTCCGTCGGCCCCGCCGAAGAAGATCGTGTCGCCCGAGAGGCGCGGCGCCCCGAGAATGCCGGTGGGCGCGTCATACGTCCAGATCGTGCGGAAGGCGCTTCCGCGGCGCTCGAGGGCGACGAGGCGCCCCGTCTCCCGCTCGGCGCTGCACAGCAGGAAGCGGTCCTCGCCGATCTTCAGCGGGGACAGCACCTGCTGGATGCCGGGAAGCGGTTCGGAACGGGCCATCCGCCGGCCGTCCTTCAGGCGGAACAGATCGAGGACGCCCCCTTCCTCGGCCACGGCGACCGTATCCCCGGCGACGAAAGGGTCGGAAAAGGAATAGGAGGAGGCCCGGACGCTCCAGACCGGTTCGGCGGCCTCCCCCTGCCCGCCCGTCGCGGGAAAGGCCCCGAGCTGCCGCCCCCGCTTGACCAGGAGAAGGCCGCCGGCCACCGACAGGTGGATGGGGACGGGGATGTCGCCCAGGACTTCCGCGAACGGCTCGAACCGGCGCAAGGTCTCGCCGGAGAGGGGGTCCAGGCAGACGATCTCGCCCCCGCGGGTGGGAACGAACAGGGCGGGGTCGTCCCCCTCGAAGAGGACGGGCGCGGCGGTCACGCGCGGTTTCCGGGCCTCGATCTTCCTGGTCCAGCGGCTCTCCCCCGTCCGCATGTCCACGGCGTGGACGCGGCCTTCCACGTCGCCGAGAAAGACCGTGCCCAGGCGGGGCGCGGGAACGGGTTCGTGATCCACCATCCGTCCGGCCCGGTAGGGGTGCTTCCACCGGGACAGGCCCGAATCCATGTCGACGGCGTGCAGTTCCCCCTTGGAGGCGGTGCAGAGAAACAGGGTCTTTCGGGAGAGGACCACCGCGGCCTTGATGCCCGAGAAATCATCGACGGTATAGGTGGGCCACGCCTTCTCCGGCTCCCCCGTCACGGGATTCACGAGTACGGCGTGGACGTCGCCGCCCCGGTCCCCGGCGAACACGTAGAACCCGCGGGCGTCCACCCGGCCCTGGAAGGTGGAGCCGAGGGGCCGGCGCCAGAGGAAGCTCTTGGCCAGGTCCATCGAGACGACCGCGGACCGGCTGTCGGTGTGAAACGTCTCGCGCTTGTACCCCTTCTTCAACACCTCCACCCGCACGCGCTCCCCCGGCGCGTACCGGATCACGGCGGGCGTCTGTTGCGTCTCGCCGGCGCCGTCCGCCACGACCACGCGGGCCCCGGCGGGCCGGGTCTCGACGAGAAGAGGAAACCGGGCCTTCTTGGCCGGGGCCGATTTCTGGTAGTCCCGGATGAGCGCCCGGGTCTCCTCCAGGGCCCGGTTCATGGCTTCCCTCCGGCGTGTCGGCGGGAGAGACATCACGCCGTTCAGGGTCTCCTTGATGGAAACGGCGAGCTGCCGGGCTTTCCGGTCGTAGCGGTCGATCTCCTCCAGCGTCTCCTCCACGCGGGCCCGGATCTCCGGGTCTCCGCGCAGGTTCCTGGCCTTGCGGAGATGGCCGCGGGCGATCTCGAGGTCCTCCACGGTCCGGCCCCAGCTCTCGAACCCCCGTTCCGCGAAGATCTTCTGCATGCGCGTCTCGACGTCCCGCCGCAGGCCCGACACCGTCTCGCGGTTCTTCCGGACCTCGGTTTCCAGGTTCCTCAGCCCCAGCGCCGCGAGGTGGTCGAGGGTCTGGCGGGCCTTCTCCAGGACCCGGACGGCGGAGGCGAGGCGCCCGACGTCGTCCGCCTCGAGAAACGGCTTCACGTCCTGAAGCATCCTCTCGAATCGCGCCTCGAGATCCTCGGCCCTCTCCTGGACCTTGCGGGCCTCGTGCTCCTCGATGCGCTTGAGGGCGAGCTTCGCCTCCCCCGTGATGTCCCCGCTGGGGGCCTCGTCCAGAACGCCCAGAAAGAGCGCGCGGGCGCCCTCGACGTCCCCGCGCCCGAGCAGATCCATGCCCAGGGCGATCTGTTGCCGGGCCTGGTCCTCCCGCTCCTTCTGCGCTTGCTGGATCTCCTCGATCTCGGCCTGCAATGCGCGCCGCCGGCGGATGGCGATCTCGGCGAAGGAGGTCCAGGGGTAGGCGATGGAGATCTTGCCGTACGCCTCGGCGGCCTCCACCAGCTTCCCCTGATCGGCCAGCGCCGTCGCGCGGGCCTCCGCTTCCCGGAACTTCTCCCCCGCCCGCCAGCGGTAGAGATAGACCGCGCCCACGACGAGACCGCCGAGGGCGAGGATCACGGCGAGGGCCCGGGGAAGCGTCACCAGCCGCTTGGGGATCTTCTTCCCCTCCTTGGCGGCGACCCCGGGCCTCAGGGCCTCGAGCTTCTTCCGGATGTCCTTCCGGGAGGCGTCGAGGCGCAGGATCTTCTCGTAGACGCGGCAGAGCTCGCGGTCCCGCTGAAGGGGATCGAGCTGGGCGTTCCCCTTCAACAAGCTCACCAGCGTCTCGAACTGCGGAATCGCCTCCTCGATCCGGCCGGATTCCAGATAGACGTTGATGAGCTTCTGCCGCGCGGAAAGGTCCTCGGGAAACACCTCCAGCACCTTCCGGCCGAAATCCGCGGCCCGGTCGAACGAACGCGTGGAATGGTAGATCTTCGTCAACGACCGCGCGTACTCCGCGGCCTCCTCCCCTCGCCCGCGCGCCTCCGCCTTCTCGTACAGCATCTCCAGCACGTTGTTGTCCGCGGGCTGGAGATCCGCGATCCGCTTGAAGAGCCGCAACGCCTCCTCCTCCTCGCCCGCTTGCGCGCGGCGGTCCGCCACGATCTTCACGTACGCCGCCGCCCGTCTCTTCTCCCCCATGCTCTCGAAGAGGTCCGCAAGGTTCCCGACCACCTCGTCGTCCTCGGGATAGAGGTCGAAGGCCCGCTCCAGCATCTTCAACGCCATGTGCGGCCGGCCCTCCTGTTTCAGGTACGCGCTCGCCGACTTGAGCTCCTCGAGGGTGGGCCGCCGGATCTTGCCCGACTTCAGGTACCTGCCGAGGATCCGGTAGACCTTGAACCGGGGGAGCAGGAGCTCGTCCACGATGTCCCCGACGTCCTTCTCCCCCGTCAGAAGCGTGAGGACTTCCCGGTCCATCCCGTCCGTGAGCGAGGCCAGGAACGCATCGCGCCCTTCCCGCTCCAGGATGAAGATCTCCCGGTCGTCGCGGATCTCCCGCGTGATCTGCTTCCACTCCTCCAGGCTGACGATCGATCGCTCGACCAGCGCACCGATGTCGAGGATCGTCTCCGACAGGGAGTCTTCCCCCCTCGCCTCGGGCTGGAAGGTGTATTCGCCCTCCTCCCACGCGAAGAGCTCGAAGATCTCCTCCTCCACCTGCATGTCGACCGCCCGTTCCACCTCTTCCTCCGACACCAGGTCCATCTCGACGAGGATCTCGCCGAGGCGGCGGCGGCTGGTCTTCTGGGCCTCGAGGGCTTGCAAGAGGTCCCGGGAGGAAATGTGACCGCGATCGACGAGGATCTCGCCGATGCGGACCGCCTTCTGGCCGTTGACCCGGTGAAGGGAAAGCTTCCCCGCTTCGAGAAGGAGGGAGATCTCCTTGTGGCTGTTCTTGAACGCGAGGATGCCGGAAAGGCCTTCCTCCGATGCGTGCGTGACCAGCGTCCGGACCTGGCCTTCCGAAATCGTTCCCTGGCGGTCCATCGAGCGTCGTCTCCCACGAATGGAGGGATTATACACGGCCTTCCGACCGGCGCACAAGGCGCAAGCAGAGCCATTCGCGCTGTCGGCAAGTCGTGGGCCTCCCCTTCTTTCCGTCCGGCCGCACTTCAGGTCGGATCGCGGACATCCTGTCCGCAGCACCTCCTCCCGCATGTCGACCAGGGTCGAAAGAGGAGGGGTTCACCGAAGACGGACCCTAAGGGCCCGCGCAAGAAGTACTTCCCATTTTCAGATCGCAACGATGACATGGGCGGCCCTCGTCACCGCTGGCTGCGTTGCTCCTCCTCGGGGTGGCCAAGGCCACGACCTCGTCGTCGCGCCTTGCCAGCGATGACGAATGGCTCGCCCAAAATGGGAAGTACTTCTTGCGCGAACCCTACCGCTCGCCTCGACGGCGGGACCGCGCTTGTTCCCGCTTCAGCCGCTGGACGGCGTCCCACTGCATGAGCAAGGGCAGGTCCAAAATCCCGCGGCGGCGGTCGGCGGACGCGTCCGCCTGCTTCAAGGCCCGCCTCAGGTGCTTCCGCACGGCCCCCGCCTGGCGCGTCGCCGGCATCGAGGCCACCTCCTGCCGGAAGGAAGACGGCAGCTTGTCCAGAAGGCGCCGGTGGTTCACCTTCAAGAAGAAGCGTACCTTCCCCCAGGCCTTGCGAGGGGGAAGCGACGCCACGCGCCGGCGCTGGGACGGAAGAAGCGCCTTCTCGAGGACCCGGCGCTTCTCGCAAAAGAGGAGCTCCACCAGCTTCCACACCCGCTCGCCCGCGTTCGCCGAGGCGAGGGCGCTCCGCGCCGACGGAGGCAGGGACGACACCAGCCTTTCCCGGTTCTGCTCCACGAAGGCCCGGGCGAACGCGTCCCGACGGGAAAGGGGGCGCTTCAGGAACGCGACCCGCTGGTTCCGCGGCAGGAGAACCGCGACCATCTGGTCGCGGAAATTCAGGGCCTTCATCCGTTGCCGCTGTTCCTTCTCGCGCGCCTCCGGAGAAAGCGTTGCCAGCCGGGCCCGGGAAGCCTCGTCCAGCCGCCCCAGCTGCTGACGCCGCCGTTCCGCGAAAAGGCGGCGCGCCGCCTCCTTCTGCTCCGCCAGGGGAAGACCTTCCAGCATCTGACGCTCCTCGGGCGTCAGCCGCCGCAGAAGACGCTGGACCTCCTGGGCCGTGAAGATCCGATCGAGCTCCCGCCGGCGGCGTTCCGCGGGCAACGACAGCAACCGCTCACGCTCCCCCTCCGGGAGGTCCATCAGGTGCCGGAATCGCTGCAGAAGCGTCTCCTGCCGGCGCGCCGGAAGCGCGCGCCAGCGCCGCAGGCGCGCCTCGATCTCGCGCTTGCTGCCCGCATCCTTGTCGCTGAACGTCTCGAGATTCCCCCGGATGCGCTCCCGCTCCTCCGCGGGCAGCGAACGCATGGTCTCCAGATTCTCGCGGAGACGGGCCTTCTCCGCCGGGCCCAGCTTCTTCCACGCCTCGAGCCGTTTCGCCAAAAGACGCTTCTTCTCCGGAGACAGGTTCCGCAGGCGCTCGGACGCGGACGCCTCCTCCCCCCCGAAAAGGGGGCGCGACGCCGCAACGAGCACGGCGAGCAGGAAAACGAAACTCACGGAAGACAGGCGCATGTCAATCGTCCACCCCCGCGTCGAGAGGAAGGTCGGAATCGACCACCAGGCCCTCGGCGGCTTCCGCCAGCTCGTCCGCGGCCTTCACCTCCATCTCGTCCATCCGCTCGAGCAGGGGAAGATGCTCCAGCATCTCGATCCTGTCCAGGGCCTCCAGGTTCTCCAGGATCTCCAGAAGTTCCGGGTCCGCCTCGACGGCCCGCTCCACCTCGGAAAAGCCCGGCACCGCCGCGGCGTCTCCCGCCGGGGGCGGCGGACCGGACAGGTCCTTCCGGCGCCCGAAGAACACGAGGCCGAGGACCAGAAGCGTCACGGCGGCCGCCGCGGCCATCCCCGTGAACACGCGGCGCCGGACCGGTGGAGAGGCGGTCCCGCCCGCGCGGACGCGCCGGCGGACGCCGTCCAGAAAACCCGGCCCCGGTTCCACGTCTTTCTCGGCGCCCAGCAAGGCGTGCAGGGCCCGGTATTCCGCCAGCCGCCTCCGGCAGGCGGCGCACGTTTCCAGATGGGCTTCGAGGCGGGCGGTCTCCTCCGCGCCGAGCGCCCCGTCGTCATAGGCGGAACTCGCTTCGAGATGGTCTTCGCATGCCATCGTGGCCTCCCGGGCGTCCGGATTTCCGACACCTTGACAGCGCCGCAAGCGGCGGTTCGGCGGGAAGATACGGCTCTTCTTCCCGTCTTCGTCAATGGATTTAACACGGGAGGACCGGGTTTGTTTCGCAGGAAGTTGACCCGGCGGGGGCAGAAGCGCATGCTATGGGAAAGCCGCTTTTCTGTTCGACCTGGAGACAGCGATGGACGAGATGACGGGGCACCTTCTCGAATTGATCCGGCTCGCCTCGACGGACCTGCCGGCGGACATCGAGGACGCGCTGAAGGCGGCCCGGGACAAGGAGGATCCGGGGTCGAGACCGGCGGCGGTGCTGGACACGATCCTGGAGAACGTCCGCATGGCCCGCACGCGGTCCACCCCCATCTGCCAGGACACGGGTCTTCTCAACTTCTTCGTCAAGCATCCTCCCGGCGCCTCGCACGGGGAGTTCGTCGAGGCCGCGGGCAAGGCCGCGGCGCAGGCCACGGAGAAGAACTACCTCCGGCCCAACGCCGTGCACCCGGTGACGGGGAAGAACACGGGCGACAACACGGGGGAGGGTCTCCCGATCTTCTACTTCGAGGAAGGGGACCCCGGCGCATGGGAGGTCTCGCTGTTGTTGAAGGGCGGGGGGTCGGAAAACGTGGGCGCGCAGTTCAAGCTGCCCGACCCGTCGCTGCAGGCGGGGCGCGACCTGGACGGGGTCCGGCGCGTGATGCTGCAGGCGGTACTGCAGGCGCAGGGTCTGGGGTGCGCGCCGGGGGTGCTGGGGGTGGGGATCGGCGGGGACCGGGCGGGGTCCATGGCGCTGGCCAAGAAGCAGCTGCTCAGGCCGCTTCCCGACCGCAATCCGGATCCGGAACTCGCGTCGCTGGAGGCGGGTTTGCTCGAGGAGGCCAACCGGATGGGCATCGGGCCGATGGGGCTGGGCGGCCGGACCACCGTGCTGGGCGTCAAGGCGGGGGTGGGCCACCGGCATCCGGCCAGTTACTTCGTTTCCCTGGCCTATTTCTGCTGGGCCGCGAGGCGCCGGCGCCTGGTCGTGAACGAGGAGGGGGTGACCCTTGCGTGAATTGACGATTCCCGTGGACGAGGCGACGACGAGAGCCCTGGAGGTGGGGGAAGTGGTGTCCCTCTCGGGGGCGATGGTGACGGCGCGGGACGCCGCCCACAAGTACATGATCGAGACGTTCATCGAGGGGACGCCGGCGGGGGAGGACGCCGCGCTCCACGAGATCCTGAAGGGTCATCTGGAAAGGGGCGTCGTCTACCATTGCGGCCCGGTGGTGGCCCGCGAGAAGGACGGGTGGCGCTTCGTGGCGGCGGGCCCGACGACGAGCATCCGGGAGGAGCCCTACGAGGGCCGGGTGATCGCCCATTTCGGCCTCGCCGGCGTGATCGGCAAGGGGGGGATGGGCGCGGGAACGCTCGCGGCCTGCCGGGAACACGGGTGCGTCTACCTGCATGCGGTGGGAGGCGCCGCCACCTTCATCGCGGATTCCGTGAAGGAGGTCCTGGCCGTCCACCGCGAGGATCTCGGGACGCCGGAGGCGTTCTGGGTGATCCGCGTGGAAGGGTTCCCCGCCGTGGTCACGATGGACGCCAAGGGCAACAGCCTGCACGACGGGATCCGCGACGCCTCGACGGCCGTGTTCCGGCAGGTGCTCGGGCTTTCGTCCTGACCGCGGGGAACATTCGTGGATTCGTGAATGGGTGGATGAAACCGTTTCGCCGGGGCCTGTGAGATGATCGAGAACACGGTGGCGATGATCATGGCGGGGGGACGCGGCGTGAGGCTTGGGCCCCTGACCCAGGTTCGCGCCAAGCCCGCCGTGCCGTTCGGCGGCATCTACCGGCTGATCGACTTCACGCTGAGCAACTGCATCAACTCGGGGCTGCGCCGGATCTTCGTGCTGAACCAGTACCGCCTGGTTTCTCTGGTCCAGCACCTGCGGGACGCCTGGTCCTTCCTGCCGGCGGGTCTCGGCGAGTTCATCCTGCCCATTGCCCCGCACCAGTGGGCCCGGGACACGTGGTACCTCGGCACCGCGGACGCCATCTACCAGAACCTGCGGTACATCGCCGAGGAGGACCCGCGTCACGTGCTCATCCTGGCCGGCGACCACGTCTACAAGATGGACTACCGCCGCATGCTGTCCTTCCACCGGGTGGTGGGGGCGGACGTGACGGTGGCGGCGGTCGAGGTGCCGGTCGAGGCGGGAAGCGACTTCGGCATCGTGAAGGTGGACAAGGAATCCCGGATCGTCGGCTTTCTGGAGAAACCCGAGCGTCCGCCTTCGATCCCGGACCGCCCCGGCCTCTGTTACGCCTCGATGGGGATCTACCTGTTCGAGCGGAACGTGCTGGACGAGGCCCTGCACGAGGACGCCGTCTGTCCGGACTCGAAGCACGATTTCGGAAGGAACGTCATCCCGTCCCTGATCGACCGCGCCCGCGTGTTCGCGTACGGATTCCGGAACGCCAAGACGGGGCGGCCGCGGTACTGGCGCGACGTGGGGACGATCGACGCCTACCACCGCGCGAACCTCGACCTCGTGCAGGTCACGCCGGCGCTCAACCTCTACACGCCCGACTGGCCGATCCGGACCTGCCAGCCCCAGCTGCCGCCCCCGAAATTCGTCTTCGCCCAGGAGGGGGAAAGCGGGCGCCGCGGCGTGGCGCTGGATTCGATCGTGTCGCCGGGCTGCATCGTCAGCGGCGGACGGGTCCATCGCTCCGTCCTCTCGCCCGGCGTGAGGGTGAACAGCTTCGCCCGCGTGGAGAAATCGGTCCTGCTGGACCGCGTGGAAGTGGGCCGCCACGCCTCGATCCGGAACGCCATCATCGACAAGGAGGTCGTGATCCCGGAGGGCTCGGAGATCGGCATCGACCTCGAGGCGGACCGCCAGCGGTTCTACGTCTCCCCCGCCGGCGTCGTGGTGGTGTCCAAGCGGGCCGATCTGTCCCGCCTGCTCTGACCTGGACACCCGGGATTCACAGCAGAGGGGATTGGGGTTGGGTGGTTGGGTGCCGCCGCAACAATCGGTTCCGAAAATGCGGGAAAAACCATGATCGGTGACCGCCTTGGAGGGCGAGGGTCCTCCCGAGCCAAAACACAGCCGGCTCGCCA
>CAZDSO010000185.1:0-9755 GCA_964508045.1 uncultured Planctomycetia bacterium | reverse complement strand
CGCAGTCGTAGGGACGGACGCTAGTCCGTCCGCAGCACTTCGGCGCAATGCTTGCGCGGACCGCCGGCTTCCAGCCGGCAGATTTCAGTCGCGCAGTCGTAGGGACGGACGCTAGCGGTTCGACGGGGCTCACCGCCGTCCTGAGCGAAGTCGAAGGGCCGGCAGCCCCCAAATATCAACCCACCCACCCACTTCCGGGGTTGCTGTTTGTGGGAGGCGCTTTGGTTGCGGCTCGGCTGCTTTGCGATCGGGGGGGGGCCCGGAGCCCCTACGGCTCGGGCTCCGGATCCTCGTCTGGAAAGGGCGCCGGCGCCTCTTCGTCGTCTTCCGGAAGATCCCGGGGCACGTGGCTGATGTGACGGCCGTCGCTTCCCGCGTTCCGCGAAGGATCCACGATCCCCAGGTCCTCCGCTTCCCGGAGGGCGAGGTTGATGGATTCGATCTGGCAGGTCACCTCGTACGCCTTCTCGTTGTATCGTTCGGCGAGATCGGAGAACTCGAGGAACTTGCGGATGAGCGCGTCCCGCTCCTGCTCCAGCGATGCAACGATCTTCTTCGTCTTCGCGTCCATGGACGCCCCCTTCGATCCAGCGTACGTTTCCATTGTATCGATTCCGGGATCGAGGGGCGACCCCTCGCCGGCGGTGAGGTTTTCGCGCTGTTGGGCTTTTGACTTCTTCTCTCTTTGTTCTCTGTGTCGAAGACTTGCCCGCTGTGACGCGTCTCTGCTGCTGTAGGATGATTCGAGACATTTCACCGCATCGCATCATCGCCAAGGATCGAAGATGGCAACCGTCAAAATGAAGCACGAAGCCCTGAAGTAGAGCGCGCTTCAAGTCGGATCGCGGACATCCTGTCCGCAGCACCTCGTTCCGCATGGCTGCGCCACTTCACCCTTCGACCGTTCGACCCCGGCTCACGGTCGATCCTGAGCCTGTCGAATGGATCGACGGGCCCAGGGTGGTGGTGAGCAAGGTCGAACCACTTGGTTCCGTGGCTCACGACGAACGTCGGCCCGTCCCCCTTTCCCCACGATCCGGTTCTCCGTATGATCATGTCGGGGCAACCCGTTTCCGCCGGCGGTCCGTTTTCCGGCTTCGTGGACGCGCTCATGGACGACAAGATGCAGGAGACCATTCGTGCGCTGGTCGGCGGGCTCGCGCACGAGATCAAGACGCCGCTGAGCACGATCGGGATGAACCTCCAGCTCATGCGCGAATCCCTCCAGGCGGCGCCCCAGCGCACGCCGCTCGAGGAGAAGTCCCTCCGGAAGATCCTCCTGGTGGAAAAGGAGGTTCTCCGGCTCGGGGACACGCTGAACGAGTTCCTCCGCTTCATCGGCACGAAGGGGGCCGAGAAACGCCCGGGGAGCATCAACCTTCTGGTGGCGGAGCTGCTGGATTTCCTCGAGCAGGAATGCCGGGCCAAGAAGATCGCGATCCACCGCCAGCTGGACTACCGGATACCGCTGTTCCATTTCGATTTCGAGCAGGTTCGCCAGGCGGTGCTGAACGTGCTGAAGAACGGCGTGGAGGCGATGGAGAAGGAGGGGGGGGATCTCTGGGTGGAGACGTCGCAGCGCGGAAGCGAGGCGTGGATCACGGTGACGAACACGGGGCGGCCCATCCCGAGGGAGGAGCGGGAGAAGATCTTCGGCCTCTATTACTCGACGAAGGCGAAAGGGTCGGGGCTGGGGCTTCCGTCGGCGGCGCGGGCGTTCGAGCAGCACGGGGGCGGGATCGAGCTGGACGAGGAGCCGTCGTGGGGGGTGCGTTTCGTCCTGCGCCTTCCCATGGGGGACGCGAACCGGCCGTCGGGCGACGCGAGAGACAAGGGGAAGCTGTATGGCGGATGAGGAGAAGGACGTCCGCGTCCTGGTGATCGACGATCTGAAGAGCCACGCGGAGGCCACGGCGGAGGCGCTGTCGGTGGTGGGCTACACGTGCGCCTTCGCGACGTCGGGGGAGGAGGGCGCGGCGATGATGGAGGGCGGGGATTTCGACATCGTCGTGACGGATCTGGTGATGCGCGGGATGAGCGGGATGGAGGTCCTGCGCCGCATCAAGGCGATGCGAAGCGACGTCGAGGTGATCATGGTGACGGGGTATTCCACGGTGGAATCGGCGGTGGAGGCGATCCAGGAGGGCGCCGCCCACTACCTGCGAAAACCGGTGAACATCCAGGAGCTCCGGGCGGTCGTGGCCAAGGCGGTGGAAAAGCAGACGCTGGTGCGGCGGAACATCGAGCTGAGGCGCCAGCTGGACCTGAAGGAGGGCATCGAGGGCATCGTGGGCAGCAGTCCCGCCATGAAGCCCGTCTTCGAGCGGATCCAGCAGGTCGCACCCACGACCTCCCGGGTCCTCATCCAGGGCGAGAGCGGAACGGGCAAGGAGCTGATCGCCAAGGCCGTCCATTCCCTGAGCCCGAGGCGCGAGCGGCCCTTCGTCCCCCTGAACTGCGCGGCGCTCTCCGAGGGGGTGCTGGAGAGCGAGCTCTTCGGCCACGAGAAGGGCGCCTTCACGGGCGCCCTGTCCGCGCGCAAGGGGCGCTTCGAGTTCGCCCACCGCTCCACCCTCTTCCTCGACGAGGTGGGCGAGATGCCCCCCGCCACCCAGGTCAAGTTGCTGCGCGTCATCGAGGAGGGCGAGATCCACCGCGTCGGATCCAGCGCACCGGTGAAGGTGGACGTGAGACTCCTCGCCGCCACCAACAAGCCCCTGGAGAAGAAGGTCCAGGAAGGCTCCTTCCGCGAGGACCTCTACTTCCGTCTCAACGTCGTCCGCATCGACGTGCCCCCCCTGCGGGAGAGACCCTCGGACATCCCCTTGCTGGTCAACGCCTTCGTCCGCGAGCTCGCCAATATTCACGACCGCCGCATCAGCTCGGTAAGCCTGGAGGCGCGCCGGGCGCTCCAGACCTACGCCTGGCCGGGCAACGTGCGGGAACTCAAGAACTGCATCGAGAACGTCATGGTGCTGAGCCAGGGCGAAACCATCGGCGTGGACGACCTTCCCGAATCCATCGTGAACCGCAAGAGCCCGACGCGCGCCGTGGAGGGGCTCGCGGGCCTCTCGCTGTCGGAGATCGAGAAGATCGCCATCCGCCAGGCGCTCGAGATGGTGGACGGGAACCGGGAGAAGGCGGCGAGCATCCTGAAGATCGGCGAGCGGACGCTGTACCGCAAGATCAAGCAGTACGGATTGAAGTGATCCATGGTGTGTCGAAAGGCTTGCCGTATCCGGCCGCTTGCCCGCTGTCTTCTTGGCGTCCTGTTCCGAAGATTCAGGGAAAACCATGATCGATGACCGCCTTGGAGGGCGAGGGTCCTCCCGAGCCCAAACAAGGGCTCGCCAGGAGGCTCGCCCTCCAAGTTTTCATGGTTTCCGGGAGAGCCGAAGGCTCATGATAGACTGGGTTGGTGCAGGGCCCGGAGCCTGCCATATCGGCAGAGGAGAAGTCTTTCCCGATCCCGTGGTGTCAGATTGACACGGGGCGGAATCGAGGTGCCCCCACACATGCTTATCGAATCAAACAAGTTACATCAATCCTCTTCGTCATGATGCTCGGCATGGCTTTTGCGATTCTCTTGTTTGCAGAACGGAATATCGAGCTGGCGGGATGATCCCAGGAAGGCGGGAACCGTTCCGGTTCCTGCTTTCGGGGGACGCATTGAAGGGAAAGGACATGGCGAACGTATCACAGAAGGTGATCGGCATCGATCTCGGCACCACGAACTCGGTGGTCGCGGTGCTCGAAGCGGGCGAGACGAAGGTGATCACCAATCCGGAGGGGAGCCGGGTGACGCCCTCGGTGGTGGCGTTCACGGAATCCGGCGAGCGGCTGGTGGGGGTGCAGGCCAAGCGCCAGGCGGTGACGAATCCGCAGAACACCCTCTTCTCGATCAAGCGCTTCATGGGGCGCCGGCACAAGGAGGTCTCGTCCGAGGAGAAGATCGTGCCCTACGAGGTGGTGGGAGGCCCGGACGATCCGGTGAAAGTGCGCGTTCGGGGGAAGGAATACACGCCTCCCGAGATTTCGGGGATGATCCTGCGTCATCTCAAGGAGACGGCCGAGTCGTATCTGGGCGAGACGGTGGAGAAGGCGGTGATCACGGTGCCGGCCTACTTCAACGATTCGCAGCGCCAGGCGACGAAGGACGCGGGTCAGATCGCGGGTCTGAAGGTGGAGCGGATCATCAACGAGCCCACGGCGGCCTCGCTGGCCTACGGGATGGAGAAGAAGAAGAACGAGAAGATCGCGGTGTTCGACCTGGGCGGCGGCACGTTCGACATCTCGATTTTGGAGGTCGGGGAGGGCGTCTTCGAGGTGCTGAGCACGAACGGGGACACGCACCTGGGGGGCGACGACTTCGACGACCGCCTGATCAACCACGTGGCCGACGAGTTCAAGAAGGACCAGGGGATCGACCTGCGCACGGACCAGATGGCGCTTCAGCGTCTGAAGGAGGCGTGCGAGAAGGCGAAGACGGAGCTTTCGTCCTCGGTGCAGACGACGGTGAACCTGCCGTTCATCACGGCGGATTCCTCGGGTCCGAAGCATCTGCAGACGAACGTGACGCGTGCGAAGTTCGAGCAGCTGATCGACGACCTTCTGGAGCGTACGCGCAAGCCCTGCGAGCAGGCGCTGGCGGACGCGAAGCTGTCGCCCGGGGAGATCGACGAGGTGATCCTGGTGGGCGGGTCGACGCGGGTGCCGGCGGTGCAGGCCATCGTGAAGGAGATCTTCAAGAAGGACCCGAACCGCAGCGTGAACCCGGACGAGGTGGTGGCGAGCGGGGCGGCGATCCAGGGGGGCGTGCTGGCGGGCGAGAAGAGCGACGTGCTGCTGCTGGACGTGACGCCCTTGTCGCTGGGGATCGAGACCCTGGGCGGCGTGATGACGAGGCTGATCGAGCGGAACACGACGATCCCGGTGACGAAGAAGGAGATCTTCTCGACGGCGGACGACAACCAGCAGGCGGTGGACATCCACGTGCTGCAGGGGGAGCGCGAGATGGCCGAGCACAACCGCACGCTGGGGCGGTTCCGCCTCGACGGGATCCCGCCGGCGCCGCGGGGCATGCCGCAGATCGAGGTCTCCTTCAACATCGACGCGAACGGCATCCTGAACGTCTCGGCGAAGGACATGGGGACGGGCAAGGAGCAGTCGATCCAGATCCAGTCCTCTTCGGGCCTGAGCGAGCAGGACGTGAAGAAGATGCAGAAGGACGCCGAGGAGAACGCCGAGGAGGACAAGAAGCGGCGCGATCTCATCGACGCGCGCAACCAGGCCGACCAGCTGGTGTACACGACGGACAAGACGCTGCAGGAGCACGGGGACAAGCTGACCGAGGCGGACCGCAACGCGATCGAGGAGGCGAAGAAGGAGCTGGACCGGGTGAAGCAGAGCGAGGACGCCACGGAGATCCGCCAGGCGATGGAGAAGCTCACCCAGGCCTCCCAGAAGATCGGCGAGATCCTCTACCAGGAGGCGGCCAAGGCGCAGGGCGCGCAGCAGGCGGGCCCGGGCGGCCCCGGCGGGCCCGGCGGGCCGGGCGGCCCGGGCGCGGGTCCCGGCGCGGGCCCCGGCCAGCCCCCGCCGCCGGGCGGCGAGGAGAAGAAGGACGACGACGTGATCGACGCCGATTTCGAGGTCAAGGAGTGACGCCTGCAGGTTGCTGACAGGGGGAGCAGGACGCGAAGGACACAAAGCGGGGGCGTGGAAAATCTTTCATCGGAGTCTTGGAGGGCGAGCCTCCTGGCGAGCCACAGACTTCGATCTGCGCGGTGCGCGGGCCTCTCCTCCCGCCTTCCCCTCATGCTGCGTACCGGAGGATCTCGACCTCCGCGCCCTTGCGGACGGCGTCCTCGGCCAGGCCCAGGACGTTTCCGGCCGCATCCTCCGAGAGATAGTACTCGCCGCAATTCTCGCAGACCTGCGCGGGAACGCCCTTCACCACCACCGTCGTTTCTCCCCGCTGAAGCGTCACGGTCACGATGCCTTCATGCGTTTCGCCTTGCCTGCAGAGAAAACAGTTCATTTTTTCTTTCTCCTCTTGAAGTCCGGTTCCCACAGATCGGGATCAGGATCGTATACCGTGACTACGTGAAGGCGCTCGCCTTCTCCTTCGACCGCGACAACAGCATGGAGGGCGCGTTCTCCTGCGAATCCGAGCATCAGGCGGCTGGGGTGAGGATCGTCTTCCGGATAATCCGAGATGACTTCACCATGGAGGATGACCTGAAGAACATCATCTTTCCCGATCCTTCTCTCGAACATCCTCCGGACGGCGTGGCCGCTGAAAAAGATCTCCATCTCTATCGCTCATCTCAAGCAGGCGATCAACATCGACAACCATATTCATGCTATCGAAATCCCGGATGAAAATTCAACTTCCCTCGCCTCGCTCGAAAACGATTGATCGGCTCATCGCGCCAGCGGTAAAATGACGCCCGGATCGTCTTCACCGCCATGTTTGCAGGAAGACCGGGGGCGCCATGAAAGAGAGGCCGGAGATCCTTCTCGGGCGCATCGCGCTCGAGAACGGCTGGATCACCGAGGAGCAGCTCCGCCAGGCCCTCGAGATCCAGGAATCCGAGGGCTGGAGACGGCTCGGCGAGATCCTAGTCTCGCGGAAACACCTCTCCGAAGAAGCCCTCCACAAGGTCCTCGAACAGCAGAAGATCCGCCTCGAAAACGTCCCGCCCCTCTCACGGTACTCGCTCCAGAACCTCCTGTTCGGGCGCATCGCCGTCAAGTACGCCTTCGCCCCCGAGGAGGAGGTCAACCGCGCGCTCCGCGCCCAGGCCAAGTACCGCGCCCACGGCATCGAGAAGAAGCTGGGCGACGTGCTCGTCTCCCTGGGCATCCTCTCCAAGGACCAGGTCGGGAACATCCTGGCCATCCAGCAGGAACTCCTCACCGGGACAACAGGAGAAGAGGATCCGGAGGACGAGAAGGAGGAAATCGAGGAGGAAGAGGAAGAGGAAGAGTACGAGGAGGAGGAAGAAGAAGAAGAGGAGGAAGATCTTCCCCGGCGCGCGAAACGGATCGGCCGCTACGTCCTGATGCGCGAGCTCGCCCGCGGCGGCATGGGCGTGGTCTACCTGGCCAGGGATACGAAAACCGGAAAGCAGCGGGCCGTCAAGTTCATGCTCGCCGGCGACGCCGCCACGCGCGGCCAGGTCAAGCGATTCATGCGGGAGGTGAAGAACAACGCGAGGCTCCGGCACCCGAACATCGTGAGTGTACGGGATACCGGGGAGGCGGGCGGGCGCCCCTTCTTCGCGATGGAATACGTGGACGGTCCCTCTCTGGACGAAACGATCCGGAAGAAGCCCATGGAGGCGAGAAAGGCGGCTTCGCTCATGGCGAAGGTGGCCCGCGGCATCGCCTACGCCCACGGCCTGGGGGTGATCCACCGCGACCTGAAGCCGGCGAACGTGCTGCTGACGTCCGCGGGGGAGCCGAAGATCGCGGATTTCGGGCTGGCCAAGGACGTGGGGGGGGATTCGCTTCTCACGCGCTCGGGTGCCTCGCTGGGGACGCCGGCCTACATGCCGCCGGAGCAGGCCCAGGGGCGGATCCAGGAGATCGACGCTCGGTCGGACGTGTACGCGCTGGGGGCGATCTTCTACGAGCTGGTGACGGGGACGCCGCCGTTCACGGGATCGAGCCGGATGGAGGTACTGTTCAAGGCGATCAACGAGGAGGTGATGCCGCCGCGGCTGGTGCGGGAGGGCCTGCCGGCGGACGCGGACACGATCTGCCTGGTGGCGATGGCGAAGAGGAAACGGGACCGCTACCCGTCGGCGGAGGCGCTGGCGGAGGATTTCGAGCGTCTGGCGGGGAAGCGTTCCGTCGCGGCGAGGCCGCCGCAGAAGTTGAAGGCGCTGGGCACGCGGCTGGGCCGCCGGGCGAAGGGGCTTCTGGCGGGGGGAGTCGTCCTCTTCCTGGTCCTGGGGGTTTTGTCGGGCCTTTTCCTTCCTTTGAAAACGCTGCGCGGCGGGACGGACGACGACGAGGAGCGCGATGCAGCGAAGGTGCTCGCGCTGGCGCTGGAGCGGGCGGGGAAGAAACGAAAAAGCGAAGAGGTGAAGGAGACCTACGGGATTCAGGACAAGGAGGACGAGCCCGAGGGGCTGAGGAAGGCCCTCCAGCACGAAGAGGGACTGGAGAAGCTGGAATCGGGATTCCATCGGGAAGAATCGGAATACTTTCAGGCCATGGAAAAAGGCGAGTCCCTCCTTTCATCAGCGTGGTTCGATCAGGCGAGAAAGGCCTTCCAGCGGGCGTTGGACGTGAAGCCCGGCGATGAAAGAGCCATGAAACGCCTGAAAAACGTTGAGGAAGAAAAACGCGAATGGCGATTTAGACAATCGATGGAAGCGGGGAAGGTCGCGGAGAGCCGAAAGGACTGGAAGGCTGCCTTTGAAGCATTCGAAAAGGCGAAGAAGACGAAACCGGATGACGCAACAGCCAAAATTGCCATAGAGAGGATAAGGGAAAAGGAAACATTCGGCATTCTACCTGAAGACTACGAGGCTGCTTTTATAGTTCCCGACTCCGATCGGGACCAGTACGGAAATCCTGTGATGATGATCAATGGCTCGAGAAAAGATCTTATTACAGAGTATTCTTATGAGATCTGGCTGAAGCTACCAGAAGAGACATCTTCCACCGAACGCGAACCATGCGAAACGGGTGTCATCGAGTTCGTGCTTCTACCTGCTGGTTCCTTCATGATGGGCTCTCTGGATTCAGAGGGGGTACAATGGACAAACGCAGAAAAGCCCGTGCACCAGGTGACGATCTCGAAGCCATTTTATTTGGCGAAATACGAAGTGACGCAGAAACAGTGGAAGACCGTAATGGGGACCAACCCTTCTTCCTGCAAGAAGGCCGGTAACAATGCACCGGTTGAACAAGTTTCATGGAGAGCATGCAAAGATTTCCTTAAGAACCTCAACCAAAGATGCGGGATAGACTCTGGTTCGTCCCATTGCATTCGCCTACCTACCGAAGCCGAATGGGAATATTCATGCCGTGCAGGGACGAAGACGCGATATTGCGCGGGAGACAGCGATTCCGACCTTGCTCGCGCTGCATGGTTTGAAGGAAACTCGGGAGATACAACCCACCCTGTCGGTGGGAAGGATCCGAACGCGTGGGGCCTTTACGACATGCATGAAAATGTATAGGAATGGTGTGAAGACAGATGGCACGAGAACTACCGCGGAGTGCCGTCGAACGGGAAAGCATGGTTAAGCGGTTCGTCGGATCGAGTCTACAGGGGCGGAAGCTGGAGTGGAAGCGCCAGAGAGTGCCGTTCCGCCAATCGCGGATGGTTTGTACCCTTTGTAGGGGGCTTTTCTGTAGGCCTTCGCCTTTTGGTGCCGTTGCGGTAGAGGGCTTTTAGATCCATGCAACGTGCAGGAAACTTCAAGATCCTCTCCGAGCTGGGCCGCGGGGGCATGGGGATCGTCTACCGCGCCCTGGACACTGAGACCGGGCAGGAATGCGCCCTCAAGGTCCTCTCGGCCGGCTTCAAGGACGCCGGAAAGGTCGAGACCTTCCGCGCCGAGGCGCGCGTCACCGCTTCCCTGGACCACCCCGGCCTCGTCAAGGTCCACGATTCCGGCACCCTCCCTGGCACGGGCCAGGAATACATCGCCATGGAACTCGTCGACGGCGCGCCGCTGACCAAGCACATCGACGACGACGACCTGAACGTGGACGAATCCGCCCTCCTGGTC
>CAZDSO010000184.1:0-9801 GCA_964508045.1 uncultured Planctomycetia bacterium | reverse complement strand
CGTCTCCCCGCACCGGTGGCCGACCAGGGAGGCTTCCCGCTTGCACTTCGGGCACCAGGCCGACAGGCCGCAGACGTGCCCGGGCCCCGCCATCCGCCCGCACTCGGGACAGAGGTGCGGCTCGACCTCCGGAGCCTTCTCCGACGGCGCGGGAAGCGACCGGCCCGGCGAGAGCTTCGGCGTCTCCGGTTTCGAGGAGGAAGAAGAACCACAGGAAAGGGGAAGGCAGAAAAGCAGGGGGACGACAAGCAGGCGCTTGCGCCGGAGAGGCTTCCCCTCGAGGAACAAGACGAGAAGGAACAGAAACGCCGCCCCCGTGGCCAGGACGCGCGCCAGCGGGAACCGGCGGCTCCCCCCCCCCGAAGGCCGGAGGTCCGGCCCCTCCCCGTACGACGCCTCCCGCCCCGAAAGTTCCGTCTCCGACGGCGCGAGCAGGTTCACCGCCAGCCGCCTGTCCTTCCCGCCCCGCGGGTCTTCCAGGCGGTACAGGCCGGGTTCCTCCGCCCGGAAGACGAGGTTCCTCTTCGACACCGCCGTCTCCACCGCCGCCCCCCCCGGTCCGACCACCGCCGGGGGGGATTCGCTCTCCAGCGGAAGGACGACCCGCCGGCCCGCGTGGAAAAACCCGAAGCCCTTGCCGGCCGCCGGCGGGCCCGCCGCACGGAGGACCATCTCCTTCCAGAAGATGGGGAACCAGGGCGAGTGCGGCCAGTCCGAGGCCTCGAGGCCGACCGGCAGGCCGACGAACCAGAACGGAAGCGCGTCCATGGCCCCGATCCGCGCCACCACCGCCCCCGGCCCGCATCGCGCCAGCACCGTTGCGTCCGCCGGCGCCGGGTCGAGCACCGAGACCCGCCGGAACCGGCGCCCCTCGACCGCGCGTCCGGCGTCCCCGGCACCCTCGAAGGTCCGGACCGGGGGAGGCGTATCGAGCCGGGCCACGGGGAGATCCCCGAACGCGCTTTCGGGGTCCACCACGACGCAGGGGGCCGTGCGCGGAAGCGAGGGGGGCATGACGCGATGGAAGACGAAAAGGTCCGGGGCGGCATCGCCGTGGAGATTCCGGCTCTTCTCTTCCCGGGTTCCCGGGTTCCCGATTCCGAAGACCTCCAGATCGACGCCGGGGACGGCCTGCAGGGCCCGGGCGAGGTAGGGGGCGTCCTTTCCGGCCAGCGCCACCGTCCAGCCGGACCGGTTGCCGGAAGCCGCGAAGACGCGGTCGTCCCCGGGAAAGGCGTCCCCGGGCGACAGCGAGATTTCCAGCACGTCCTTTCCCTCGACGTCGAGTCCTTCGGGAAAGAGCGTCCGGCCGGCCGCCTCTCCCGCGCCGATCGAGAGCGGCCCGGCCTCGGCGATCGCTTCCCCGTCGAGGCGGATCGAAAGGGCGACATCGCGCGAAGCCTCGGAGGCGTTTCGCACGCGGACGAAGAGCCGGACGCGGCCGTCCGGAAGCGGCTCGAGAACGAAGGCCTCGATGCCGGCGTTCGGGACGTCGCCTCCGACGAGCCGGATGCGGGCGCGCGCGGGCGCGTCCACGGGGGGCCCCGTCCCGTCGGAGACGGCGATCAATCCGGCGAAGGCGGAAGTTTGGGGGGGCGGCGCGAGTCCTCCGAGCGCCTCGGCGAGCGTCCCGGGCCTTCCGGTCGGCTTCATGCGGTCGAGGATCGAGCCCAGGTCGCCGGCGGTGGTTTCCCGGTCTCCCCCGGGAAGGGGCGGGAAGCCTCGAAGCAGGACGGGGGTCTCGGGAGGCAGGGAGGCGGCCTCGCGGGCGAGGGCGTCCTTCGCGGCGTCCATGCGCGTCCGCCGTCCGCCGGCGGGGGCCTGCATGCTGGCGGTGCGGTCGATCAGGACCAGCACGGGCGCGGGTCGGGGCGCGCCCGAGAGGAGGGCGGGTCCGGAAGCGGCCGCGACCAGGAAGGCGCAGAGGAGGATCTCGAAAAGAAGGCGCGGCGACGGGCGCCACCGCCTCCGCGCGCCGGGGGAGGCCCGCGCCTGGAGGGGCTTCCACGGGATCAGGGAGGGGACGGTGACGGGCCGCCTTCTCGCCAGGAAGAGGTGGGCGACGAGCACGAGGACCGCCAGCGGGACGAGGAGAAGGAGGGCCCAGGCCCTCTCGAACACCAGCATGGCGGGAAGAAACGGCGTCATGGTTCTACGCCAGTATAGCAGGCGCTACTCCAGCCCGACGTACCGGCCGCCGTTCTGCTCGGCGAGTTTCTTCATGAACGGCGTCCAGGTGGCGCCCGTGCTGATCGTGTGGATCGTCAGAAGGCGCGTCCGGTTGGTCTCCCGGACCCACTCCAGGATCTCGTCCTTGTCCTCCTTGGGTTGCCCGTCGCTCAGCACGTAGAGGGTGTCGGCTCGCGGCTCCCGGAAGGCGAACTTCAGCGCCTCGAAGAAGTTCGTGCTTCCGTGCGGGCGCCTGCCGTCCAGGAATTTCCGGGCCTCGCGCCGGCTCCGCTCCGAGACCGGAACCAGGTCCCGTCGCCACGCGTCCACCTCGCTCTCGAACGTGATGATGTTGAACAGCACCCCTCGTTCCAGCTTCTCGAGCGTGCGGAGCAGCTCCCGCTTGCAGAAGGCGTAATAGGTGCCGCCGCGCGGGCCGCGTCCCGGCCCCCCGCCGAACCCGAGCCTCGCCCCCATGCTGTCCGAGACGTCCAGCAGGAAGACCACGCGGTGGCTGATCACCGGGATCTTGTGGTAGGTGGCCTCGACGGCCGTGGTATGGGCCTTGCGCTTGGGCTTCTGGATCGGCGAAACCGCGTAGGTGTCCTTGCGCGCCTCCCACCATTCCTCCCAGAGGGCGGGATCGTCCCCGAAGTACCGTCCCGTGAATTCGAGGAGCGCGAGCCCGATCTCGTGGCGGATCTTCCCCTCTTCCTCTTCGAGCCTGCCGATCAGCGGCCCCAGCGCGGACGCGCGCCGCATCGCCGCAAGCGCCCGCACCGCCGCATAGCGCACCTGCCACGTCTCGTGGGACAGAAGCGGAATCACCCGTTCCGCCGAATCCGCGTCCCCCCGGTTCCGGAGGACATGCAGCGCCGAAACCAGGACCGCGGCGGAACCGCCCTCGTCCACGGCCGCGCGCGCGGCCTCGAGCAGCCCGGGGTTCTCCGGCGCCGTGTCCATCAGCTCGTGGAACCCGGCCACCCGGGCCGAATCCGGACGAGACGGATCCGTCAGGATCTCGAGAAGCCGGGCGACGGCGTCGGCATGGGGGATCCGGCCGAGCGCCTTGGAAGCCCATCGGGCCGTCTCCTCGCAGGAGGCGCCGGCCGCCTCCGCGAGCGCCTCGACGGAGCCGGACCATCCGAGTCCCGCCAGCGCCCGCGCCGCTTCCAGCCGGACGTGCTTCTTCCGGTGGCCGAGCCCCTTCTCCGCCAGCACGCGCGCCGCCGCCTCCGTCCGCAGGGTAGCAAGGCCCCGCCGGCACGTGACCTTGGCCCACCGCTCGCCGGACCGGGCCGTCAGGTCCACAAGGGCCTCCGCGGCCTCCGTCCCGTCGATGCGCCCCATCGACTCGGCGATGGCGCCCAGGTACTCCGTGCTGGACCGGTACCGACGGGCGAAGCGTTCCAGCGCGCGAAGGCTTTCCCGCGTGCGGACGTCGCCCAGTTTCCGGAACAGTTTCTCGCCCTCGCGGAAGAGCCGCCGGCGGTCCCGCTTCACTTCCTTCAAGGCGTCGAGAATCTCCCGCAGGGCCTCCCTGTCCTCGTCCGTCTGCTCGTGGGGAAGCGGTCTCCAGGAAGGCGCCGAGCCCGGCGGGAGCATGCGGCGGGCCGGCGCCGGGGGCGGAGCGGTTCCCTTCCGCCGCGAGAAGAGGACTTCGTTGGCCTCCCGGTCGATCGCGTAGCGCAGGTCCAGCTGCCGGCCGATCTGCTCGACGGCTCTTTGCAGCGGGACGCGACGGAGTTCGATCACGACCTCGCGGGAGAGGAGATCGCCGGCGTCTTCGAGGATCCGGAACCGGGCCGCGCCCCAGCCGATGTGCGCCCCCTTGTGTCCCAGGAAGCCCTCCGCCAGGTCGAAGAATCCCTTCACCGTCCACGTGCGCCGGGGAAGCAGCCACGTCGTCTCGAGCGCGATCTCCACGGCGGCCTTTTCGGGTTCCGCCTCCTCGCCGGGGTCCTTCTCCGGGCCTTGGCCCGTCTCGCCGGCCAGGGCGACGGTCCCGGCCGTCGTCGTCGTCGCGAGCGAAAGGGCGGCGGCGGCCAGGAAGATCCAGGCCGAAACGAGGAGGACGCGCCGGGGGCGGGGATGCGGAAAACCGGGGATCCGGAGAACGGCGACGATCGGGATGAAACGGGGCATCGGCATGAATCCAGGCCACCGGGAGAAACGCACGGGAATCGCCTTCCGTCATTCTGGAAGAAGCGCGTCCGCGGTGTCAAGCCATCCGGCGGGATCGCGGAAACGGGTCCTTGACGGACACCGTTTTGGGGCCATACTCACCGGGGAGCCCGGGCATCGGCGCGCACCTCCCCGGCACGAATCTTCGCGGAGGGCCCCTCCCGGGACGAGATGCAGGCGAGGCGGAAGACATGCGCATCGTCATCGTGGGCGCGGGCAGCGCCGGGAAGAACCTGGCCGTACGCATCGGGGCCATGGGGCACGATCTGATCGTGATCGACCGGGATCCCGGCGCCCTCACCGAGGTCACGGCCGAGATGGACGTCCTCGCGATGGAGGGGACCGGATCGTCGCCCGGGATCCTCGAGGGGGTGGACCTGGCCAGGACGGACCTGTTCGTGGCCGTCACGTCGAGCGACGAGGTGAACCTCCTCGCGTGCCACTGCGCCCGCAAGGGCGGCGCGGAACACACGATCGCCCGCCTTTCCGACGCCAGCTACCGGCACTCGCCCCTGCTCGATCTGAAGGCGTTCGGGGTGGACCACGCCATGTCCCACAAGGAGCAGGGGGCGCTGGAGATCTTCAGCGTGTTGAACCTGCCGGGAAGCATCGAGGCCACGAGGCTGTTCGACGGGAAGGTGGCGGCGGTGGGGGTCGTCCTGCCGGGCGCCTGCCCGCTTCTCGACAAGCCCCTGGCCGAGTTCCGGGACGAGCCCTGGTTCGGCAAGGTCCGATTCATGGGGCGGGTGCGGAACGGGAAGACGGAGATTCCGGGGGGGGCGACGGTCCTTCAGGAAGGCGACGACCTCTACACGGTGCTTCCCGCCGAGGCGACGAAGGACTTCATGGACTGGATCCTGGGAGGGAAGCGGCCGGAGTTCAAGAAGGTGATCATCGCGGGGGGCAGCGACCTGGGGCTTTCGCTGGCGCGGCTTCTGGAGAAGACGTCGCTGGAGACCGTCCTGATCGAGCGGAACCGCGAGCGGGCGGAGCGGATTTCGGAGCTTCTGGAGCGCTGCCTGGTGATCCACGGGGACGCCGCCCACGCCGCCACGCTGAAGGAGATCGGGATGGACGTGGGGACGGCCTTCGCGGCCGTCACGGGGGACGAGGAGATGAACATCGTGAGCTGCATCCAGGCCAAGGAGCTCGGGGCCCGGTTCACCGTCAGCCGGATCGACACGCCCGAGTACGTCCCCATCGTGGACAAGCTCCGGCTCCTCGACCGCGTCATCAGCCCGTATCTCTCGCTCATCCGGGCCATTCTCTCCTACCTTCGAGGCGCGACGGTGCTGGACGTCGGCCTGTTCAACCACATCGCCGGCGAGCTCCAGGAAGTGGTCATCGAAGCGGGCGACGCCGCCGTGGAACGGCCGCTGTCGAGCCTGCGCCTTCCCCGGGGAGCCCTCGTCGCGGCCGTGCGGCGGGGGGACGAGACGTTCATCCCCACGGGCGAATTCGTCTTTCTCGCCGGCGACCGGATCGCCGTGTTCAGTCTGCCGGGTACGGCGCCGAAGCTTCGCTCGATCTTCCAGTAGAGGTGCCCTGCGTGAAGGTCCGGGATGTATTGCACGTGGTCTCCTACCTCCTGGGCGTCATCGGGATCTCCATGGCGGCGGGTCTGGCGGTCTCCTTCGCGGCGGGGGACCCGGGCGAGGCCAAGGCCGGTCTTGCCGTCGGTTTCGGCGCTGCGCTGGTGGTTTCCGCCCTGCTCTGGTTCTTCACCCGGGGGGAGATCGAGCTCTCCAGGCGCGACGGGTTCGGCATCGCCGTGTTCGGGTGGGTCGCGTCCTCCCTCTTCGGGGCCCTGCCGTTCCTGGTCTCCGGCGTCATCGACTCTCCGGTCTCCGCGATCTTCGAGACCATGTCCGGCTTCACGACCACCGGGGCCTCGGTTCTCACCGATCTCGAAGCCCTGCCGAAGGGCATCCTCTTCTGGCGGGCGATGACCCACTTCTACGGGGGGATGGGGGTGCTGGTCCTCTGCGTGGCCATCCTGCCCTTTCTCAAGGTGGGGGGCATACAGATCTACCGGGCGGAGGTGCCGGGGCCGTCCAAGGACCGCCTCACGCCCCGCATCACCGCCACGGCCAAGCTGCTCTGGGGCATCTACCTCCTGCTCTGCTTCCTGGAAACGATCCTTCTCAAGATCGGCGGCCTCTCCTGGCTCGACGCCTGGTGCCACACCTGCGCGACCATGGCCACCGGGGGCTTCTCCACCCGGACGGCGAGCATCGGCGCGTTCAACAGCGCCTACATCGACGTGGTGATCATCTTCTTCATGTTCATGGCGGGCACGAGCTTCGTGCTGCATCTGAAACTGCTCACCGGACGACCCTTCGCGTACTTCAAGGACTCGGAGTTCCGCTTCTACCTCGTCCTCTGGCTCCTCGCCTGCCTGGCCCTCACCGCCGACGTCTGGGGAACGGTCTACGACTCGCTCGGCGCCTCGCTCAGGGCCGCCTTCTTCCAGGGGACCTCCATCATGACCACCACGGGTTTCGTGACCGAGGACTTCGACCTCTGGCCGACCACCTCGAGGATCCTCCTGGTCCTGCTCATGTTCGTGGGCGGATGCGCCGGCTCCACCGGCGGCGGCATCAAGAACATCCGCATCCTCGTGGCGCTGCGGACCCTCTTCCGGGAGGTCTACCTCTACATGCGCCCCCAGGCCGTCCGGAAGGTGAAGGTCGGGGGCGAGAACGTGAAGGAGGAGGTCGTCTCGAACATCGTCGCCTTCGTCCTGATCTTCGCCGTGATCTTCGCGGGGGGCTCGCTGGTGATGACGGCCTTCACCCCCGACCTGGAAACCGCCTTCAGCAGTTCCATCGCCTGCCTGGGCAACATCGGACCGGGCCTGGCCGGCGTCGGCGCCACCCAGAACTACGCCGACATCCCCGACGCGGGACAGGCCTTCCTCATCCTGCTCATGCTCCTGGGACGGCTCGAACTCTACACCGTCCTCGTCGTCTTCCTGCCCGCCTTCTGGAAGCACTGAAAAACCGCAACAGCCCACCCCAGCTCGAGGCCGACGAAGAGAGGGTCTTCGATAAAGCCGCCTTCCTTTCGCCAGGCACATGATACAATCCCTATCGAGAAGAGCCCCATGACGTCCCGAACCTATGCCGAAATGCTGGCGCTGGCGGCCCGCTTCACCCTCCCCGCTTGCCGACAGGCCGCCCGGGCCCTCGACCTGCCCCCCGGAAGCCGGGGGCTCGACGCCGGGTGCGGCATCGGAACGGGCACGCGGATGCTCGCGGAAGAAACGGGGGGCGAGGTGGTCGGCGTGGATGTGAACCGCGACAACCTGGACGCCGCCCGGAAACGCACCGGCGACGGGCCGGCGGCCGGACGCGTCTCCTTCCAGGAAGCGAATCTCCTGGACCTCCCCTTCGAGGACGACACCTTCGACTGGGCGTGGTGCGCCGATACCCTCTGGCCGGTCGTGGTTCCCGATCCCGTCGAAGGGGTCCGCGAGCTCGCCCGCGCCGTCCGGCCGGGCGGAACCGTGGCCCTGCTGTTCTGGACCGGACAGAATCTCCTGCCGGGGTACCCCCCGCTCGAAAGCCGTCTCCAGGAGGCCTTCGTCGCCGGGACCCGATACTTCCGGATCCGGGAGCCCGGCCAGCACATGCTGCGCGCCCTGGGCTGGCTCCGGCGGGCGGAACTGGAAGGGCGCCGGGCCCGCAGCTTCGTCGCGGAAGTCCAGGCGCCGCTGGACGCCTCGATGCGAGAGAGCCTGGCCTACCTCTTCGAGATGCTCTGGGAACCCGTGCAAGACCGCCTGTCCGACGAGGACCGCGCCGCCTGGAGGCGGCTGTGCCGCCCGGATGCGGAGGATTTCATCGCAGACGATCCCGACTTCTACGGGTTCGCGACCTACACGCTCTTTTCGGGCAGGACATGAATTCCGGAGATCGGATTCGTATGGCGCATCGGAGCGCATGATGCTGTCCAGGGAAGGCTCATGAGCGAGGCGCACGGGAACGAGAAAGCGAAGGACGCCGGGGACGCGGAGGAGGCGCAACCTCCGAAACCGCGGAAGCCCAAGGACCGTCCCGTCCCGTGGAAGCTGTGCCTTCCCCTCGCGGCGGCGGGACCGGCTTCCCTGCTGATCGTCCCGCTGGCTTCCCTGGCGCCGGCGGTCGTGGAACGCGTCTTCTCGCGTGGGCTCTATCCCCTGTTCGCCGTCGGCCTCCACGGTTCCACGGGGTGGATTCCCCTCTCCCTCGCCGAGATCCTCCTCGCCTCCTTCGCGGCCGCGGGCCTCGTCCTCGCAGGCCGCGCGGGTCTGCAATGGATCCGGAAACGCCGGCGTCCCGGCAACGTCCTCCTGCGGGGGGTGGCGCTCGGGCTGGCGGCCCTGGGAACGTTCCTGGCCCTCAACGCCCTTCTGTGGGGAGTGAACTACGGCCGTCTTCCGCTGTACGAACAGGCGGCCTTCGACAACGCCCCTCCCTCGGCCAAGGAGCTGCGATCGCTCTGCGAGGCGCTCGCGGCCGAAACCCGCTCGGTTCGTCGCGAGATCCGAGAGGACGAGGAAGGCGTCATGCGCCTCGAGGGAAGCCCCCGCGACGCGCTCGGCCGCGCGCGCCCGGGGTTCGAGCGGGCGGGGGACGATCTCGCCTGGCTGGACGCGGACGCCGTCGCCCGTCCCAAGGGCGTCCTGCTCTCCTTCCTGCTGACGCGCCTGGGGGTCGCCGGATTCTTCTTCCCCATCACGGGGGAGCCGAACGTGAACCTGGACCTTCCCGCCTCCGCTCTCCCCTTCACGGCCTGTCACGAGATGGCCCACGCGCTCGGCTACGCCTCGGAGGACGAGGCCAACTTCGTGGCCTACGCGGCCTGCCGCGCCCACCCGGACGCGGATTTCCGGTACGCCGGCGCGCTGACGGCGCTGGTCTACGCGCTGGGGGCGCTCAGGCGGGCGGACCGGCGGGCCTGCGAGGCCCTCTTGTCGGATCTCGACGCGGGCGTGAAGCGGGACCTCCGGGCGCGGAGGCGTTTCTGGAACCGCCACGCCTCGGCGGTGAGCCGCGCCTCGGCCGGCGTGAACGACCTCTACCTCCGATCGCAGGGGCAGGCGGAGGGCATCGCGAGCTACGGGAAGATGGTGGACCTGCTCATCGCGGAACGCCGCGCCCCGTAGCCCGCGGCCTGGCAGGGATTCCCGGTTTCAGATCAGAGATTCCTGTCGCGTTTCCGTTGCGCCGGCTGAAATCTGCCCGCCGCCGCCGGGATTGCCCGTGCGGGGGCTTTGGCGCGTCTACGAAAATCGGTTCCAAAATTTCGGGAAAAACCATGATCGGTGACCGCCTTGGAGGGCGAGGGTTTCCGAAGGATCCGCCATAGCCCATGCAATTGCAAACCAGGCGGCGGCGGGCCCCCGAGCCCAAACCATGGCTCGCCAGCCCGTACTACGCCGATCGGCTCTTGCAAGGGCTACGT
>CAZDSO010000183.1:0-9919 GCA_964508045.1 uncultured Planctomycetia bacterium | reverse complement strand
AGATCATGTGCTTGCGGCGACCGCAGTAGTTTTCATGAATAATCCGGGCTAGGAGGGGGGATCTCGGTTCGCGTCCGGGCGGGGGATAGGCCGACTGAATTCAAAACTGCCTTCTTCGTGTTTTCTTCTTGCCGCGGCGTGGCATAGCGCCGCAAAGCGCGCGCTGCGGAGCAGCGCTTGCATCGGTCCGGGAAGCGGCCTACACTCTAGCGTCGAATCTTCGGCATTGACGAGGAGGCTTGCATGCGATTTCCGGTCCTCATTCGCCTGGCCGCGGTCTTCGCGCTCGGGTCCGGCGCGGCGCTCGCGGGCGACGATTTCATCGACAAGATCGTCGAGGCCCACGGCGCCGCGGACAAGTACGGGGAGGCCGAGTACTGGGAGCTCTGGGGCGTTCTGAAGTTCGTGGGGGGGAGCTTCCAGAAGTACGACTACAAGGTGACGGCCCGCATGCCCGGCGACTACCGGTTGCGCCTGGAAGGCATGCAGGGGACCTTCGGCTCCTCGGGACGGCTGGTCCTGGGGGCCCGGGGCTGGAAATTCGCCCGCGAGGCCTTCCGCCCCATGGCGCCGGACGAGGTGGCGGAGTCCAAGCGGGATCTCCGGGACCACTTCTGGCTCTGGCAGTTGAAGAAGGGCGCGCTGAAGTTCGAACGTCTCGAGGACAGCACGTTCGGCGAGGTGGCGTGCGCCTCCATCCGGCTGATCGAACCGGAGGGCGGCAGGGAGGTCAAGCTCCACTTCGACAAGGAGACGTGGCTTCTGTACCGGCGCGACGAGGTGATCACGGGCCGGGCGGGGGAACAGACCTCCTACTACACCCTGTACGAGGCCTACGAGGAGATCGAGGGGGTGCAGGTGGCGCTGGACCGGCGCACCTACCGGAACCAGCGGGTGCCCGGGCGCGACCAGGAGGATTTCCGGCTGGTGAACAAGGTGGCGGTGGACGACGAGACCTTCTCGCCGGAGCTGGACGAGGGCTGTTTTCAGCCGCCGGAGGACCCTTTCGTCGTCGCGGGGGTGACCGACGAAGCCGTCGAGGCGCGGGCGGAGACGCTTCTGAAGTATTTCGAGGGGCGGCGCGACCCGCACATGGCGGGATGGGCGTGCCGGGGGCTCGCCGCGCTGGAGGCGGAGTCCGCCATCAAGACGCTGATCGACGCGGAGAAGAAGGAGAAGAGGCATTACGGCTTCCTGGCCCGGATCCGCATGGGATCCGAGGAGGATCTCCCCTCCGCCTACCGGGCCTCGGACTGGAAGGAGAAGGTGGCGGATTTCATGGGGTACGACGAGGGAGCCGTGACGGGGCTCGACGTTCACTTCGTGGGGGCCAGCGGCGTCCGGCTGGAGTCGAATGGTATGGTGGTCTTCGTCAACGCCTTCTACCAGCCCAGGCTCTTCCACCGCCCCTATCCCTCCCTGGAAGCCGGCGCGGTGGACGAGGCGCAGCTTCTTTTGTACACGCACGCCCACCGGGACGTCTTCGATCCGTGGGAGACGGCGAAGGTGCTGTCCCGGACGGAGGCCAAGGCGGCGGGTCCGCCGACGGTGATCCGGCTTCTCGAGAAGCAGGGCGTCGCCGGGGACCGTTTGATCGTCCTCGAGCCCGAGAAGGGCAAGCCCGTGGAGATCAAGGAAAAGGGAGTGAAGGTCAAGGCGCTCGCGGTGGCCCACGGGGGCAAGTTCACGAAGGAGGGGGTGCCGGAGCACGTCGTCTACGTGGTGGGAATGGGGGAGAAGAGCGCGGTCCACTTCGGCAACGCGACCAAACCGAAGGGGAAGGAGGAGGTGGCCGAGGCGATGAAGGGCGCGGACGTGATGTTCCTGACGCCCGGGGCGCTGATCATCAAGAACCAGGAATTCCTCAAGATGGCGTCCCCGCGTTTTCTCGTCCCCCTCATGGCCCCGGATACGCCGGGCGCGTTCGGTTCCCTGCAGAACTTCCGCGAGGACTTTCCGAAGGTCGTACCCCTTCTGCCCGGGCACGACGTGGAATTCTGAGCGGTGGGGGTCACTTCACGCTGATGAACTCGCCCTGGTTCTCCTCGGCCAGGCGTTTCATGAACCGCTCGGCCAGTTCCTTGTCCTCGGGAACGCCCGCCGGAGCGCTTCCCAAGAGAAGCGCGATGGTGTGGATCCGGATCTTGCGGAACCGGTTGAGGTTGTTGATCTCGGCGAGGATCTTTTCCTGCGCGATGTACTTGCCCGTGACGGGGATGCCGTCGGAGAGGAAGAAGATCGTGTCGACGCCGGGGATCTCCTCGATGGCCCGCTGGAGCGTGTCGTAGGTGTTGGTCCCCCCGTACGGCGCCTGCTTGGCCATCCACTCGGCGAAGTCCTCCAGCGTCTCTTCCGTCGCGGGCACCATCTCCTTGCGGAAGAACAGCGGACCGTTGGCGAAGGTCATGACGTTGAACATCGTCCTGGGCTCGAGGCTGTCCACGACCTTTTCCAGTTCCTCCCTCGCCTTGCCCATCCGGCCGCCCCAGTCCATGGAGCCGGACGTGTCGACGATGAAAAGCACGCGGTTGCTCTGCACCTCGATCCCGTGATAGACGACCGGCGCCGTGAGCTCGGGTTTCGCCGGGCCCTCCTGCTTCTTCCCCTGGGCCCGCCACCACGACTGCCAGAGCTTCACCTCGAATCCGAAATCCTTGCCCGTGAAATCCTTCAACGTCTCCCGGATCTCCACGGCCACCCGCCGGTTCTCGTCGGCCACCGCCCGGATCAGGGCGGGGACGGCGTCCCGGTTTCCCCGGTTCTTCAGCGAGAGCACCGCGGACTCGCGGACGCGCCAGTCGTCGTCGAGCAGCGCCGTCTTCAGAAGACCCAGGCCCTTCTCGTCCTCGAAATGGCCGAGCGCGTACGCGGCCGCCTCGCGAAGCCGCCAGTCCTTGGCGGCGAAAAGGTCGTGCAACGAGGCGAGCGCGCGCGCGTCCCCGATCCGGCCCAGGGCCCGGGCCGCCTCGTAAGCCACCGTGACGTCCCGGTCCTCCAGCGCCTTGATCAGGGCGTCCACGCCGGCTGCGCACGCCATGACCCCGAGGGATTCCACGGCGGCGCGCCGAAGCCGCGCGTTGCCGACCCGGAGCATGTGCCGCGCCACCCAGGAGGCGGCCGTCTCGTCGTGGGCGTACTTCAGGCCCCAGGGAAGCGCGTCCCGGAACAGGTCGTCCGCGCGGGGGTTCATCGCCGGCCGGAAGGCCGTCTGCACCGCCTCGACCGTCCCCACCTTGCCCAGCGCCACCAGCGCGGTGGTGATCAGGCTCGGCTCGTCCTCCTCGGACAGGACCCGCCCCAGGAACCGCACCGACGGGGGATAGCGGAGTTCCCCGATCTCCTCCAGCGCGATACGCTTCTGCTTCTTGGCCTCGTCGCCGTGGTTGCGCTTCAAGGACTCGAAGGCCGCCCGGTACCGCCGGAAGGCGGCCTCCTTCTCCCCGCCCGCGGCCCGTCCCGCCGGCGACGCGGCGGAGAGCCAGGCCAGAAAACCGAACGCGGGAACGATCCAGAGGGTGCGTCTCATCTCTTCGGCCTCAGGAAGCGTCCTGGTCGTCTCTTTCGTCCCCGTCTTCCTCCTCTTCCCCTGCCTCGAAGGCGTCATGCTCATCCATTTCAGAACGGATCTCCGAGAGATCCGAAAAGAGCCCTTGCCCCTCTTCCTCCTCGCCCCCCGCCAGCATGCCCGAAAAGATGCCTTCGTCCTCGCCGCCTTCCTCCGATTCCTCCACTTCTTGCATCTCCCCTTCCCCTTCCCCCTCCTCGGCCTCGATCTCCATCTCTTCTTCCTCCGCCTCCACGACGCTCTCCCCCTCCTCCGTGGAGAAGAGTTCCGGCGACAGATCCTGTTCGTCCTTCACCACCTCCTGCGTTTCCACCAGCTCCGGATTGATGGCTTCGTCCGCCGCATCCGCGTCTTCCCCTTCCTCCCCCGCCGCCCCGTCCTCGCTTCCTACCGTGAAGACGTCCTGCTCCCCTTCCTGCGCCTCCTCGAAATCCAGGGGCATGTCGATCACCAGGGAATCGTCGTCCCCGCCGGCTTCCTCCATGATCTTGGCCAGGTCGGCGTCCGAGAAAATGCCCTCCGGGTCGAACTCGAAGGCCTCCTCCATCGCCTTCTCGTCCACGATCTCGGTCCCGTCGCCCGGCGCCGTTTCCGCCCCCACGATCTCCGTCCCGTCCCCCACTGCCTCTTCCGCCCCCACGATCTCCGTCCCGTCCCCCGCCTCGGCCGGCGCTTCCGTTTCCTCCGCCCCGGCGCTGTCGCCCCCGAAAAACTGCTCGAAAATCGTCTCCTGGTCGTCGAACGTCGGGCCTTCCCCCTCCCCCGGTTGCCCGCCTTCCTCCGCTTCCGGCGTTTCCCCGGGCGGCACGGTCTCCTCCTCCCCGAAGATGTCGGTGAAGGAAAGCGCCTTGTCCCCTTCCCCGGCGGTCTGCATTTCCTCCGGCGCCGGCGCTGGAGGCTTCTCGCCAAAAATCGTGTCGAGCTCGGACAGATCGGCCCCGCCGGCTTCCTCCACCGCCGTCGGCGGCTCGCTTCCCTCCTCCACGAACCCGTGCTCCGCCATGGCGGGCGCCGCTTCCGCTTCCTCTTCGCCGGGCAGCTCGATCACCAGCTCGGCCTGGCCCGTCTCTTCCTCCGGCCGAGGCGCCGCTTCCCCGACGTCGACCGCTTCCGCATGGGCCGGGCGTTCCGGCTGCAGGGCGTCGTACTCGTCCGCCGAGAGAGGCCGTTCCAGGAACCGGTAGAATTCCTGGTACCGGGCACCCCGCAAGCGGATGCGGTCCCCGTGGTTGAGGCGCGTCCAGCCGTTCTGGATCTCGTCGTTCTTGTAGAACTGGATGAAGGGTTTCAGGGGCCGGGCCCAGGTTTTCCCGCCGCCGAGGCCGCGCCGTCCCCGCAGGCGGAACCAGACCGCGTTTTTGATCTCGGCCGTGCCGTAGGCGTTGCGGGGATTTCTTCCCGTCTGGAACTCCGCGAGCAGAGCCCCCTCATCCCATCCTCCGTCCTCCCGTTCATGGAGGAGGTGCTGCTGGCGGTACTTGGGGATGGTGACCAGAAGAAGAAGGCCGATCAGGATCGCGCCGAGCACCGCGCCCCCCGCGATGAGGACCTCCTTTTTCTCGAGCAGTCGGGTCCATTCCTCCTCGGTCCCGGGGAGCGGCGCGGCGGAGACGGGCGCGCGGCGGTGCACGGGATCCCCCCCGAGGGTGCCGCGGATCTCGATCGTCCCGAGCCGGCCCTCCAGGCGCATCGTCTTCTCCGCATCGAGCCGGAGCGTCACCCTGGCCCTCGGCTCCTCCGCCGTGAGTTCCAGGGTCCGGGTCCCCTCGAAGACCATGGAGGCGCCCCCGGCGGATCCGTGCGCCGTGGCCTCGAGTTCCAGGACCCCCTTCTCGCCCGGAAGAAGGTCGCCGCTGACCAGGAACGTCAAGGGTGGATAGGATGCGCCTTCCCCGGTCGACCGGGGCGAGAAGGTCACCGACTCCAGGATCTTGGCTCCCTTTTCGTCCAGAAGGACCACGCCGCGCGAGATCACCTCCAGGCCGCCGGCGACGCTCTTGACGATCTTCCGATCCTCCCCCGCACGCTCCTCCTGGACTTCCCACCGCCCCTTGGCGTCGAAGGTCGTGCGGCCCCGGTACAGCATCGCCTCGGGATCCCACGCGAGCGTGACCGCACGATGGGCCTTGTCGCCTTCCCCGGAGACGGGGCCTTCCAGGACCACGTCGATCGTGCGGGCGGGCGGGTTCCCGGACGTCATCCGGCCGGTCAGGCCCACCTCGTGTCCCTGGAAGGCCTTCCCGGAGACGAAGCCCACCTGGACGGTCGGCACGCCGCGGAGAACGGGCATGGTGGCTTCCACGGCGGGAATCGTGAGCAGGGCCTCGCTTCCGTCGCCCTCCAGGCGGAAGAAGACGCGGGCGACGAACGTGCCGGCGGGCGTCCGCGGATCGAGTGGGATTTCCCGGATCTGGCGGCCGGAGTCGCTTCCGGCGAACGGGAACCGTTTCTCGACGGCCTCTCCGGAGGCGTCGGTCAGCCGGGCCACGGCGACGATCTTGTCGAGGAGCCAGGGGTCGGTGACGGGTTCGCGCCGGGCGGCGTCGATCACGCCCATCTTCAACCGGACGGTTTCCCCCCCGCGGAGGGCGCCGTCTTCGTTGCCGAGGGCCAGTTCACCTTCCAGGCGGAAGGAGCACAGCACGGCCGCCTGGAAGGAGGCGGGCTGGTCGGCCTGGTTGATGACGTGGAGCTTATGGTTGGGGATGTCCCGGCGGGAGACATCGATGACGCGGTGGCGGTCCAGTCTTCCGTAGATCCTCACGCCTTCGGCCTCGCCCAGCATGGCGTTGCCGGGTCCGGAGAGGCCGGTGGTGAACTCGGCGTGGGGCCCCAGTACGAGCAGCCGGGTCCTCTCGGCCTCGAGGGGGATGCGGACGTCGACGGAGGCTTCTCCCCCTTGCGCTTCGACGGCGATGTCGTCGAAGACGGCGAGGGTGAGTTCGTTCCAGGGGGCGTCCGGGTCCTGGCCGGAGAGCCGCACGGAGCGGGCCAGGGCGTCCAGCAACGAGCCGGAGAGGTCCACGATGCGGCCGGCTCCGGGCACGCCGGCCAGGTCCTTGAGCACGTAGCGGCCTTCCTCCTCCATGCCGCCCACGACGACGGGAACCACGTAGGTGTTGAAGAAGCGGTTGGAGAGGACGGGGAGGGTCTGCGTGCGGAACATCTCCATGGCGGCGGCGTTGACTCGGTCCCGGAGGGTGCGGCCGTCCATCTCGTCGGCGGCGTTCAGGTAGATCTCGGGGGCCTCGTCGCCCTCGATGACCTCCATGTTTCCGTCGGAGACCACGACGATCACGACCGGACGCCTGGACCCGGCCTCCCTCAGGGCGAGCTGTTTGAAGACGCCCTCCTCGAAGGCGGCGTTGAAATCGCTTCCCCGGCCGAACCCCTTGGCTTCCCGGGCGAGGGCGTCCTTCACGCTCTGGGCCAGGAACGAAGCCCGTTCCGAGGGATCGTCCGGGACCTTGACCAGGGGCAGCACGACGGTTTCGTACCGGGCGGATTCCAGACGGCCTCCGAGGCGGACCACGGAGACCCGGTCGCCGGGCCGGGAAAACAAGAGATCGGCGAGGGCCCGCGCGTAATCGATGCGGAGCCCCTCCGGATCGATCCGCTTCATGGATCCCGAATTGTCCACGATGAAGAAGACGTCGGCGCCGGCGTCCCCCCCGGGGCCTTCGCCGGCGAGAGCGCTCGGGGCGAAGGCGGCAACGACGAAAAGCAGGGCCACGAAGGCCCTTTCCAGACCGAGGGTTTTCGAAACCATCGGGCATCCTCCCCGAAAACGGAACTCCGCCCCCAAGCGGCATCCTGTCCGGCGCGACGGGGGGGAGCTATCGAGAACGTTTCACCGATATGCGAATGGGAAGGCCCGCTTCATGGACCTTCTCTTCTCCGGCCACCTTGAACAGGACCACGGCTTCCCCCTCGTAGACGTCGTCGGGGAGATCCGAGGAGACGTAGACCTCCAGGATGTAGGGGGAGTACAGGCCGGGGCCGAGCGTGCCGCTTTGCCACCCGGGCCCGCGGGAAACCCGCATGTCGAACTGGGCGGAGATCATCTCGAAGGTCTCCCGGCCGCGAAGCGAGGAGAGCTTCACGTCGATCCTCTCTGCGGGGGGCGCGTCGGAGGGGACGCCGATCTTGAAGGACGTGCGGACCCATCCCGTGGAGACGCTGTCCAGGATGATGTTCTCGGGTTCCGTCTCGACGGCGGGCTCGAGCGGCGTCCCGTCGCCCGTGGCGGCCCGTTGTTTCACCTCCACGACGACGGGCAGGGAACGGTTGCCGAGCCCGGTCTCCCCGGGCACGACGATGAAGCGCCCCTCGTAGGTGCCCTCGGCGGCATTGTCCGGCACGGCGATGACGATGCGCTCGCGCCCCTCGGGCCCGGTCTCGAGGGTGGGGACGATCAGGCCCGGCCCTTCCAGGTTCCGGCATTCCACCGAGAAGGGAAGCTCGCCCTCCCCCACGACCTGCCAGGTGGAGGGGGAGAAAGCCTTCGTCTCCCCGGGCGCCAGGGGGCCGAGCCTGATCTCGGAGGGACCGACGAACTTCACCAGGCGGTAGCGGAGACCGACCGTGCGCTCGAACGACGGTCCCTCCTCGACCGTGGAGCGTCCCGCGATCTTGAGGGTCGCTTCACCGCCTCCGCCTTTCATGCGCATCACGTCGCTCACGGAGATCCGAAACAATCCCGGCTGGTCCAAAGACGCGCGCGTGGAGGCCGGCTCGACGAGGAAACCCTCGGGGACCTCCACCGCCTCGACCTCGACGGGTTCCACGACCCGGGCGATGACCTCGAGGGTCCTGGAAATATCCTGCTCGTCCCACCACCGGGACCCCAGATCCACGTCGGGAGGCTCCACGCGAAAGCCCCTCGTCTTCGCGGGCTTGAGCGCGAAGGACAGGAACTCCTCTCGGACCCAGGCGCCGTCCCCTTCCCCGAACACGAGGGTGAGGCGGGCCGTGAAGACCTCCGGGGTTCCCGGTTCCGTGGTGAAGAGGCGGGTCTTGCCGGAGAAACGGAGTTCCGGCGCGAGATAGGTCCGCTCCATGGGGAAATGATCCACGGACTTGCCCGTGGCTTCGGAGACGAGCGTGACGTCGGCGAGCCCCCGGGGGGCCCACGTATCGAGGTCCTCCTTGCTTCCTTCCACGACGAGGTGGAAGGAGATCTCGTCCCCTTCCATGGCCGAGCCCTTCACGCTGGCCTCGTCGTCGAGGTGGACGTGGAAGGGGGGCTTGACGAACATGGCCTCCGCGACGGGGGTTCCCTTGGTCGTGGCGGACCAGGTCCCGGCGTCGGGCTCCTGGACCGCGAGTGTGACGAAGTTGCTGGAGGCGAGGTGGGAGGCGCCCGGGCCGTTGGGCCCGACGGGAACGGAAGCATCGTCCCGTTTCACGGTGTCCACGTCGTCTTCGCTCTCGTCGCGGGTCACCGTCATCAGCAGGCGGCTCGCGTTGCCGTGCACGGGGGCGGGAGAGAGGCTCCGGCGAAGCCACAGGTCGTTGATCTTGCCCGCGACCGTGACCAGGGTGGACATGATGTCCTGCGGCCGCTCGATCTTGAACACGGCCCCCTGGGTGAAGGCCGAGCCTTCCTCGAGGACTGTAAGGAGGTCGGGGGCGGGCATGAGGACCACCGGGAAGAAACGCCATCCCCGGTCGGCGAAGAGTTTCATCAAATCCCGGATCTGCTGGGGATCGCCGGTGGGGCGCTTCCGGCCGCCGGTGAGGAAGACGACGGCGGAGTCCCGTTGGGCGGAAAAGACGTCGAGGAGCTCGCGCGCCTTCTCGAGGGCCTCGTAGTATTCCGCGTCCCCCCCGATCTTCATGGCGTCCAGGGCTTCCAGGGCCTTCTCCCGTCCGTCGTCCTCGCCGAGGCGGGCGATGTCGAACAGGGCCTTGACGGGGAAGCGCACGGTGACCAGGCCGACGTTGTCGGCGTCGCTGAACGTGGACAGCAGGAATTTCGCGCCTTCCCGGATCGTCTCGTCGGGATCGAATTCCTCGGGGCCGGCGGAATTGTCCACGACGAGCACGGCGACCCGGCCCTCGAGATCGAGCACGTGGGTGCCCGCATCGTCCACGTCGAGGCCCGCGCATCCGAGGAGAACGAGGGACGCGACGGCGGCTGTGAAACAACGCAACATCTTTGCACCCTTTTGCATAGATCCTCCCGAGTAAGGCATTCTATGCCCGGGAACCCGCCGCGTCAACACGAAGCCCGTCCGAGGCATTCGCGCTGTCAGCAAGGCGTGGGCCTCCCCTTCCTTCCGTAGCCCGCCTCCATGGAAATCCCCCGGAGTGACCCTCGAATTCTTCATCCTCAGAGGGGTCCCTGGGTTT
>CAZDSO010000182.1:0-9962 GCA_964508045.1 uncultured Planctomycetia bacterium | reverse complement strand
AGGGTCCTCCGTAGCTCTCGCAACCACCTGCAAGCGAAGGAGGAGAGGCTCGCCCCCCAATCCAAACCGATCCATGTAGGTATGGTGCGCCACGAGAACGGACGCGCGGGGATTGCCTCGCGGATATCGTCCGCGGCCGGAACCAGACGCGAGGTGCCGGGGCGTCCTTGCCGGCCCTTGACATCACCGATGTCAAGGGGAGGGCGGGCCCCCGGCGATTTCGAGAACCTTCTTCCGCCTTCGGCTTCGTGGTTCTGAAAGGTTCGTTAACGAAGGCTTGAACGTCACCCGAGTTGGGAGCCAGGTGTGCTGAAACCCGGATACGCTCCCGGGCGTCATCCAAGCAAGGAGACATGGACGACCCTGAAAACCGATTTTTTCAGGGGTCGAGGAAGGTATGTCCTTGACGTGGTTTTTACAGGTGCGGCACGGCGGTCTTTCCGGTATACCATACATGTCTCCCCCCGAGGAGGACGCCATGGGTTCCGTCGTCGACACCCTGCAGACCCTCGAGCGGGTCATGGAGTACAAGAAGGCGGGCGCCGACGTCTGCATGGCCGCCGCGCGGCTCGCGGAAGAGGACGCCAGGAACGTGCTGGTCGACATGGCGGTCAAGCACCAGGATCACGTCAAGCGGATCCCCGTCCTCTTCAAGCATCTCGAATTCGAGAGCGCTCCGTCCCCGGAAGAGATGCCCCTGACCGAAATGCGCGAGTGCCTCTTCCACGACGTGGGCAAGGGATCCAACCTCAATCTGCTGGGCGCCGCGATCCGCGTGGAGAAGGAGGCCATGCGTCTTCTTCGCAAGCCTTTCGAGCGCGCCGGCCCCGGCGATCTTCGCGACTTCCTCCGCCTCGTCATCGACACCGCCCGCAAGAACGTCGAGACTCTCGAGACGCTCTCGTCTCCGCCTCGCTGAACGGCTCGCAGATCGCGGGCGGTCGCGCTGAGCGGCTGTGAAAGAATTCGCCCTTGCCCAAGATCAAGGATTTCCCCGGTCACCTGAAACGATGGAACCCGGCGAATTTTTTCACATGCCCTGAGGTCCCCGGCCTTCCAGAAACGGTCATGATTCCTGCCGTTCGACCTGCTCGACGCCGAGCGTCTCCGCGATCGACGGTCCCGCCCCCTCCGCCTTCCAGCGTTCCGCCGGCACCGAGAACAGGAAGACGGAGCGCCCGTCCGCGAGCGCCAGTTCCACGTCGATGAACGTTCCCCAGAGAGCGCGGCGGGGGGAGGAAACCAGCGCCTCGGCCTCCTCCGTTTGAACGGTCTGGGTGCGCTTGAAGGCCAGGCCCCTTCGCACCAGGACCAGCCGCCGGTTCTCCGCATCGAAGTAGAGGATGTCGTCGAGCTTGGGGAGGACCAGGAGGATGGGGACGAACAGGGCCATGGCCGCGAGGAGGAGCTTGCGGGCGAGGCCCGGGTTCGCCCCGAGGTCGAGGTTCGTGTCGACGCCGAGCGTTTCGAGGAGGCCCCCCACGCCGAACAGGACGAAGAAGAGCACCAGCCCCAGCAGGAGAAAGCGGAGCCACGGCGGCGCGACGTTGGCGAACACAAGCTTCATGCAACTTCATCTCACATGGGCATGGCGTCTTGCTCCTTCCTCCCGGATTATAGACGGGATCGTATCGACGTTGGGAAAAGAAAACGAAACAGGATGTTCGCGATCCGCTTTCTCTTCCACCGTACAACGTCTACCATAGACGTTCAAACGAGGATCATACACCTGCCCAACCGTTTTGTAGACCCGTGCGGGTCGGGCGCGTTTCGGTTCTTTTCGGAACCTCGGCCGTGGCGAAGGTTCTCGTCATCGACGACGAACAAGCGATCTGCTGGGCGCTGAAGAAGATCCTCGAGCGCGAGGGGCACGAGGTCTCCGTCGCGGGGACGGCGGAGTCGGGGCTGGAGATCGCGGAAGAGACGTCGCCGGAGGTGGTGCTGCTCGACGTGCGCCTTCCGGGCATGGACGGGCTGGAGGCGCTGGAGGCGCTGAAGGAACGGGGATTCCGGGGCGAGGTGATCGTGATCACGGCGCACGGGACGATGGAGACGGCGGTGGAGGCGATCCGCCTGGGCGCGTTCGATTATCTGGTCAAGCCGATCGACACGGAGAAGGTGAAACCGGCGGTCGGCCGCGCGGCCCGGGCCGGCGCTCTCTCCCGCCAGGTGCTGGATTTGAAGGCCCGCCTGGACGGCCGGGAGGCCTCCATGATGGTGGGCGCCTCGACGGCGATGCAGGAGGTGTTCAAGCGGATCGGCATGGCCAGCCTGTCGGACGCGTCCGTGCTGATCCTGGGGGAGACGGGGACGGGCAAGGACCTGGCGGCCCGGGCGATCCACGCCTCCTCGTCCCGCGCCGGCGGGCCTTTCGTGCCCGTGCACTGCGCGGCCATCCCGGAGACGCTTCTGGAAAGCGAGCTCTTCGGGTTCGAAAAGGGCGCCTTCACCGGGGCGTCGGAATCGCGCCCCGGGCGCCTGTTGCGCGCGGAAGGCGGCACGGTGTTCCTGGACGAGGTCAAGGAGATCCCCCTTCCCGTGCAGGCGAAGCTGTTGCGCGTCCTCGAGGAGCGGCAGGTGGAGGGGCTGGGTTCGCCGGGCCCGAAGCCCTTGAACGCGCGCATCATCGCCGCGACGAACACGGACCTTTCGGCGGAAGTCGAGGCGGGCCGTTTCCGGGAAGACCTCTACTTCCGGCTCAACGTCTTTCCCATCCATCTTCCCCCGCTCCGGGAGCGGCGGGAGGACATCCCCCTTCTGGTCTCCCATTTCGCGAGGTCTTTGGACGGGGAAGGGCCGGCCGTCTCGAAGGAAGCGCTGGAGCGGCTTCGGGCACATGCATGGCCCGGGAACGTCCGGGAGCTTCGCAACGCGGTGGAGCATGCCCGGGTGGTGGCGCGGGGAAGAACGATCCTGCCGGACCACTTGCCCTCGGGTCTCGGGGAGCCGGGGGAGAGAGGGACGGAGGCGGGAGCGGTGGTTCGCGAGGCGGTGGCTCGTCTTCTGGCCGAGGGCGAGGCCCCCCTTCATGACGGCGTGACGGCGTTGTTCGAGAAGCCGCTTCTGGAGGAGGTGATGCGCATCACGGGCGGCAACCAGGTGAAGGCCTCGGAACTGCTCGGCATCCATCGGACGACGCTACGCCGCAAACTGGAGCGATACGGGCTTTGATCCCTTGGCGTTGAAAAGATGTTTTCGCGGGAACCTTTTTTTCTTTTTGACCACGAGGAAAAGAGATACAATGACCATGCGACACATGTGGGCTTTTGGCGCTTTTTCCTCGATCCGGGAGAAGGCCGCGAGGAAACGGCTGGATTTCCCCGTTCCGTCTTTGGATCGTCGACGAATGAAAATGCGAAAGCCGCTCTTGGGGTGCCTCGTATCCATCATCGTGATCGCGGTCTTCCAGGCCGCCCCGGCGCAGGGAGGCGAATCCTCCGACATCACCCGCTTTGCGGGGTTGCGTTCCCTGCTCGAGCCTGGAGAGCGTTCCCTGCCCCGGTCGATCGAAGGCCTGAAGCCCTGTCTGCAGGAGGGCTGGGGTTGGGAGGAGGAGGAGGACGAAAAGGGCGACAAGGACGAGGGTTCCGGGGAATCGTCCGGGGAAGGCTGGGGTTGGGGAGAGGAGGAGAAGAAGGACGAGGGGTCCGGTGAATCGTCCGGCGACGGCTGGGGGTGGGGGGAGGAGGAAGGAGGGGCCGAGAGCCCGCCGTCGGGCGAGGGCGGGGAGGATTCGGGCTGGGGGGAAGGCTGGGAGGAGGGCGAGGGGTGGCAAGAGACCGGTCCGGCCGACGTTCCGGTGGAGGCGCAGGAAGAGGACGCACCTTCTCCTGCACGACGCGAGTGGGTCCAGGACACGCGTATCGGGATCGAGTTCGGCGCGTTTCTCCCTTTCGGGGCCAAGAAAGAGGCCTTCGACACCGGCGAGCTCGGGGGCGTGTTCCTGGGCTTCGGACTTCCCCCGATCATCGAACCGATCTCCATCACCAACGAGCTGCGCGTTCTCGGCGGGTACACCCTTTCCGAGGAGCAGGACACCGGCTACGACGTGACCACGATTCTGTTCCTGCTCAAGGACGATCTGCTCTTCCACTTCTTCCCGCAGGGCCGGAGCCTCGACATCTACGTCTTTGTGGGTCTTTCGTTCGCCCTGGAGTCCTCGTCGGCGTCCCGGACGCTGGGGACCGAGACCGAAGAGGAATCGGGGACCTTTCCGGGTTTCCTGGTCGACGCGGGGTTCGGGGCCTGGATCACGCTGTCGGGGCCCGTGGATCTTCTTCTCCGGCTCGAGTTCGATCTGGTGCCGATGTCGGACAACGTTCCCTTCTTCGCTGTGGGCCAGGCGGGCATCCAGGTTCGCTTCTGATCGACGTTGCGCCGGTGGGGGAGGGTCTGTTTCCCCGTCTGCATGGCTGTTCCGGAAAACCAGCGTTGCAGGCTTGATCTCTCCCGTCTTCGGGCGTACGATCCTTCCGCCACGGAACCGCGGAAAGGCCCCCCATGCTCGTCAAGGTCGTTTCCGCTGCATTGCACGGCGTCGAGGCCGTGCCCGTCGAGATCGAGGTCGATGTCGGCGACGGACAACCGGTCGTCGTCGTGGTGGGTCTGCCCGACGTCGCCGTGCGCGAGAGCCGGGACCGCGTCAAGGCGGCCGTCGTCAACACCGGCTACCGCTTTCCCGCCAACCGGCGCGTCACCGTCAACCTCGCCCCCGCCGACATCAAGAAGGAAGGGCCCGCCTACGACCTCCCCATCGCGCTCGGACTGCTCGCCGCCACCGACCAGATCGCAACCCGGGACACGGCCCGCACCGGCATCCTCGGCGAGCTCTCCCTCTACGGAGAGGTGAGGCCCGTGCGCGGCGTTCTTCCCGCTTCCATGGCGCTCGCCGAACGCGGCGTCGAGGAGATCCTCGTTCCCGCCGACAACGCCCCCGAAGCCGCATCCGTCGGGGGCATCCGCGCCGTCCCGGTCCGCTCGCTCGCCGAGGCTTCCGGACATCTCACGGGCCTGGCCCCTCTCGAGTCCCACGAGCCCGTCCCCTTCGAGCGACTCGTCGGCGCCCCCGGCTACGACATCGACTTCGCCGAGGTCAAGGGACAGCACCACGTCAAGCGGTGCCTGGCGGTCGCCGCGGCCGGCGCCCACAACGCGCTGATGATCGGGCCGCCGGGCTCCGGCAAGAGCATGCTCGCCAAGCGCCTGCCCACCATCCTGCCGCCGCTGATGCTGGAGGAGGGGCTCGAGACCACCAAGATCCTCAGCGTCGCCGGCCTGCTCCCCAAGGGGGAGGCGCTGGCCGTGCAGCGCCCTTTCCGCGCGCCCCACCACACCATCTCGGAAGCCGGACTCGTGGGCGGCGGCTCCCATCCCCGGCCCGGCGAGATCTCCCTCGCCCACAACGGCGTCCTCTTCCTCGACGAGATCCCCGAGTTCGCGCGCCGCACCCTCGAGGTCCTGAGGCAACCCCTGGAAGACGGCTCCGTCACCATCGGCCGCGCTTCCTCCACCTTCACCTTTCCCGCCAAGATCATGCTCGTGTGCGCCATGAACCCCTGCCCCTGCGGGTTCCTCACCGACCCCTCCCGCGAGTGCAGCTGCACCACGGCCCAGATCCAGAAGTACCTCTCCAGGATCTCGGGGCCGCTGCTCGACCGCATCGACCTCCACGTCGAGGTGCCCGCCGTCAAGGCCTCGGACATCTCCCGCACCTCGAGCGGGGCGGGATCGGCGGAACTCCGCGAGGAGGTGGTGAAGGCCCGCGCGCGCCAGGCGGACCGATTCCGGGAGGAGAACATCTACACCAACGCCGCCATGAACCCGCGCCAGATCCGCGAGCACGTCCACCTGGCCCGCGAGGCCCGGCGCCTGCTGGAGTCCGCCATGGACGAGATGGGTCTCTCCGCCCGCGCCTTCACCCGCTCCCTCAAGGTCGCCCGCACCATCGCCGACATGGCCGGCGAGGAGATCGTCCAGCCCGAACACGTCGCCGAGGCCGTGCAGTACCGCAGCCTGGACCGGGATCTGTTCTGACCATGAATGGCGGATGGCGGACAAGGGGATTGTAGATTTTGAATTGAGGAATTCCGAATTGAGGAATTCCGAATTCAGTCCATCATGAGCCTCCGGCTCTCCCGGAAACCATGAAAACTTGGCGGTCACAGATCAAGGTTTTGACGGATTTCTGGAACAGAGGAATCAGAGAGATCAGAGAGGGTCGAAGAGCGCGAGCACCGCGTCCGCCACGCGTTCCGGCTCGATCGCCTTCATGCAGGGGCTGAGGCCGTCGGCGCCGGCGCGCGGGCAACGGCGCCCGTTGCAGGGGAGGCAGTCCAGCGAGGGATCGGAGGCGACCAGCACGCGCACCTTCTCGCCCAGGGGCGCGTAGACTTCCGGGTCCTTCGGGCCGTAGAGCGCGACCACCGGCGCGCCCGCGGCCGCCGCCAGCTGCACCGGCCCGGTGTCCACGCCGCACACGGCGTCCGCGGCGCGGAAAATCTCCACCAGATCGGGAAGGAAACCCGTCTCCGGGGCGAGCGTCACGCCGGGGCCCGCCTCGGCGGCCGTGCGTTCCGCCTCCTCCTTCTCTGCGGGGCCGAAGGTCAGCAGCACCTCGCCGCCTCCCCTCTCCGCGACGAGGCGGGCCGCATCCGCGAGGGACGCAGACGGATAGGCCTTGAGCGATCCGAAGCGGCTCACGCCGCCGTGAAAGACCGCCAGCGGCCGCTTCTTCCGGCGCATGGCTTCCCGCACCGCTTGCGAGCCTCCGAACGCTTCGGGAAGCGCCGCTCGCGCCTCCGTTCGCGCGATCCCGAGAGGCCCCAGCAGGAGGAGATCCTTCACGGCCTTGTGGAGTCTTTTTTCCGGGACCGCCACCCGCTCGGTGTAGAAGAGGTGGCTGCTCTCCTTGCCCGATCCCTTCGCGAATCCGATGCGGCTGGGCGCGCCGGACGCGTAGGTCACCACCCCGCTTCGGAGGTTTCCCTGGAAATCCACGGCGAGATCGAACCGCTCCTCCCGGAGGGACGCCACCGCGCCGGCCGCCTCGCGGCCGATCTCCGCCCAGCGCGCGGGAAAGGCGAGCTTCGCTTCCCACTCCTTTCTCCGGATCACGTGGACGGCGTCCACGAAGGGGTGGTTTTCGAGCAGCGAAGCGGAAGACGTCTCCACCGCCCAGTGGATGCGGGCTCCCGGGAGGGCCTCGCGAAGGGCGTCCAGGGAGGGCAGGACGTGGATCACGTCGCCCAGGGCCCCGAGACGGACGATCAGGATCTTGTGAAGGGCCTGGCTGTTCATGGGGTTCCGGTGCGGGATTTCAGATTGGAGATTTCAGTCGATATCCCGCATCACCCGCTGAAACCTGCAATCTGAAATCTCCAACGGGCTGATCAAGGCTCAGCTAGTACTGCCCGCTGAGCGGGAAGTACTTGTCTTCCTGGATCATCCTCTCCTGTTGGTCGAAGACGTCCTGCACCTCGGCGGTCAGGAAGACGAGGTCGTGCTTGATTTCCTTCATGTCCTTGACGTGCTTGGGGATGCGGGCGACCTCGGAGAAACCCAGCGTCACCAGGACCTGGATGAGGAACTCCTCGGAATCCATCTGCGTGGCCATGATGCGCTCCAGCCCCACGGATATGCCGAGGCTGAAGAGCTCGTGGATGACGGCGCGGCCGATGCCCATGCCGCGGTACTTGGGGTCCACCAGGATCCGGATCTCGCCGACGTGACGGATCCAGCGGAGGGGAGAGAGGTGCAGCGTCCCGTTGGCCACGATCTTGTGGTCGACCTCGCCCAGCAGGGGAATCACGCGGTCGTAGTTCAGGCTCTTGATCCAGCCCTGGACGGTCTTCTCGTCCGCGACGTCTTCCCGGAGGAAGAGGCGGTGTTCCAGGGGAATGTTCTTGAGGAACTGCAGGATGCGCGTCTCGTCCTTGGCCGTCATGGGCCTGACGGTCAGGCTCTTGCGCCCTTTGATCTTGATCTTTTTCGGGTAGGCGGACAGGTCGACCAAGGTTTCATCCTCCACTGGTGTCGTTACCCTCCCCCGGCGAGACGGCGTCATTATAGCCGGACGCGCCTTGCCGGGCAACCAGGGGATGGCCTGAACCCGTTGCCGGCGGAGAACATGAGATCACCGTCGGTTCCCCGGCCGGACCTTCTCGATCCGAAGCCTCACACCCTCTTCTTCGCCCACCTCCCCTGGTGGAACCATACCGCCATGAGGATTCCGTTCACCACGTTGGCCATCGAGAAGGACAGCCAGATCCCCAAGGGCCCGAAGAACCGGGAGAGCCCGAAGGCCGCCGGCACCTGGACGAGGAGGAGGGCCAGCGCCGTGATTCTCATGGGTGCGAGCGTGTCTCCCGCCCCCGCCATGGCGCGCCCCAGGACGACGCCCAGGGCCGTGAAGGGGAAGGAAACCGACAGGATGCGCAGGAACAGGGATCCGTGCATGACCACGGCGGGGCTGTCGTTGAACACGGCCACGATGTCGGGCGCCAGCAAGAAGAAGACGCCCCCGAACACGAGCGAGAAGGCGGCGTAGACGCCCGATCCCGTCCAGCCCGACCGGGCGCCCCTCTCCGGTTTTCCGGCTCCCAGGTTCTGCCCCACCAGGGTGGCGGCCGCGTTGCCCACGCCGAATCCGGGAAGCAGAAAAACCATCAGAAGCCTCACGCAGATGCCGAACGCCGCGAGCACCGAGGGCCCGAACGGCGTGACGATGCTGATCACGAACAGCGAGGAGACGTTTCGCACCCACATCTGCATGGAGCCGAAGATCCCCACGCGGGCGATCCGCCACATCAGGGTGGGATCGGGACGCGCCTCGCGCAACCGGAGGCGGAGGACCTTGTCGCGAAGGGCGAGCATACCGATCAGGAAGAGCAGGCTTGTCGTCTGCGCGCACACGGTGGCGAGGGCCGACCCGGCCACCTCCAGGGCGGGAAAGATCCACCAGCCGAAGATGAGAAAGGGGTCGAGAATCAAGTTCACGATGGTCCCGATCCCCATGGCGATCATGGGGGTCACGGTGTCGCCCGCGCCGCGGAAGGCGGAATTCATGGAAAAGACGACGAAGATGGTGCCGGCGCCCACCGCCATGACCTGGAGGTAGGACGCGCCGAGGGCGAGGATGTCGCCCCGCGCGCCCAGGATGGCGAGGGCGGGACGGGCCAGCGGGAGACCGATGACGGTGGTGAGCAGGCCGGCGCCGATGCCCATGTAGAGGGCCTGCCAGGTCGCGGCCCAGGCCCGTTCCGGGCGCCCCGCCCCCATGAACCGCGCGACCAGGGCCACCACGCCCGTGGCCAGGCCGATGGCCACCGTGAAGACCATCCCCATGAGGATCCCGCACAGGGCCACCGCGGCCACCGGCTCCTTGCCCAGTTTCCCCACCCAGAAGAGGTCGACCAGGTTGTAGGCGTCCTGCAGGACGACGGCGATCCACATGGGCCAGGCCAGCTTCAGCACGGCCTTGAGGATCGAGCCCTCGACGATGAAGGAGGGCGCCTTCTTCTCGGAAGGCGAGGGCAGGATCTCCATCGGCTCGTGCAGCTCGGCCGCTTCGGCGCACGCATCCACGTCGTCATCCGCCCCGCCGTTTTGCAACTCTTCGACGCCAGCCACGCGTCTCCTCTCATGGGGACCGGGAAACGAGCGATCATAGCGGCCTCGAGGGAGCGCGGTCAATCGTGGCCCGGGACGAGCGTTTCGCGCTGCAAATAAGTCGTGGCCCTCCCTTCCTTTTCGCAGCTCCCCTTCATGGAAATACCCCGGGGTGACCCTCGAATGTCAGGTCCTCAGGGGGGTGCACGGGTTTTTTCGGGACCTTTCACACCCGATCCATGGCAGGAGTGCAAGGGGGCTGCAGCATTTTGCATTGTCTGGTACCCGTCACCTGTGAGCCGTGTTGGCCGTGCTTTGCCGCCACCGCGTTGATGCAACCCACAGCACGGAAAGGA
>CAZDSO010000181.1:0-10128 GCA_964508045.1 uncultured Planctomycetia bacterium | reverse complement strand
ACCGCCCTGGAGGACCGCATGCTTCGCCGCGAACTCTCCGGATACGAGGAGTACACCCGGAAGGTCCGGTTTCGTCTGCTGCCAGGCATCTGGTAGAAACGCCTCCCCCTGCGGCTACGTGGACTGGCTCCCGCCCTACTCTCGCCCGGCAAGCCTCCCGGGCACGGGCAGGTGGCGCGTCTCCCGCAGGATGATCACCTCCGTGGCGTTGTCCCACCACACGTCTCTGGTTGACGGCCACGATTCGGAGGGCTTGCACGATGGCCTTGAGGGGACATATGATAGGTCCGATAGGGGTTGCTTTCGGGGAGCCAGAGATCCAAACCTCGAACTTCCACGCCTCCGGTGGTTAGCGCCGGGCCTCTCCCGCCCTTCTCACCCGCGCCCGTAACCCGTTACCCATGCAGGGTTGTGCGGCACACCTTTTAATCGCGCTTTTCTCTGGTTCGAGCCGAGAACCGGACCGCCGACAGCAACCGGCCAGGTTGCCTTCGGGGCTGCGAAATCAGCGCCCAAACTCTCAGATTCTCTGGTTCACGACCCCCTCTGGGTTAGTGCCCGGGTTGCCGTCGGACCCCCAGATGGCTGCCTCGAACTTCTCTTTTCGAATCACCCGGCTTGGATCACGAAACGGCTCGGGCCCTCTTTCCATTTGAGCTTGTCGCGGTTCTTGGAAAGCCATTCAATCCACTCCTCCCTGCGTTTCTCAAGGCGGCCCAGCTCCGGGGGATAGGCACGGGTGAGCCGAGTCAGCCAGCACATGGCGTTGTAGGCAATGCGGTAGTCCTTCGCTGCCAAAGCCTTCACGAGGGCATCGAGACCTTGTTTCGTATGAAAATCCCCCGGGGGAAACCCGGCGTTCTCGAATCCTTCCCGGGTGACCTGTTCGGGATCCTTCTCCCGGTTCTCCGACCACCAAGCATCGAGCCTGCTGCGGATCCGATCCGCGGTTTCGGGATCGGAGAAGTCCTCGTCCCGTTCCGGATCGTGAAAGGCCACCATCAGCACCAATTCGAGCTTTTCAACTATACGGTTCTTCGCCCACTTGTCCTCGATGTCCCCGAGTTCCCCGATCACCAGGGGAATGCCGGCCGCGTCTCCGTACCGGAAAAGCCAGAACGCGGCCGATTGACGTATGTAGCCGATCTCGTCATTCAGGCGATTCCGGAGCAACTCCCGCAGGTCGGGAAGGGCGACCCCGGAAGATGCCAGATTCTCGATCAACTGGCACCGGGCGCCCGGTTCGAGATGATCCGCACTCCTTCGAAGGAAAGCCAGGGCTTGGTCGTCGGGCAAGAATTCGCAGAGAATCCTCCCCGCCAGGGCTTGGTACTGGTGTCGATCTCCCTCGTTTGTCCCGATTCGTTCGACGAGTGCTTGCCCGAGAACGGGGATGGCCGAGTGTTTTGAAGCGAGGCCGAGAAGGGCCGCGCTCAGAAACCGGACGCGTTCATTCTCGTGCGTGAGGAAGGCCTCAAGATCCCGATGTAGACATTCGGGGCCTTTCCGGTAGGCATAGATGACGCACTGGGTATCGTACCACCGCCCACAGGCGAAGAACTCCTCGAGGACGTGGAGATAGGGCCGGACGGTGCGGCCTCGCGCCTTCAGCTTTGCCGCAGCATCTTTCGATTCGTAGGGGCGGGGAAAAAGGGTGACCACCTCCTCGTACATGCGCATGGCCTTCTCTTCCCGACCGAGGGCCTCGTAGATCGCAGCCCTGGCCATCCTTCCGTCTTCGGACCGGAGGATAAGGGCCCGGTCGGCCTGCTCGATGATCTTGAGAGCCCTTGGGTACTCTCCGAGTTGTCGGAAGGCTTCGGCGATGTATAGCTTGGCATAGTACATGGGGTATGCAGAACAGGTCCCGCACCAGTGGTGCGCTTTGGTGCATTCGCGAAAGAGAGCCTCGGCCTCCTTCTCCCGGCCGAGCTTTTCCAGGCAGGCGATTCGGACGCCCATAGCGGAACCCGACTTCAAATCGCGGACTCTCTCCAAGGAATCGATGAATCTCCCCCCCTTGTAGAGGTTCATGGCTAGGGAGATGGATTCCTCTTCTGTAGGACTCGGTGTCTTGGATTCACATTGTGGTACGGACTCCGTGGGAGTTCTGCATCCAATGAGGGCGAGAACCAGCAGGAGGACGACCCATTTCAGGTGCATGACGGATCCTCCGCATCGAGGAGCAAGGGGGGTGATGACGGTTCAACTCCCCAAATCATCAATCATCTGTGTCACTCGGATGTAACCGGAATATCACGTCATGCCCACAAGTCAGAAGGTTTCGACTGGGCCTCCGCCTTTCGCCGTCATTCCTCCTCTCCGCGGGGTATATATCAGGTAGAGCGCTACAAGCCAGTCAGCCCACCGGACGCCAAGCGCAGGTTGTTGAGGGCAACGCGCTCCGAGAGGAGCTGCCATGCCCCAGGAGAAGGAAGAAGACCTGCAAATCGAGACCAAGGACGTTCCGTCTTCAGCGGAATCCGTTTCCATTCCCGAAGCCCTGCGGATCTTGGCAAAATGGATCATTCGAGCTCGAAACCCAAGGCCCCCTGAATCCCCTTGCAACCCGGCACCAATCGAGCCCTCATGTGTGGGGACAGGTAGTAATACACAGGAGGGTTCGTGAAGAAGAACCTGCCCCAAACCAACCCGGCGGTCGGCTACCTGCGAAGGTCCACGGATCGCCAGGAACAATCCATCGAAGACCAGAAGAAATCGGTATCCATCTACGCTGCCGAGAACGGCTTCGAGATCGTCAAGTTCTACATCGATGACGCCATTAGCGGGACCTCGACGAAGGCCAGGAAGGCTTTCCTCCAACTCATCTCGGACGCCCAGGACCCGGGTTGCTCATGGCGACACGTCCTGGTCTACGACGTCAAGCGCTTCGGGCGGCTCGACAACGACGAGGCGGGGTACTATCGCTTCATCCTGAGGCAGGCGGGTATCGAGGTCCTATACGTCTCCGAAAACTTCTCTGGCGACGATACCGATGACCTGCTGAGGCCTGTGAAGCAATGGCAGGCCCGGCAGGAGAGCAAGGACCTTTCGAAGGTGACGATCCGGGGGCAGGTTTCCTTGTCCCAGGAAGGCTGGTGGCTCGGAGGCGCCCCGCCCTACGGGTACGACCTCCTGTACCACGACTCGGCCGGCAATCCCTTCATGGTCGTCCGATTCCTGCCTGATGGTTCCAAGGAGGTCCGGGACCTCGACGGAAAGATTACCCGCATTCTCCCCAAGGGAGACAGGGTGGCCATCTCCAAACGAGAGCATGCCCGGCTGGTCCCAAGCGCCAAGGACCGAATCAAAACCGTGAAGCGGATCTTCAGCCTCTACCTGGACGGCCTGGGCTTCAAGACCATCTGCCACCAGCTGAACTCGGAAGGCACGCCATCTCCCCGGAACGGCGAGTGGGCCCGCATCCACGATGGGCGATGGGCCATGAGCACGGTTCGAGCCATCGTCATCAACCCTATCTACAAGGGCAACATGGTCTGGAACCGCCGGACCATGGCCAAGTTCCATCGCATCTCGAACGGCCAGGCCAAGGGGCGGTCCAAGACCGTCAATCGCAAGGTGGAGCAGAACGGCGAGGAAGACTGGGTCGTCATCGAAGACACCCACCCGCCTCTGGTCTCCGAGGCGGTGTTCGAACGAGCCCAGCGGCTGCGCAAGTCCCGGGAGAGACGGAACGCCGGGACCGCCCATCCGACAGGGCGAGGGAAGAACTCGCCCTACCTCCTGACGGGCCTGATCCGGTGCGCCTCCTGCGGACACAAGTTTCAGGCCTACACGGTCACCAAGGCCAAGAGCAGGAAGGACGGCTCCAGGGTCCGGACCCACTACTACGCCTGCGGTGGGTACGTCTCTAAGGGCACGTCCGTCTGCAAGCGGGTCCTCTTCCGGCAGGAGGACCTCGACACCTATGTCTTCGACGAGGTCGAGAAGCGACTCGCCCAAATCCTACAGAACGGGGGGAAGGCTCTTCTGAAGACCCAGATCGAACTCCTCCTTGGTGGGGACCAAGAAGATCCCCGCCCCAAGATGGCAAAGACGCGCTTCGAGATCGCCCAGATCGACGAGAAGGCGGATGCCCTACTGGACATGATGACGCCGGAAACCCGGGATTTCGTAGAGCGCAAATTGGACCGCCTGAGGGCCGAGCGCAGGGGCCTCGAGAGGACGCTCCGGGGGCTCGAGGAGACCGACTTCAAGCCCATCGACACCGTCGCCCTCGCCACCGAGATCCTGCGGGAAACCCTGAACCTGAAGGAGATTGCGACGCACGGGTCGCCGGAGGAGAGGAAGCTCTTCATCCGGGCTTTCGCGGAAGGGATGACCCTGAACCCGGAGGAAAAGAGGGGCGAGCTCTACATGAAAGAAGTCCCGACACCCGCGGGCGCCGGGACTTCTTTTGCAGCTATAGCGGGGGCAGGATTCGAACCTGCGACCTCCGGGTTATGAGCCCGACGAGCTACCAGACTGCTCCACCCCGCGTCGCTGTGCAAAGATCATACAGCCTGGGTGGGGGGTGTCAAGAGCGAGCTCGAACAAATCGTGCGCAGACACGCCCGGCTTCGCCGGAGCGCACACCGCGCGGTGCGGGCGCATTCGTCGGGCGAAACCATGCGGCCTTCGGTGATCGGCGGCGCTGCCTGATGGGACGTGTCCGGTGTTCGGCTGTGGCGTCGGCGACGCGGAGCCATGATAGACGGGCGGGACCGACCGGTACGCGTTCAAGGGCGATCTCGACGGAGAGGCTGTGAGAAGAGCCGCGCGGTCCTTGGCAAGGGGGGGGCCGGCACCCCCTCGACGGCCCGGCGCCTCCCTCAGCGCGGCGGATACACCTTGCCGGAGAGGCGGACGGTCATCGTCTCGTAGCCCGGGCAGTCCGTCTGCAGGACGATCTTCGCCTCGAAACGCCCGGGCTCCATGCCTTCGGGCGTGATCTCGAACTCGATCTTCGTCTCGCCCAGCAGCGCCACGGTCGTCCCCTCGGCCAGCAGCACCCTGATGCCGTCCAGGGAGCCGGTCGCCCCGGTGATCGCGAGCGGCTCCTCGCCCGACCAGTTCCGCACCAGGAAGTTCCTCTTCGCCGTCTTGCCGGGATAGAGCGAGATGGAGGTGATCCGCTCCGTGATCCAGACCCGGGGGAAGATCTCCTCCTTCTTCGCGACGACCGCGTCGATGCGCTCGTCCGAGAGCACCATCGCGAGGAACGCGCTGAGCTTGGACGGCCTGGCCTCCTCGATGCCCGGGCCTTCGTCCTGCTGGATCTCCGCCCCTTCGCCGCCTTCGGATTCATATTCCTCGTCGGAGCTCATCCCGCACCTCCTCTCGCGTTCCGCCCGCGCCCGGGCGCAAGCCCATCGAATCGTCGCCGGGCCCAAGCGTACCGAAGTGTGGAGGCCGGATCAAACGGCCGGGGCGGCCGGCGGAGCGGGAAGGCGATCCGGGCGGGAAATTTTCGCCGCGGCCGGGGACGGTCCTGCAGGCAATAAATAACAAACGCGCAGGCGGGGCGGCGCGGCCAGAGCCGCTCCCCCCGCCCGCGCGATCTCGAAACCCCCGCGGGTCAATCCAGGACGACGTACCAGCGGCCGTCGACCTTGACGAAGTTCACCTCCTCGGTCTTTCCGCTCTCGAACGCCATCGTGCCGGAGGCCTTGTCGCCGTCGATCTCGATGTCCTTCACTTCGGTCGGCATCTCCTCCTTGGCATCGGGCTTGTTCCCGGTCTTCTCCATGATCTTCATGATGTCCTCGAAGAGGGCGGAGAGGTCGACATCCTTGAAGATCTTCTGGCCGTACTCGGCGGCCTTGTCCTCGTCCCGGAGGTCCTCCATCTTGAATTCTTCCTCCCCTTCCTTCGATTCGGGGATCTTGTGCTTCTTTCCGAGCTCCTCGAGATCCCCCTTGATCTCCTCCTTGAAGCCGGCCATCATGCCCAGGCTCAGGTACATGCTGAGCACCATCGAGTAGCGCTTCTTGGGGGCCACCCAGTTCAGCATCTCGCCGGTGAACTCGCCGCCCTTCATGGCGTTCTTCAGCCCCTCGAAGGCCTTTTCCGGCGTGGCGCCGCCTTCCGCCTCCTCGGCGGGCGCTTCGGCTCCGCCTCCCTCGCCGCCTTCACCCTCTTCGCCGCCTTCACCCTCTCCGCCGCCTCCGCAACCGAGGGCCAGGCCGAACACGGCCAGAAACGCGAGCAACGTGAACCAACGATACTTCATGATGATCTCCTCCATCCTCGAAACGCACGGACCGCCTCGTCCCGCTCGGGACGACGGCCCGGGAATCGAACCAAACGGTGCGGGAAAGGTCAACACGAAATGGAGGCGAGTCGGGCGAGCGCAGACGAAATTTCCCGCCAAAGTCCCTTGCACAACGGCTCGTACTTCGTACCGTAAGGCTTTCGGATCTCCAGGTCTTTTTCTCGAACGCATGGAACGAAACAAGAAAAAGAGACCGGCCGGCGCCTTTCCGGGGAGACCGCTGGGGCCATTGGCCAGGCGGTTGTGGCCCCTCACCCACTACCTCGTCACCAACCTGACGGTCACGCTCTTCTTCGTCCTGTTCCACGTGTTGAACCGGACGAAGGTGGTGGGCCGGGAGAACGTCCCCCGCGAGCCGAACACCCTCCTGCTCTCGAATCACCAGACGCTGATCGACTCCTTCCTGGTCGGTCTGTGCGTCTATTACCCCGCGTCCCTGGTGCGCCCCTCCCTGATCCCCTGGAATCCCGCAGCGGAAGAGAACTACTACCGGTCGCGCCTTCTGGCCTGGCTGGCGGACAACTGGAAGTGCATCCCCATCAAGAAGGGACGCAAGGACGTGGGGGCCTTCCGCCGGATGACGCTGGGGCTCAGAACGAGCCCGCTGGTCCTGTTCCCGGAAGGGACCCGCTCCCGCGACGGTTCGATCGGGAAGGCCCGCGAGGGACCCGGCTTCCTGGTCCTGCTGGCCCGGCCCACCGTCGTCCCGGTCTGCATCGACGGCATGGACCAGGTCCTGCCCGTCGGCGCCCGGTTCCCCAGGTTCTCCAGGCGGATCACGGTCCGGTACGGGAAGCCGCTCGACCTCTCCTCCTTCTACGGCCGCAAGAAGTCGAAGGAAACGTCCCAGGCCGTCATGGACCGCGTCATGGACGCCATCCGCGCCCTCCGCCGGGACATCCACGAGCAGCACGGCCTGGCGCCCGGCCCCGCTGCGCATCCCCGCGCGCGGGAGAAGGCGGCGGAAAGCCGGCGCGCCTCTTCCTCGGGTTGACGGCGGACGCTTCGACCGGAAAGAGGTTTCAGATTCCAGTGGTTGAGTTGTACAACAGGAACGGATCTGTGTTTGTTTCAATGCCGATCCCGCAGGATGCAATCCAACGACGGCAGACGTTTCTGCGGTCTGGGCGGCCGCAAGGGCCGCCCCTACATGTTGCTCCAATCCAGAATCCCTACGCGTTCCCGCTCCTCGAGGGCGCGGCCGGATGACGAGGGGCGAGGCATGGTAAGCTGGATGTATGGAGGTTTTTTCCAGAGACGGATTGCATGGAACATCATGACGCTTCGACGCTTCGTCCTCGCCCTGTTCGCCCTCGCCCTGCTCGCCGGATGCGCGACGCCCCTGCAGTACCCCGCCTACGTGGGGGCGGGCCGGCTCACGCAGAACATGAGCCGGCAGGAGATCCTCGCGGCGGACACGTGGACCTATCTCCTGAACACGTGGCGGGTGCGCATGCAGGTCCGGTTCACCGAGGGGGTCACCGAGCCGGTGAAGGCGACCCGCTAGGGGGCGCGCTTCCGCGCCGGGCGTCCTGCACCCCTTTTCCCTTCCTCCGCGAATGGCTGAGGAACGAGGAGATCCCCAAACAAATCAAGAAGACTACCTGACGCCGGCGATCCGTTCCTGTCGGGAAGCCAGGCGACGGCGGGTCTCGCCCGCGCACCTCGGATGGGCGCTCTCAACGCCAGGACACAAACACGCGAAGACACGAAAGATTTTTCGGGTCATGTCGGATCCACCCGGATCCAGGCGGACTTCCGTGGATTCGGACGCATTCGACGGGACTCCGTAAAAAACGCCCGGGGAAGGCTTCGCCTCCCCCGGGCGTTTTTACGGGGCCGACGGGACTCGAACCCGCAACCCTCGGATCGACAGTCCGATACTCTAACCAAAATTGAGCTACGGCCCCTTGCCCTTGGACGGCGACGTTGTACAGGATGGACTCCGGCCTGTCAAGCAAAGGGAACGGGCACAGGGGCCCGCCCCTACGCTTTGCTGAAATCTCCACTCTGAAATCTACAATCCCTTCCCAGGCACCCCCCACCCCCTGCGCGTCCCCGCTCCTCCGGCGGATGCGGCCTACGAGGGGCCCGGGGGTTCCGGCTCCTTCTCCCCGGCAATCGTCTGCTTCAGCAGGAAGAGGAACTCGTCCTTGCGGAAGGGGCGCAGAAGGCAGGCCCGGGCGCCCTGTTTCAGCGCGGCGTCGATCTTCTCCTGGTCCCGCTCGGGCAACAGGGCGAACCAGGGCGCGTCCCACGGCGGCGCCTCGCCCCCTTCGGGAAGAAGCGTTGCGTCCACCAACGCCGCGACCGGCTCGTGGCGCCGGACCACAGCCGACGCGCTCTCGAGGTCGTAGGCCGTGAGCACGGCGAACCCCTCCGCCAGCAGCTCCGCCCGCGCCGTCTCCCGTTCCGCGTCCTCGGCGTCGGCGAGGACGAGAAGGCTCCCCTCCCAGCGCCGGAACTTCTGGAAGTCGCCCGTGTCGTCCTTCATGGAGGCCGAGGCGGGCAGGCGCGCCCGGAACACGGATCCCTTGCCCTGGATCGACTCCACCTCCACGCGCCCCCCGTGGCGCTCCACCGCGTCCTTCACGATCGAGAGCCCGATGCCCGTCCCCTCCCACCGGCGCACCCCCCCCCGCTCCCCCTGGTAGAACCGCTCGAAGATCCGGCCCAGGCTCCTCTGCTCGATGCCCACGCCCGTGTCCGACACCTCCACCTCCGCGAAGGCCCCCCGCCGGCGTACCCGCACCTCCACCGCGCCGCCGCGGACGTTGAACTTGATCGCGTTCGAGATCAGGTTCTCCAGGATCCGGTCCACCGACGACGCGTCCGCCATCAGCTTCACCGGGCCCTCCGCGCTCACCGACACCGTCACGCCCTTCTCCTCCGCCTGGGAGGACAGGGCCCGCCCCGCGGCCCGCGCCCACGCCGCCAGGTCGACCTCCGTGAAGACCAGCGATTCCGTCTCGCTGGCCATCCGCGCGCCGTGAAGGAAGTTCCCCACCAGCCCCTCCATGCGTTCCGCCGCCTTGCGGATGCCCGCGACGAACGCGCTTCCCTTGGCGGGCATCTCCCCCCCGCGTCCCGCGGCCAGCATCTCGGCGTACCCCTTGATCGAGATCAGCGGTGTCTTCAGCTCGTGCCCGACGCTGGAGAGGAGCTTCGACTTCATCCGGTCCAGCGACTCGAGCTGGCGGTTCGCCGCGATCAGCTTCCGGTTCCGGTCCTCCAGCGACCGGGCCAGGCGCTCGTTCTCCGCCTGCAGGTCGTTGAGGGCCAGCGCCTGATCGACCACCGCCTCCAGCTCGTCGTTGTCCCAGGGCTTCTGGAGGTAGCGCCTCACCTGGCCCCGGTTGATCGCCTCCACCGCCGCATCGATGTCCGCGTACGCCGTCACCAGGATCCGCGCGGCCGACGGCCAGCGCTCCCGGATCTCCTCCAGAAGCTCCACCCCCGTGCGCCCCGGCATGCGCTGGTCGCACAGCACGAGCTCGATCGGGTGCGCCTCCATCGCCCGGATGGCCCCGGAGGCCTCCCGCGCCGTGTGCACCTCGTAGCGGTCGCGAAAGAGGCGCCGGATCAGGTTCAGGTTCTCCTGCTCGTCGTCCACCGCCAGGATGTGGCGAACCGTGTCCATGGGCGGCTCCCTTTTGAAACGGGCCCTCGCCTTCGCTGTTCCTACCACGCTAAACTTGCAGAAGTCGCCTGGCAAGCAATCCCGATCTGCGAATGGAGGGAGGGGGGAATTCCGAATTCAGTCAGCCATGAGCCTTCGGCTCTCCCGGAAACCATGAACATTTGGAGGGCGAGCCTCTCCTCCTTCGCTTGCAGGTGGTTGCGAGAGCTACGGA
>CAZDSO010000180.1:0-10200 GCA_964508045.1 uncultured Planctomycetia bacterium | reverse complement strand
GGGGGGGGGGGGGGGGGGGGGGGGCAGCGTCCCCCACAGATGTAGAGGATGTGGAAAAATCCCCTCGCGAGCGGAAGCTGGGATTTTTTCACAGCCTCTCAGATCGTGCGGTGGACGATCTCCCCTTCGCGGACGATGAGGCTGATCCTGTCCCGGTCGACCAGGAGGGCCACATCGGCCGTCGGATCGCCCTCGAACAGCACGAGATCGGCCCGCTTGCCCTTCTCGACCGTGCCGAGAAACCTCTCCAGCCCGAGAAGCCGCGCCCCGTTTTTCGTGGCCGCCTGCAGGGCCTCGGGGGCGCTCAGCCCCGCGCCCGCCAGGAGGGCGACCTCCTTCAGGTTTTCTCCGTGGGGCGTCCTTCCCCCGTTGGACCCCATGGCGATCTTGACGCCGGCCCGTTTGGCCCGCTCCACCGAGGCCCGGCGCGTTTCCAGCGTCTTCTCCGCCTCGGCCCTCGCCTGGGCGTCGTCCTCGGGCGCCGAGGCCAGGGCCACCGCGGCGTCGAGGAGGGTCGGCACGAGCATCGTGCCGGCGCTGGCGAGGGCGTCCACGGCGACCTGGTTGAGTTTGCCCCCGTGCTCGACGGCCGCGACGCCGGCCTCGGCCGCGAGGATGGCCGCTTCCGAGCCGAAGGCGTGGGCGGTCACCTTCTTTCCATGGAAGCGCGCCTCCTCCACCGCCGCGGTCATCTCCTCCGGCGTGAAGCGCGGCGGGGGATCCTCGACGCCGGGAAGGGGCGTGTCGGTCGCGTAGATCTTCACGCCGTCGGCGCCGAAGGCGAGGATTTCCCGGACCTTCCGGCGGACCTCCGCGGGGCCGTCGCAACGGCCCGCGGGGCGTCCGGGATGGGGGAGGAAGGTCTCGAAGCGGCGGCCGGAAGGCATGCGCCCATCCGCCGGGCCGCCGGTGGCGGACAGGGGGGTGACGGTGAGGGCGATGCGGGGGCCGAAGAGCAGGCCCTGTTCGACGGCGGTCTTGACGCCGAGGTCGGCGCCGCCGGCGTCGCGCACGGTGAGGACGCCCGAGAGGAGTGTTTCATGGAGGTTCCGGGCGCCGTGGAAGTAGGCGAGGGAAAAGGGGTCGGAGAGCGTGTCGAGCGGGGAGGCGGGGTAGAGCAGGAGGTGGGTATGCACGTCGATCAAGCCGGGCAGGAGGGTGTAGTTCGTGGCGTCGATTTCCAGGCATCCGGGGGGGAGGGGGAAGGCGCCCATTTTCCCCACGCGGGCGATGGTGTTTCCCGAGACCAGGACGGCGGCGTCGACGACGGGGGGCTTGCCGGTTCCGTCGAAGAGGGTCGCGCCGAAGATGAGGATGTTCTCGTCCATGACCGGTGAAGTGTACCGCGGAAGGGCACGAAGGGCAACGGAGGGGGCGGGGGGGGCATAGGCGCGAACTTCATCCTCAAGCAGCAAAGCCGAACCAAAATCGCCTTCAACACCAAGGCAGGAAGAAAGAAGGATTGTGGGAGGCGGACCCCCTTCTTTGAGACAGAGGGCGGTGGGGCGGGGAAAGGGAGCCGGGGCCCGCCGCGCGGGCGGCGGGCCCCGTGGATCAGTTCTGGATTTTCCTGAGCACGATGCAGGCGTTGTGCCCGCCGAAGCCGAAGGAGTTGGAGAGGGCGACGTTCATGGGGATGTCGCGGACTTCGCCGGGGATGAAGTCGAGGTCGCAAAGGGGGTCGGGGTTTTCGAGGTTGAGGGTGGGATGGGCCCGATCGTCGTGCACGGAGATGGCGGTGACGCCCAGTTCGGCGGCGCCGGCGGCGCCGAGCATGTGTCCCATCATGGACTTGGTGGAGGAGACGGGGATCTGGCGGGCGCGTTGTTCCCCGAAGGCCTTCTTGATGGCCTTGACTTCCATGGGGTCGTTGAAGGGGGTGGAGGTACCGTGGGCGTTGATGTAATCGACGTCCTCGGGCCCGCATCCGGCGTCCTTCATGGCGAGGGTCATGGACCGTGCGGCGCCGGAGGCTTCCGGGTCGGGCGCGGTGATGTGGTAGGCGTCGCCGGTAGTGCCGAATCCGGCCACCTCGGCGTAGAGCCGGGCGCCGCGCGCGCGCGCGTGGTCCAGATCCTCGAAGACCAGGACGCCGGAGCCCTCGCCCGTGATGAAGCCGTCCCTTTCGAGGTCGAAGGGGCGGGAGGCCCGGTGGGGCTCGTCGTTCCGGGTGGAGAGGGCTTTCATGGCGCAGAAACCTGCCAGGCCGAGGGGGGTGACGGCGGCTTCCGTGCCGCCGGTGAGGACGACGTCGGCGTCTCCGTACTGGATCGTCCGAAACGCCAGGCCCAGGGCGTGGGAGGCGGAGGCGCAGGCCGAGGCGACGGCATAGTTGGGGCCCCGGACCCCGTAATGGATGGAGATGTTTCCGCTGACGGCGTTCATCATCATCTTGGGGATGAAGAAGGCCGAGCATTTCTGGTAGCCGCGGTTGAGGACGCGCTTGTACTGTTCCTCGAAGACGACGATGCCCCCGATGCCGGATCCGATGATGACGCCGATGCGGTCGGGATCCACGGCATCGAGGTCCAGTCCTGCGTCTTCGACGGCGAGTCCCGACGCGACGATTCCGTACTGTGCGAAGAGGTCCAGCCGGCTCGCCTCCTTGCGGCTCATGAACCGCCCCGGATCGAAATCCCGGATCTCTCCCGCGATCTGCGAGGGGAAGTCCGAGGGATCGAACTTCTGGATGCGTTCGACCCCGCTTTTCCCCTGGCAGAGGCTGTCCCAGATTTCTTGCTTGTCGGATCCGAGTGGAGTGAGCAGGCCGATTCCCGTGATGGCCACCCTGCGCTTGCTCATGGGATCAGGAATTCTCCACGAGGTACTTGATTGCATCACCGACGGTCTGGATTTTTTCCGCCACTTCGTCGGGAATGTTCAGATCGAAGGCGTCCTCGAACTCCATGATGAGTTCCACCGTATCCAGAGAGTCCGCTCCCAGGTCGTTGATGAACGACGTCTCGGGCGTGACCTTCTCCCGGTCCACGCCCATCTGGTCGCAAACGATCTCGATGACTTTTTCCTTGATTTCATCCTCCGTCACGGATCTATCCTCCTATGACTGGAAACCGAATGTTCGGTTCGTCGACCGTATCCAATACACACGATGCGTGAGAGCCACCTCCTTTCTCCCGAAGGGATGTCCAGACCTCTCGATTGAACGCGGGTATTATCATTCCCCCGAGGGGAGTTCAAGTCAATTCTTGTCCGGTTCTCCGGAAAAAAACCGGCCTTCGCCGCCTGGGGGCGTCCGTCCCCCCTCAGGCGCCGGCGGGCGCGCTGAGTTCGACCAGCACGCCGTGGGCGTCCTTGGGGTTCATGAAGAGCACCATCCGCCCGCCGGCCCCGGGGCGGGGTTTCTCCTCGATGGACCGGTAGCCCTTCGCCTTCATCGTCTCCGCGGCGGCGGTCGCATCCGGGACGGCGAAGCAGATGTGGTGGATCCCCTCTCCTTTCTTGGCGATGAACTTGGCCACGGGAGACGCGTCGGACAACGGTTCGATCAGCTCGATGTGCGTCCCCCCGGCGTCGAGCTTGCAGACCTTGACGCCCTGCCCCTCGACGACCTCTTCCGCCACGACCGCGAGCCCCAGCCCGTCCCGGTAGAAGGGCAGGAGGTCCTCGATCCGGGAAACGGCGATCCCGATGTGGTCCAATCCTTCCTCGCGCATGGTCCTCCTCCTCTCTCTGGGGGATCGAGCCGTCAGAAAATCTTCACTTCCTCGTACACGCCGAACACGCGGCGAAGGCGTTCCGTGATCTCCCCCAACGTGGCCAGGGCCTGGACGCAGGCGAGGATGGGTTCCATGAGGTTGTCATCCCCCCGGGCCTTCTCCTCGAGGGCGTCCAGGGCCGCCTGGAGCGTGGTGGCGTCGCGTTTCTCCTTCACGCTCGCGATCCTCTCCGCCTGCTTCCTCTCCAGCCGGGGGTCGACCTTGAGCGTGGTGAATGGCGGGGGGCCCTCCTGTTCGTCCTGCCGGAACCGGTTCACGCCCACCACCACGTCGTCTCCGGCCTCCACGCGTTTCTGGGCCTCGTAAGCGCTCCCGTGGATGGCCTGCTGGTAGAATCCTTTCTCGATCGCCCGCGGGGGTCCCCCCATCGACGCCACCTCCTTCATGAGGTCCCGCGCTTCCGCCTCCAGGCGGTCGGTGAGCTCCTCGATCAGGTAGGATCCGCCGAACGGGTCCACGGTGTCGGCCACGCTGGTCTCGAAGCCGAGAATCTGCTGGGTTCTCAGCGCGATGGTCACCGGTTCCTCCGAGGGGAGGGACAAGGCTTCGTCGCGGGAGTTCGTGTGCAGGGACTGGGTTCCCCCCAGCACGGCGGCCAGGGCCTGGTACGCCACGCGGGCGACGTTGTTCTCGGGTTCCCGGGCGGTGAGCGTGGAGCCCGCCGTCTGGGTGTGGAACCTCAGCATCTGGGCCCGGGGTTCGGAGACGTCGAACTCGTCGCGCATGATGGAGGCCCAGATCCGCCGGGCCGCGCGGAACTTGGCGATCTCCTCCAGGAAGTTGTTGTGGGCGTTGAAGAAGAAGGAGAGGCGGGACCCGATCCTGGCGGGCGCCAGGCCGCGTTCGGCGGCGGCCTGGACGTAGTACCGTCCGTTGGCCAGCGTGAAGCCGAGTTCCTGGACGGCGGTGGCGCCGGCCTCGCGGATGTGGTAGCCGCTGACGCTGATGGTGTTCCACTTGGGGATGGTCTTCTGGCACCAGCCGATGACGTCCGTGACCAGCCGGAGGCTTGGGACGGGGGGGAAGATGTAGGCTCCCCGGGCCACGTATTCCTTGAGGATGTCGTTCTGGACGGTGCCGGCGAGGGCGTCGAGGCCGACGCCCTGTTTCTGGGCGACGGCGGCATACATGGCCAGGAGGACGGGGGCGGTGGCGTTGATGGTCATGGACGTGGAGACCTTGTCGAGGGGGATGGCGTCGAAGAGCCTTTCCATGTCCTCGAGGGTGTCGATGGCCACGCCGACCTTGCCGACCTCGCCCTCGGCGCGCGGGTCGTCGGAGTCGATGCCCATCTGGGTGGGGAGGTCGAAGGCGACGGAGAGGCCCGTGCCGCCGCGGGAGAGGAGGGTTCGATACCTCTCGTTGGTGGCCTCGGCGTCGCCGAAGCCGGAATACTGGCGCATGGTCCACAGGCGTCCCCGGTACATGTTGGGGTGCACGCCCCGGGTGAAGGGATGCTCCCCGGGAAACCCGGTGCGCTCCAGGACGGTGTCGGGGGAGAGGTCGCGCTCGCCCGGGTGGGCGACGACGGGAAACACGAGGCCGGAGGAGGAGACGAAGCGTTCCTTCCTCTCGGGCCTCTTCTGGAGCCGGGGGGCGAGGGTCCGTTCTTCCCACGCGCGTTTCTTCTTTTCGAGGGGATCCATGGGACCTCCGGTCACCGGGATCGGGAAGCGATGGACGTCGTTCGTCTCGGCGTTAGACGGCGAGCCCTCCATCGAGGCGGAGGACGGCGCCCGTGACGAACCGCGCGCCGGGTCCTGCGAGGAAGAGCACGGCTTCGGCGACGTCCTCGGGCGAACCAAACGTTCTCAGCGGCGTATTCTGGAGGATATCCTTCTTGACGTCATCCTTGAGCACTTCGGTCATGGCGGTACGGATGAAGCCGGGGGCGACGGCGTTGACGCGCACGCCCCGGGGGCCGAGTTCCTTGGCCATCGAGCGTGAGAGGGCGATCAGGCCCCCCTTGGAGGCGGCGTAGTTCGCCTGTCCGGCGTTGCCGCCGATGCCGATGATGGAAGCGATGTTCACGATGGCGCCGGCGCGCTGTTTCATCATGACGCGGGCGGCGGCGCGGGCGCAGTGGAACGCGCCGTAGAGGTTGACCCGGATCACGAGGTCCCAGTCCTCGTCGGACATGCGCGGCAGGAGCGTGTCGCGGGTGACGCCGGCGTTGTTGACGAGGACGTCAAGCCGGCCGAGACGTTTGCGGACGTTCTCGACCATGGCCTTGACGTGTTCGGGATTGGTGATGTCGGTGTCGTCGGCGAGGGATTCGGGGCCGGCCTCCTGCACGCGGGAAGCCGTCCGTTCGGCGGCTTCCCGGTTGACGTCGTTCACGGCGACGGCGCACCCCTCCCGCGCCAGGGCGAGGCAGACGGCTTCACCGATCCCTCCTCCGCCCCCGGTGACGAGGGCGGCCTGACCTTGCAAGCGCATAGCATCCAGCCTTTCCCTATTTTCCGTTGAGTCCCGCGTGGCGGCATTCCGCGGAGCGATCGATGCGGCGCATGAGCCCGGAGCAGACGTTTCCGGGTCCGACCTCGAAGAAGGTCGAGACCCCGTCGTCGAGCAAGAGCCGCATGGAGTCGACCCAGAGGACGGGGCTGGTGAGCTGCCGGATGAGGCAGTTCCGGATTTCCCCGGGGTCCTCGACGTAGTTCGCGCTCATGTTGGCCACGACGGGATACGTGGGACGCCTGAAGGGGGTGCACCGGATTTCCTCGGCCAGTTCCTCCTCGGCGGGTTTCATCAGCCGCGTGTGGAATCCGCCGGCGACCTTCAGCGGCACGACGCGCTTGGCGCCGCGCTGTTTCGCGATTTCCATGGCCACATGCAGGGCGGGAATCTCGCCGCCCACGGCGATCTGTCCGGGCGCATTGAGATTGCACACGGAGACCACGCCCTTGTCGGAGGCCTCGGAGCAGAGATCTTCGACGGCGTCGCGATCCAGCCCGATGATGGACGCCATGCCCGACGGCTGCATCTCGCAGGCCTTCTGCATGAGTTCGCCGCGCCGTTTGACGAGCCTCAGGGCGTGCTCGAAATCGATGGCTCCGGCGGCGGCGAGGGCGGAATACTCCCCGAGCGAAAGGCCGGCGGCGGCGTGGCAGGCGGGAAACTCGTCCCCGAGCCGCTGCTGGAAGTAGGTGAGCGTTGCGATGGAGGTGATGAGAATGGCGGGCTGACTGACGTCGGTTCTCTGGAGAACGTCTTCAGGCCCCTCGAAGCAGACCTTGGAGAAGCGGTATCCCAGGATGTCGTCCGCTTTCTCGAAGACGGCCCGTGCGGTAGGGGATTCCCGAACGATGTCGGCGCCCATGCCGACGTATTGCGTTCCCTGTCCGGGAAAGAGGAATGCGGTCCTCATGACTCTTCCTCCAATGGACCTAGATGCGGAAGACACACGACCCCCACGTGAGTCCCCCCCCGAAGGCGACGAGAATGATCAGGTCGCCCTTCGACACTTTTCCCCTTTGTACGGCCTCGTCCAGCGCAACAGGGATGGACGCTGCAGACGTATTGCCAAAGCGATCCAGGTTCGTATAGATCTTTTCCATCGGAAATTTCAGACGTTTGGCAGCGGCTTCGATGATCCGGATGTTCACCTGGTGGGGCACCACGAGCCCGACCTCGTCCTGGGTCACGTCCAAAGCCTCCATGGCCGATTCGATGAGGTCGGAGAACTTGGTGACGGCGAACTTGAAGACCTCGCGCCCCCGAAGCTTCATATAATGAAGGCGCTTGTCGATGCTCTCGTGCGTGGTGGGAATCTTGGAGCACCCCGCGGGAACGATCATCATGTCCCCGCCGTTGCCGTCGGCGAACAGTTCGGTGTGGAGAAGATGGCCGGCGCCGTTCCCCTCGCTCGCGCGGATGACCATCGCTCCCGCCGCATCCCCGAAGAGCACGCAGGTGTTCCGGTCGGTGTAATCCACGATGCGGCTCAGGCACTCGGACCCGATGACCAGAACGGCCTCGTGCACGCCAGAGGCGACCTGGACCCAGCCAGAGGTGAGGGCCGCCACGAATCCCGTGCAGGCCGACGCCAGATCGTAGGCGCCCGCGTTCACCGCCCCGAGCTTGGCCTGCGTGATGCACGCCGTGGCGGGGAAGACGTGGTCCGGCGTCACGGTCGCCACGATGATGAGCCCGAGATCCTCGGGTTTCATCCCCGCGACGTCCAGGGCCCGGCGGGCGGCTCGGGTGGCAAGATCAGAATTCGTGTCCTCCTCGGCGATGAGCCGTCTTTCCTGGATGCCCGTGCGTTGCTGTATCCACTCATCGGAGGTATCGACGATCTTCTCCAGGTCGAAGTTGGTGAGCACCCGCTCCGGCACATAGGAACCCGTCCCCGCGACTTCGACTTTGCGCGGTCCGGTCATGTGGTTCTCCAGTTCGAGGGTCCGGACAATCCGGCGAATGCCTTCTCAACATTTCGGCGACGCCAATCTCTGCAGTTCGTCCACCATGTGCTCGTTCACGCGCAGACCGGCGAACCGTGCCGCTGCCCAGATCCCGTTGGCGACGGCCCGCGCGTCCGAACGGCCGTGTCCGATAATACACGCGCCGTCCACACCCAACAACGGCGCCCCCCCATATTCCCTGTAATCGGTTCGTTGGCGGATCCACTCGAGCGATTTCAGGATGTTTTGCCGCTCCTCCGCGTTCCGCGTCTCCTCCTTCGCATACTGCCTGCCCAGCATCCACATGATCGCCTCCGCCAGCCCCTCCGAGATCTTCAAAACCACGTTGCCCACAAACCCCTCGCACACAAAAACATCGGCCTCTCCCATGAACACCTCTTGCCCCTCCATGTTCCCGCGGAAGTTGATGTCCGCCCCCGCGAACAGATCCCGCGTCTCCCGCACCAGCTCCGTCCCCTTCTTGTCCTCCTGCCCGATGTTCAAAAGACCGATGGATGGGTTCCGTCTCTCAAGCATCAACCTCGAAAACACCGACCCCATCACCCCGTACTGGAAAAGATGCTCCGGACGGCATCGAAGATTGGCCCCCACGTCGATCACCACCGCCCGGCCGTGCACCGTGGGAATGAAGGTCGCGATCCCGGCGCGATGGACGCCCTCGAGAAATTTCAGCGTGAACACGGCCGCCGCCACCGTCGCGCCCGTGTTGCCGGCCGACAGCATGGCGTCCGCTTCCTTCGTCTTGAGCAACGTGACCGCGCGCCCGACGGACGTCTCCTCCTTGCGCCGCAACGCCAGGAGCGGATCCTCGTCCGCCCGGACCACCCCCTCCACGGGGTCCACCACCACGCGGTCCTTCGGCCCCTCGCAGGCCCGAAGACTCTCCTGGATGCGCTCCTGGTTGCCCACCAGGATCACTTCCAGATCCTCGTCCCGCTGGAGGGCAAGAACGACGCCCTTGACGACCTCCCGGGGAGCGTTGTCGCCCCCCATTGCATCGACGGCTACCCGCATCCGATTAAGTCTCTTCGACTTCGATCACCTTCCGTCGCCCGTAATAGCCACAATTGGCGCATACACGGTGAGGCATGACGGGCTGATTGCAACGGGAACAACGGCCAAGGGTCGGAACACGAATCGCCCGATGGGCGGAGCGTTTGCGCTTTCGGCTCTTCGATACTTTGCGCTTTGGTACGGCCATATCTCTCACATGAAATAAAAACACCGGCTTACAGCCGGCTACAGCTTCGGTCCGTATTGAATTCAACGAATTTTACTTCACCCCTCCACCCTGTCAATAACATTATCGAAAAAAAATCCGCCCCCTACCCCCCCAGCCGACCCCCGCCCGCACGCGTGTAGACCGGCCCCTGCGGCGTGAGCTCGCTCAAAAACACCACGAGCTCTTCCGCCGACCCCTCCCCGAACGAAAGCCCGGCCATCCGCTCGATCGACCCGGAAAGCCCGCCGCCGGGCCGACCCCGCACTCGAGCCAGCGTCACGTGGGGCCGGAACGTCCGCCCCTCCCGCCGGATCCCCACCCCGTCCAGCGCCTCTTCCAGCGCCGCATGCAGCCTCCCGATCGCCTCCGGCGGTTCGCTCTGACACCTCAGGTACACCACCCGGGGCTTGCGAAGGCCCGGGAACGCCCCCACCCCCTCGAACCGCAACGCGAAGGGCGCCACCTCCCCCGCCGCCCGCGAGACCGCCCCGCACAGATCCCCGAGACGGGATTCCTCGAAATCCCCCACGAACTTCATCGTCAGGTGCATCCGGGACGGGTCGACGGGCCGCACGCCGCCCCCCGTCTCGAGAATCCGGGCCTGCACCCGCCCCGCCTCCTCCTTCACGGCGTCGGGAATCTCCAACGCCACGAATGTCCGCCGCTTTCGACCCATGATAAACCCCTCGTCCCGAAGACCTCAGAGCCTGTGAAAGAATTCGCCGGATTCATTCGTTTCGGCCGATCGGGAATTCCCTTTCAACGGCAAGGGCGAATTCTTCCACCGGCTCTAACGATCGCTTCGCGATCGGAA
>CAZDSO010000179.1:0-10208 GCA_964508045.1 uncultured Planctomycetia bacterium | reverse complement strand
CAACAACATCTCTTCACCTGGAAAACCCCCGGCGAGACAAGGCCTCTCGTCTCGGGCCGGGCGGACTTCTTCGTCTACGATGAAAGGGGAAACCTCTGGTGCATCTGCCCCCTCATGCTGGCCATGGCGCTTTTAGAGAATCCGGGAGCAACAACAGGACCGCCTGAGATCCTTCGTGGCTCCCGTGCAAAGCAAAGCCGGCTGAGGCCGCCCAGCGAAAGCCCCCCGAGAACCCAGGGGCTTTCGCCTCGCTTGACGTGGACCCGTAGGAGAATCGAGCGCCCGCAGGGGGCGTGACGCGCCTGGAGCCCTCGCAAGAGCCATTCGGGCGGAGGGCGCGGCGCGACCCCTGCCGGCGGCGGCCAGGCGGAGAGAACCACTCACTCCCTCCCTCCTTCCTCCGCCTCGATGGACTGGAGCACGAGGTCGTCGGCGCCTTCGACGTGGAGGTTGCCTCCGCCGCAGGCCGGGCAGGAGAGCGCGATCTTCTCGAGGGTGCCCCGGGCGCCGCAGTCGGGGCAGGCGAAGGCGGGTTCCACGTCTTCCATGTCCAGGACGGCGTTCTCGAATCCCGTCTCGTCCCGGGCCAGGGCCCGGAAGGCGAAGTCGAGGGAATCCCGGTCGACGTTCTGGAAGCGTCCGATCCTCACCTTCAACCGCGTGACGCGAAGCGCCTCGCGGCCGGCGATCGCTTGCCGGGCCGAGGTCAGGATCTCGTAGGCGATGCCGAGTTCGTGCATGGTCGTATCTCTCGGCCAGGCTTCCCCGTTGGTGCCGGAGTCCGGAAACCGGTTTTGGGCTCTACCGTCGGCAAACACATCAGGACCGTGCTTTTTCGAGCCTGAAAACGCTGAGATTCTGCTGAAGTACGCTGAATGGCTTCTTCGCAGGGTTCATTCTACCAAGAAAAATCCCCAGCGTTTTCAGTTCCTCTTCAGCGTTCTCGGGTTTGAAAGAGCCTGGGTTCACCGACGACGTAGCATTCCGGCGCCGGCGCAAGATCTCTAATCCTATTATATTGGTGGGATTACGGCGGTTTTCACCGCTTCTTCGAAATCGGAAACCTCTTGCTTCGGGGTCGAAGGGGAGGATACATTCCGGTCTCATTTTGGGCAACGACGGCTGGACGCGCGCGTCGGTTTTCCGGTTTTCTTCCGGGCGTTCCGGAAGCGGAAGCCGTCGAGATCGCGTCCCGGAGTGGAGGTGTTTCGATGCACGCCACCATACAGAAACCGATGAAGGACATCCTGGCCACCCTGAAGCCGGGTGAAAAGGTGTTCGTCTTCGGTTGCGGGAACTGTGCCATGAAATGCCATTCGGGGGGTCCCGAGGAAACCGAGAGGATGGTCGAGAGGCTTCGCAAGCAGGAGGTGGACGTGACGGGTTCCGCCTGTTCGCCCGACGGTGCGAGCCTTTGCAAGCTGTCCCTGGCGAAAGAGATGGTGGAGGAGCACCGAGCGGAGGTGGATGCTGCGGATTCGTTTCTGGTCCTGGCCTGCGGGCAGGGATTCCACACGGTCGTGGACGCGACGGACGGCGGCCTCGTCCATCCCGGTTGCGACACGGTCTTCGGGGGCGAGACGGTCCGGCCGGACCTGATCAACGAGTACTGCTCGCTTTGCGGGGAGTGCATCGCGGAGACGACGGGCGGCCTGTGCCCGCTGACGCTGTGCGCCAAGGGTCTCTTGAACGGGCCGTGCGGGGGGTCCAAGGACGGGAAGTGCGAGGCGGACACGAACCGCGACTGCGGCTGGGTGCTGATCTACGAGCGGCTGAAGGCGCTGGGCCGGCTGGAGAACCTCGAAGCGTACGCGGAGCCCAAGAACTTCGCCAAGTGGAGCCGCTTGCGGTCCCTGGACGTGGGCCCGATGGAGGCCACGTTCCATTCGCTGGCGGGATCGCATACCGTTTCGCAGGAGGACTGAGCCGCGCAACCCGCACGGGATGCGCGTTCGTTTGAAAGGATGACGACATGAGCCGCTTGAGAAAAGCGCTCGAGACGGGAGGCTTCCCGGTGACGAGCGAGATCGGGCCTCCCAAGGGAACCCGGGTGGACCACGTGCTCGAGGAAGCGAGCAAGCTGAAGGACAAGGTGGCGGCCGTCAACGTGACGGACCTGCAGAGCGCGGTCATGCGCGTCGGGTCCCTGGTGATGTGCATCCGTCTCAAGGAGATGGGGGTCGAGCCGGTGCTCCAGGTGACCTGCCGCGACCGGAACCGGATCTCGCTGCAGAGCGAGCTCCTCAGCGCCGACGTGATGGGGGTCGAGAACGTCCTCTGCCTCACGGGGGACCACATCGTCCTCGGCGACCACCAGGAGGCCAGGCCCGTCTTCGACCTCGACTCCGTGCAGCTCCTCAAGGCGGTCGAGATCCTGAACGGCGGCCACGACCTGGCCGGCCACGAGCTCGAGGGAGCGCCGAACCTCTTCGCCGGCGCCGTGACGACGCCCGAGTTCGAGCCCATGGATCTCCAGCTTCTCAAGATGAAGAAGAAGATCGACGCCGGGGCGAAGTTCTTCCAGACCCAGGCCGTCTACGACACCGAGAAGTTCAAGGCCTTCATGGACCGCGTCTCCGGGTGGAACGTGCCGGTCATGGCCGGTCTCGTGCTGCTCAAGTCGCCCGGCATGGCGAAGTTCATGAACAAGAACGTCGCCGGCGTCTTCGTGCCCGACAACCTCATCGAAGAGATCAAGAAGACCCCCAAGGCCGACCGCAAGAAGAAGGCCGCGGAGATCGCCGCGCGCATCATCCGCGAGGTCCGGCCCTACTGCCAGGGCATCCACCTCATGCCCCTGGAATGGGACGAGGTCGTCCCCGACATCATCGAACAGGCCGAACTCCAGTAGGCCCTTGAAGCGTATCGGAACCCTCGTCGAAATGTATTGACCACAAATCCTATTAAAACTATTCTAAACATATGGTTTTTTCCGTCCGGTGCCCGGGTGCTCCCGGGGCGCGAGATTTCGATGAGGTCCAACCATGGCGACGAAAGAACTTCCCGTTGTTTGGGTCCAGGGCGCGGGCTGCTCGGGCTGCTCGGTCAGCGTGCTCAACGCCGTGGATCCCCGCATCCAGAACGTCCTTCTGGACGAGGTCGTTCCCGGCCAGCACGTGAACCTCCGGTTCCATCCCACGGTCATGGCGGGCCAGGGGGATCCGGTGATCGAGGTGCTGAAGGGCGCGCCCGCCACGCTGCCCAAGGGGTACGTTTTGGTGGTGGAAGGGTCCATCCCCACCGCGGACGGCGGCGTGTTCTGCCACGTGGGTGAGGAGGGGGAAAAGCCCATCCCCTTCGCCGACCACGTCGAGACCCTCGCGAAAAGCGCCCTGGCCGTCATCGGGCTCGGGGACTGCGGGGCCTTCGGGGGCGTCCCCTCCTGCGCGCCGAACCCGACGGGCGCCCGGGGCTGCATCGATTTCCTGCCGGAGCGGGGCGTCGACACGCCGCTTTTGAACATCCCGGGATGCCCGCCGAACCCGGATTGGTTCGTCAAGACGGTGGCCGCGATCCTGTGGACGGGCCTGCCGAAGCCGGAGGATCTCGACGACCTGCGCCGCCCGAGGTGGTGCTACGGGCAGCTCATCCACGAGAACTGCCCCCGGCGCGCGTACTTCGACGCGGGCATCTTCGCCCGGAAGCCCGGCGATCCGGGATGCCTGTACGAGCGCGGCTGCAAGGGGCCGATGACCTACGCCGACTGCGCGGACCGGCAGTGGAACAACGGGACGAACTGGTGCATCCGCGCGGGGGCGCCCTGCATCGGGTGCGCGGAACCCCGGTTCTTCGACCGGTTCGCGCCGGTCTACGAGAAGACCACGGAGGAGAGGCTCGAGGATTTCAAACTCGATTAGAACGCCGGGGCCGCCCGGGAAGCGTCCGGCGCCGTTTGGAAGACGAGGTTGCGATGCAGACGATCACGATCGATCCGGTCACCCGCATTGAAGGCCACCTGAAGATCGAGGCCAAGGTCGACGGCAACGAGGTGAAGGAGGCCCGCTCCACCGGGACGCTGTTTCGGGGGTTCGAGATGATCCTCAAGGGGCGGGACCCGCGGGACGCGCAGAGGATCACGCAGCGGATCTGCGGCGTGTGCCCGACGGGGCATTCCATCGCCTCCACGCTGAACCTGGATGCGGCCTTCGGCATCGCGGACAAGATTCCCCACAACGGGCGGGTGATCCGGAACCTGATCCTCGGGTGCAACTTCCTCCAGTCCCACATCCTCCACTTCTACCACCTGGCCGCGCTGGACTACGTGGACGTGACCGCCGCGGCCGACTACGAGGGCGCGGACCCCGTGCTGAACTCCCTGAAGGCCTTCATCGACCGGGGGGCGCTGGGCCCCTTCCTGCCGCGGTACGAGGGCGACTACCGCCTCTCCAAGGATTTGAACCGCGCGGCCGCGGCGCACTACGTCCAGGCGCTCGACGTTCGGCGCCAGTGCCACGAGCTGGGGGCGGTGTTCGGCGCGCGCATGCCGATGAACCAGTCGGTCATCCCCGGCGGCGCGAGCGAGACGCCCACCGTGGACAAGATCGCCCAGTTCCTCTGGAAGCTGGAGGCGATCCGCCGCTTCATCGACGACGTCTACATCCCCGACGTCCTCGCGGTGGCCGGCGCTTACGGCGACTACGCGGAGATCGGGACCGGATGCAGGAACTACCTCGCCTACGGATGCTTCGATATCGAGGACGGCGTGGCCGATCCCCTGAAGCGCAAGCGCGCGCTGAACGCGGGCCGGGCGGGGGCCTCGGGCGAGATGGGGCCGGTGGACGCCGGGAAGATCTCCGAGGACGTGAAGCACTCGTGGTTCACGGACGCCTGCGCCTCGAAACCGGCCGAGGGGGACACGGTACCGGACCCGCACAAGGCCGGCGCGTACTCGTGGCTGAAATCCCCGCGCTACGAGGGGGAGGTCTACGAGGTGGGGCCGCTGGCGCGGATCTACGTGAACTACCTTGCAGGCCATCCGGGCGTGAAGCCGATCGTGGACGGGGCGCTGGGCCGGCTGAAGGCGGGCCCGGAGGCGCTGCTTTCCACGCTGGGCCGTCACGCCGCCAGGGCGCTGGAAGCGAAATTCGTGGCGGACGCGATGGCGGCGTGGGTCGCCACGCTGAAGCCGGGCGAGCCGATCTGCGCCGACTACGAGATTCCCGAGGCCTCGACGGGCGCGGGGCTCTCGGAGGCGCCGCGGGGCGCGCTGGGGCACTGGATCCGGATCGAGGACCGGAAGATCGCGAACTACCAGTGCGTGGTGCCCACGACCTGGAACGGGTCGCCGCGGGACGCGCAGGGACGACCCGGCCCCATCGAGCAGGCCATCGAGGGGACGAAGATCCGGGACGCCGCGAATCCATTCGAGATCGTGCGGATCGTGCGGTCCTTCGACCCGTGCCTGGCGTGCGCGGTCCACGTGGTGAACGGCAAGGGGAGGCCTTTGGCGAAGTACCGGATCGATGTCTGAGACGATTCACGTGGTCGGGCTGGGAAACGTCCTGATGGGGGACGACGGCGTGGGGGTGAGGGCGGTTCAGCGCCTGGAGGCGGAGGGCGGGCTGGGTCCCGGGGTGGCGCTGGTGGACGGCGGGACGGCGGTCTTCGACACGTTGAGCCCGCTGGGCGGGGGGAAGACGTTGATCGTGATCGACGCGGTGGAGGGGGGCGGGGAGGCCGGCGCGGTCTACCGGGTCCCCTTCGAGGCGCTGGCCGGGTCGGGACGGGGGGGGATGGCGCTTTCGCTCCACGAGGTGGGGCTCTTGGAGTCGTTGCCCCTTCTGGAGCTGGCGGGGGTCCGCTGGGAGGAGGTGGTGGTCTTCGGAGTGGAGCCCGGGACGGTGTCGACGGGGGAAACCCTTTCGGCCGCGGTGGAGGCGGCCCTTCCCGAGGTGGCGAAGGCCGTGAAGAAGGAGCTTTCCGGGTAGAAGCCGGTCAACCTGGTTCAAGGAGGGAGACGATGCTGGTCACGGAACCGAAACCGCTGGACGAGGTCCTGCAGGCGACGGAGGGGGACGGCACGCTGTTCCTGCTCGGGTGCGGCGGATGCCCGGTGGGGGCGGAGACGGGGGGGGAGGGGAAGCTCGCCGCGCTGAAGGCGTCCTTCGAGGAGAAGGGAAAGCGGGTGTCGGGGGTGATGCTGGTGGATTTCCTGTGCAACAAGGCGCTGGTCGGCTCGCGGTTCCAGGCGCCGGGGCGCGCGGAGCAGGTGAAGCGCGCGGAGCGGGTGGTGGTGGTGTCGTGCGGGGTGGGGGTGCAGGCGGCGGCCGCGATGGTGAAGAAGCCGGTGGCGCCGGCGCTGAACACGATCTCGGTCAACGCGACGCAGGGGCTGTGGCCGTCGAGCGAGCGGTGCAGCCTGTGCGGGGACTGCCTGCTGGCCTACACGGGGGGCATCTGCCCGATCAACACGTGCTCGAAGAGCCTGGTCAACGGCACGTGCGGGGGGACGAACGACGGCAAGTGCGAGGTGAGCCCCGAGAAGGACTGCGGGTGGTACCTGATCTACAAGCGTCTCGAGGATCTCGGGCGCCTGGAGGACCTGCGCCGGCTGAACGAGCCCCGGGATCACGCGAAGATGGACATCCCCGACGCCATGCGGCACGGCATCTACTGGGCGCTGGAAGCGGCCCGCAAGGAAGAATCCTGAAACGTCCGACGGACGACCCACCATAGGAGGACTGGCTGATGAGCCGCCTGAAGGAAGAACTGGAAAGCGGCGCCTTCGTGTTCACGGGCGAGATCGGGCCCCCCAAGGGGACGAACCTCGATCCCGTGATCCACGAGGCCGAGGCATCCCTGAAGAACCGCGTCGCGGCCGTGAACGTGACCGACATCCAGACGGCGGTCATGCGCGCCTCCTCGCTCGTGGGCTGCATCCGCCTGAAGGAGGCGGGGATCGAGCCGGTGCTGCAGATGGTCTGCCGCGACCGCAACCGCCTCGCCCTGCAGTCCGACCTTCTCAGCGCCTCCATCCTCGGCATCGAGAACGTGCTCGCCATCACCGGCGACCACATCCTGATGGGCGACCACCGCCAGGCCATGCCCGTCTACGACCTGGACGCGGTGGGTCTTCTGAAGGCGATGAGCCTGCTGGAATCGGGGACGGACATGGGCGTGGACATGAAGGGCAACGCCAACAAACTGGACGGCGTTCCCGCCTTCTTCAAGGGCTGCGTGGTCACCCCCTGCGCCGAAGCGGTGGAGCCGCAGGTGATCAAGCTGGCCAAGAAGGTCGAGGCCGGGGCGCAGTTCTGCCAGACCCAGGCGGTCTACGACCCCAAAGCCTTCGAGGCGTTCATGAAGCTCGTTCAGCGGGAGGGGATCGAGATCCCCATCCTGCTGGGCATCGTGATGCTCAAGAACGCGGGCATGGCCAAGTACATGAACAACTTCGTGCCGGGCGTGCAGGTGCCGAAAAGCCTCAGCAAGCGCCTGAAGGCGTGCGACAAGAAGGACCGGGCCAAGGTGAGCGCGCAGATCTGCGGCGAGCTGATCCGGGAGACCAAGGACATGTGCCAGGGCGCGCACCTGATGACGCTCGGCTGGGACCGCCACGTCCCCGCCATCCTCGAGGCCGCGGGCTTCTGAGCAGCGCTGCACGGACCGCGAGGGCACCAGGTCCGGGTCGCCGTCCCTCTCAGTTCCCCAACTGGAAGTGCCATGGATCCGACCGCGTGTAGCCGCTGGACTGCAGGGCGAGCGTCTTCCACTTCATCACGTTGTCCGGCAGCACCCACCCCTCCGGCGCCCAGGACTCCACCCACCACCTGTAGTAGAAGCCGATCTGGATCTGGTTGCTTGTATCGGGCAACGGGATGTCCAGGGGAACCACGGGCGTGGACCCTCCCGACCAGGCGAAGAAGCGCCACAGGCGGTTCGCCGGCCAGGCGGGCCCGTCCTCTTCCACGAGGATCACGTAGGTCGGCCAGTGGCCCGGGATGTGGCCCCCGTAGTTGAATTCGAGGTAGACCGGCGGATTGACGATGCTTCCGTCCATGGGGCTGTTGAGCTGGCAGGGCGAGGGCACGAAGACGTTCTGGGGCGCGGACCCGTCCGTCGGCGCCTTCGTCCAGTTCACCAGGCCGCACCCCGCCCCGTAGGGATACATCGAGCCGGGCGTCGAAAGGCCCACCATGAGCTGGTAGGAGGGCGCGCCCCCGAGGTCCAGGAACCGGACGTCGAAAGAGTACGGGGCGTTGTTCGTGTCCAGGGGCCCGAACCCCAGCGTCAGGGGAATCCAGACGCCCCATTCCTTCTCGCCCTCCGGATCGTCGAAGAACCCCCGCATCAGGCAGATGGGATCCGCCGAAAGCGGGTCGCCCCACGCCCCCTCGGGAGAGATGGTCCCCCCGTACATGTCGTACGTGTTGAAGCTCATGCCGAAATCGTGGCCGAAGTTCGGGGTTCCCGCGTCGTAGTGGCCCAGGTCCTCGTAGTAGAGCTGGTCCGGCATGGCGTAGCCGGGCAGGCCGGCGGGGGCGTCGAAGGCCGTGAACCGGATCCAGCCGGGAAGCCAGGTCATGGCCCAGGAATCGTCCGTGTCCCCGATCGTGGTCGCCTCGAGCGTCGAGTCCGAGGCGTAGACCGCCGCGTCGGAGTCCACCATTCCCCGCCAGCCCGTGTTCACCGCCGAGGTCATCGACCCGACCGTGCCCGTGGCCTGGACGAGTCCGTCGGTCATCCTCGGGCGCAGGGGAATGGCGTAGGTGTTTTGGAAGTAGCCGAGGAAGGTGCAGTTCTCGAAGCCGGACTGGGTGGCGGTGACGATTCCCACGTCGACGTTGGTGGGAACCTCGTAGGGCGCGAACTCCGCCATCCCGTCGGGCCCCGTGTCCTTGGAATACGTATCCATGCCGGCGCCGAGCACCACCGTCGCCCCGTCCATGGGAAAGCCGTTCCCGGCGTGGAAGACGAGAACCTTGATGGCGTTGTCCGGTCCGACGGGGTACCCCCCGGCGCCCCCGCCCTCCTGGTGCAGATCCTCGAGAACGGACAGCGATCCTTGCACGTCGGGCCCCCACCTGAAATCCCCCTCCTCCGCGGAGCCGGAGCAGGAGACGAGCGCGGCCGCGGCCGCGAGCGCCAGCGCGGGCAGGGCCGCGAGCAGGACCTTCAGCGCCCGGGTGCGCCACCTTCTCGAGGGCAAACGCGTGCCGGGGAAAGGGGCTTCCGGATCGGAGATGGCGGATCGAAACATGATGAACCTCGCGCGGCCCGGGGGAGGGCCGGAAGAAACGGCGAATCCGTACACAGCATAGCCGCCGGCGAAGCGGAGAGCAAGGTCGTTCGGAGACGAGCCGTTCGTGCTGTCGGCAAGTCGTAGGCTTCCCCTTCTTTCCGCGGCTCACTACGAACGTCAGCCCGCGCCCAATCAAGACAGCCACAGCGAGTGGCTCTTTCTTGCAGGGCGAGATGCGGGCTGGAAGCCCGCGGTCCGCCCGGATGAGGGATTTTTTCACAGCCTCTCAGTCGAGGACGACGCCGAGGGCTTGCAGGCGGCGGCGGAGGTCGTCGGCGCCGCGGAAGAGCAGGCCGAGCATGCCGGCCCGGCTCGCGCCGTCGATGTTCCGCTGGATGTCGTCGATGAAGAGGAGGCGGGCGGGGCCAGTGCCCGTGCGCCGGAGGATCTCGCGGTAGATCCCGGGCTCCGGTTTCCGGGACCCGACCTCGCAGGAGGCGATGACGTCGCGAAAGGTTTCGAGGAGGGGGAAGCGTTTCCGGACGTGCTCGAGGTGGAGGGGATTGGTGTTGGAGGCGGCGAAGAGGGGATAGCGGGTTCCGAGGGTCCGGACCAGCGGTTCCATGGCCGGGGTCTCGGTGAAGATGTCGTTCCAGAGGCAAACGAAGGCCTCGAAGGGGAGGGAGAGCCCGAGGGCCTCCATCACGCGTTGATGGAAGGTTTGCGGGTCCAGGCGGCCCTTCTCGAAAGCGCTTTCGAGTTCGGTGGTGGCGAACCAGGAAGCGATGTCCGCGGGGGGGCGGCCGGTCCGCCGGCTCACCTCGGCCAGGAGGGGGGCGAAATCGAAATCGAGGAGGACGTTCCCGATGTCGAAGACCATAGCCTGGATGTCCATCTCGCGCGGCTCCAGGGAAACGCTGCCATCGCCTTCCCATGATGCAGAAAACCTCCCGTATTTCCAGGGCGGACCGCCGTGCTGTTTGTGGGAGGCGTGTGTTCCGGGCCACGCGGACACCCGGCCCGGGAC
>CAZDSO010000178.1:0-10221 GCA_964508045.1 uncultured Planctomycetia bacterium | reverse complement strand
GATCGCCGGGGTCCCGGGCCGGAAGCCCGCGCGGCCCGCGGGACACACGCCTCCCACAAACGGCGCCGGCGGCGCGCGTCCCGCCACGCCGCCTCCGGCTCCGTGGCTCACTACGAGGTCACCGCGCAGGAGGGGGTTGACCTCGTAGTCAGGCACGAAACCGAAGTGGAGTGCCGGCCGGCTCGGGTCCAGGGGGCGCGAAGGATTCCGTGGTTGCGTTGTTGTGGGGTTGCGTGGGTGGGTGGACTCGTACGAGGTTGCCGCCGCTGAAATCTGCAATCTGGAGTCAGCCATGAGCCTGTCGAACGACTCCTGGCGAGCCCTGGTTTGGGGCCGGGAGGCTAGCCCTCCAAGGCGGTCACCGATCATGGTTTTTCCCGAATTTTCAAAATCGGCTGCTGATACAATGAAACATGTCCACAGCGGATCTGGAGGTCGCCATGAAAAGGACCGCATTCGCGAGCACCCTCCTCCTTCTTCTTCCCCTGTTCCCCACCCTCGTCCACGCCGTTGAGAAGGAACGGGAGGAGGACAAGCGGACGGACATGCAGAGACGACGGGAGAACCTCGCCATCGCCAGGCTTTTCCTGGGCCGGATCCATGCGTGCAAGAGCGAGTGGTCGAAGGTGGCCAGGGTGCTGAACGCCTATGAACACGAGTACGCCGGGTTTCCAGAGCGTGTTTTCGACGCGCTCTGTCTCAGGGCGAGAGCCTTCGCCGAAACGGACAAACCGGACGGACTCGTCTACACGGTGCGGTACATCAACAGACTCTTGGACCGCACGCCCCCGGAGGAGCGCGGAAAACACTGGGCCCGCCGCCGTCTGGAAATGGACTTCATGGCCAGGGCGTATTTCACGAGGAAGGCGGAGAAAGCCGCGGAGAGGGGGCTGCAGGTCGAGCGGAGACGTTTCGAGAGAAAAGCCGCGGAATACATGGACGGCCCTTGGAAACCTTACTCTCCAAAAGATCTGGAAACCAGGTTCCGGGACGTGCTGGACATACTCCTGGAGAGAGGAGATCTGGATGCGGCAAGACGCCTGCTCGACATGATGGATGCGAACAGGAAGTACATGGGACCACTCTTTCCCGAGTATGCATTTTACCTCTACGACGATCTCGGAGACGCCGATCACGCCCAAGGCATGGTCCATACGGCGAGGATCATGTGGGAAAAATCCTTGCGGTGCAAAGCCAGGATGCTGGGGGGCTCAAGACCTGGAAGACGGTCGTGGTGGGTTCACAAGATCAACGAGTACAGGGTACGCATGAAGCTGGGCGAGTACAGGATCGTCTTCGAGAGCATCAAGAACCTGTTGCGGCTCTTCGGCGAACACCCGCACCCGGAGGATCTCGAGAAGATCATGGAAGAGGCGCGGAAAAGGATGTCTTGAAGGCCGCCGCCTTGGGCAGGATCGCCCCTTCACGGCGCCTCCCACAGACAGCGCCGCTACGCGGATATTTCAAACACCAAATCCTGAAGCCAAGAAACCGATTTCATCGGAACGGCCTTGGAGGGCGAGGGTCCCCCCGAGCCAAAAGGAGGTCAGACGAAATCCCTGATCTCGGTGAACATGCCCCAGTTGTAGAACCCGCCGAGGCCGAGCGCGCAGAGGAGGAAGAGGAACGAGAAGAACCCGCCGATGCTGAAGCCGAGAAGCGCCAGCGCCACCAGGCCGTCCAGCGCCGTGTAGCCCACCAGCGCGGCGAGGACCGCGCCGTTCGACTCGGACTTGATGGCCTTCGCCGGGATGAAGAAAGTCGCCACGGGAAGCGCCAGCGTGAACACGATCCAGATCAGGAGCTTCCATCCCACGCCCAGCTCCCGGACCTTCACCCGGTAGTAGGTGAGGTCGAAGATCGACTTGTCGAGGCTCGCCTCGTAGTCCTTGCGGCGGATCTCCTTGCCCTCGACGTCGTTGGCGTAGAGCGTGATGCGCAGGAATTCCTCGTCCGGCGAGCCCTCCTGGAAGAAAACCTCCGCCCCCACGTAGCCGTCGATGCCCGCCTCCTTCGCGGCCTTCTTCACCTCGTCCCCGGGTTCCGGGACCCCGATCCCCACCTTCTCCGCGAGCCCCTTCGTGAACCCCTTCACCTTGTCCAGCATCCCCTCCGCGTCCTCCGCTTTCTCCGCCACCTCCTCCATCGTGTTCATGTGCAGCGCCTTGTCCCGGCGGATCTGCTCCTCCACCATCTTGCGGATGTCCACCGCGTTGCGGTGACCCTGGAACTGCAAGAGCACCACCTCGAAGAACTCCGGCGGCAGCTGGCCCCGGAAATCCTTCACCGCCTGCGGCACCAGATCCTCCGCCAGCCGCATCCGCAACGGCGTGAGCTCCGGCCCGTACTCGCCCGAGGGCCTGGCGATCCGGTAGATCAGGTAGCCCGCCAGCACGAAGCAGAGCACCCCGGCGGCGATGAGAAAACCCTTCTTGATCATGCGAGCGCCTTTCCAATTCTCTTGCAAGTTCTGCCCAGGGGTGCTGCGCGCGAGACCCGCCCTGAAGTAGACCGCTACGCTCCCACTTCAGGGCCCGCGCCCCCGGCAACGGCTCGCCGGGAGGCTCGCCCTCCAATACAACGCTTTCGACGACGATCCCAAATCCCGATTTCCCATTCGCCCTCAACCCTTCCCCCTCCCCCCGTAGCGCACCCCGCACCACGGGCAGAAACGGTACTCCCGGTACCGGGGCTTCCCGCACGAGAGGCAACGGGACGTCTCGGGACGCCGGGACGGGCCGCCCAGCGGCGCGCCGCACCGGATGCAATAACGGTACTCCACGCGGTTCACGTGCCCGCACGAGCGGCATCGCGCCCCGGCCGAGACGATCCGGATCGGTGGCGCGTCCTCCGGCGGGGCGAAGAGCGCCGCGGAGAACTCCGTTGCGGACGCGAAGCGCCGCTCCGGCCGCGTGTACGCCCGGCGGAAGGCGCGGTCCACCTGCGGGAGCAGGCCGGGGACCCGTTCCGAAAGCGTCTCGCTTCCCGCGGGCGTCTCGCCCGTCAGCGCCTCGAAGAGGATCAGGCCCATCGCCCAGATGTCGGCCTTCGCCGTCGGCTCGCTTCCCGCCTTCGCCTCCGGCGCGCGGTACGGGTCGCTTCCCCCCGCCCCGCTTCCGGACGCCTCCTCCTTGTCCCCGAACACGCCCGACAGGAGATCGTCCTCCTCCGCTTTCGCCTCCCGCGCCCCCAGATCCGTCAGGCGCGCGCGCCCCCGGCCGTCGATCAGGATGTTCGAGGGTTTCAGGTTCCCGTGGACCCGGCCGGACCGGTGCACGGCCTCGAGGCCCTCCAGCGCGTCGTGGAGAAGGGGCTCGAGCCCACCCCAGGAAAGCGGCCCCCCCGCGTCCAGCTGCGTGCGGAGCGATCCCTTTTCCAGGTACTCCGTCACGAGATAGGGCGGGTCGTGATCGGGGTCCAGCCCCAGGACGCGGACCACCCGCGGGTGGCGGACCCGGTGCTGCGCGATCCCGCTCGCCTGGATCGTCGTTGCGGCGGTCTCCGAACGCGCGACCTTCAGCGCCGCGCTGGACCCGAGAAGGTGGTGCCCGGCCCGCCAGACCTGCCGGTCCTCTCCCTCCCAGAGCATCTCTTCGAGGACGAACTCGCCCACGCGGTCGCCCGCCTGCACTGCCTTGTAGGCCATCTCGAAATCCATTTCATCGGAGCCGACTTGGAGGGCGAGGGCCCTCCCGAGCCAGCAGCCTCGGACGGACTCGCGTCCGTCCCTACAAGACTTCCCCGGCAGCCTCGTCGCCTTTCCGCTGGACCGCGAGGTCCTGGATGCGCTCCTGCGAGCGAAGCACCATGGGTTTCGCCCGGGGATTCCCCGCTTCCCACAGGTAGAGGCGCCGCCCCTCGCGATCCACCCCGTACAGGTAGTCGTCCGCCCCGTCGGTCCAGCGGATCCTCGCCTCGCTCGGATACGAGACCTCGGTGTCCGATTCGAGCGCCTTGGCGAGGACGGCGTAGCTCTTCCAGGCCGCCAGGAGATGGGGGCGCCCGCCGATCGCACAGGTCTTGAGCATGAAGACGGGATCGGGACGCCGGGCGATCTCCCGGACGGGGTCCGCGTCGGGGAGGGTGAACTCCCACCGCAGGACGTCCCCGCCCGCCGTCCCCGCGAACAGGGACCGCTCCGTGGACACCAGCGCGGTGATCGCGTCCCCGCTTCCCTGGAAAAGGGTGGGGGTCCCGTCCAGGCTTTCCGGCAGGAGGGAGATCGCCTCCTCGCCCGCGGCGAAGAGCAGCCGGTCGAGCGGGCCGATCTGCACCCCCCGGCAGGTGGATTTCCCGCCGGTCAGGTCGGGGCGCACGATCTCGCCCTCCGTTGCCCCCTCCTCCCCGTCCCCGAGCCGCCAGCGGACGAGGCCGAAGTCGGAGTGGGAAGCGAACAGGGCGTCGCCGAACAGGCAAGCGGCGTTCACCCCGCCGCGCTGCTTTCCCGCCCCCGGGATGGCGAAGGACCGCGTCGGCGCCCCCGCCTCGACGAGGTAGACGCCGTGCTGGGCCCCGGCCGCGACCCGCGTCGTCCCCCCGCGCCGGCACATCGAAACCGAACGCAGCATCCCGAGCGACTCCGCCTGGAAGGAGCGGTAGGGCGCGAGCGCGCTCTCGCCCGGCGTCCAGGACAGAAGGCGTTTGCCCGCGGCGCACAGGAGCCGTTCCGTCCTCCCCGCCTCGACGCCGTGGAGCTCCGGGTCCAGCCCCGTGCCCGGGGCGGACGCCCCCTTCATCCCCGGGCGGGCGATCTCCATGTACTTGTCGAGGACGTTCTTGAACCCGGCCTCTTCCAGGACCTTCATCAGGTTCGAGGCCCGGCGGGCCTCGTCGGCCAGCCGCTCCTCGGAGGCTTCCTGGGCCAGCCGCTGGAGCTCCTTCTCCGCGAGGATCTTCTCCTTCCGGCGCTCGATCTCCTTGAGCGCGCCCTCGTGCTCCAGCGCCCGCATCAGGTCCTGGACCTCCCGGTTGCTGAGGAGTTCCTCCTTCTGGTCCTTGAGCCAGGCTTCCCGGATGATCTGGAGGCGGTGGGCACGCTCGCCCTCCACCGTCGCCTCGATCTTGTCCTCGAGGACGCGGTCGAACGCCTCGCTCTCGAACCGGACCGAATGGACCTCCTCCAGCACCAGCCCCGACTCGAACAGCGTCTTCTTCAGGACCTCCCGCCAGCGCGCCTCGATCTCGGAGGAACGGTCCCCGCGCGTGAGCGCCTCGGCCGTCCGGGACGCGACGTAGTTCCGGACCTCCTCCTCCGCCTCGGGAAGAAGGGCCGCCAGGACCTCGCGGCGGTCCGCCGCCCCGTCGCGGCCGACGAAGGCGCCCGTGAAGTCCTTCATCGACGAGGCGTCGGCGCAGTCCGCCGTCACCTCGGCCACCGCCGTGAAGACGAAGGGATACCCGTCCGCGGAGAGGACCTCCTCGATCCGGAACGACAGGGGGACCGCGTGCGTCTTCACGACCACGGCCCGGAAGGACCCGACCGCATCCTCCCCCGCCCCGATCAGGCGCGAGGAGCCGTCCTCGTACTTCACCAGCGCCTTCACGCCCTCGGGGACCTTCATGCGGTCCGGGGAGAAGAGCCCGAACCCGAGCCCGCCCCGCAGGTCGCTGGAGGCGAACCGCGCGCCGATCTTGTCGGCGTCGTCCAGCCAGCGGTCCATGTCGAATCGCGCCATCGTCACCGCCCCGATCTCGCGCCGGGCGTCTCCCGCGCCGGCCTCGCTTCACGCGCCGACGCTTCCCGGTCCAGCTTCCACGCCCCGCCCTGCTTCACCCACAAGGAGCCCACACGGCCGATTTTCACGATACCCTGATGCTCCGAAACCGTCCAGGCCTCGACCCGCCGCCCCGGACCCGGTTCCGCCTGCAAGAGCGCCACCGGCTCCGGCGGATCGGCTCCCGGCAGGATCCGCATCAGCCCGCGGAGAATCTGCCATTCCCCCTCCGGGCTGTATGCCTCCCGGTCGCTTCCGTTCGTGTAGGCGATCCGGGACTTCGCGTCCTCCGAAAGGCCCGCCCAGACCCCCTTCCAGTCGTCCCGCCGGCAGGCGTCCCGGAGGGCCTCGTACGCCTCGAACAGCCGGGCCGCCTCGCTCGCGGCCGCCCGCGGCTTCCGGGAAGCGGCCGGGGAGGAGGCCCGTTTCAGCGGGGCCCCGCCTCCCGCCAGCACCACCAGCGCCCCCACCGCGAGCAGGGCCAGGAACGCGACGGCGATCAGCGCCGTCCCCTCCCCCTGCTGGAGCGAGCGGACCTGCTTCTTCACCCCGTCGGCGAACGTCTCCCCGAGAGCGTGCAGGCCGTAGAAGGGGAGCATCCAGAGCGGGGGGCGCGGCCGGGCGGAACGGACCGCCACGGGAGGCGGAGGCGAGACCTTCATCTCGTCCAGATAGACGATGTCGGGACGCGGCTCCTTCTTCCGTCCCTGGCGCAAGTGCCCGTCCAGATCCTCGAGGGCCGCCCCGGCGTCCGCGTACCGTTTCTCGAGGCGCGTATAGCAGCCAGAGAAGACCCGGTCCACCCACGGCGGGAGGTCCTTGCGCATGTCCGAGGGCTTCTCCGCGCCCTGGGGAATGTCGCCGGAGAGCATCTCGAACAGGATCATCCCGAGGGCGTAGAGGTCGGTTCGCGCATCCACCGGCGCGCCTTCCCGCTGCTCGGGCGACATGTAGCGAAGCGTCCCGGCGATGCCCGCGGCCGTGCCCACCGTCCCCAGGGCGCCGGACTGGAGGACCTCCGAGGCGGCCGCCTCCCGGGCGCGGCCGAGCCCGAAGTCCGTCAGCTTCACGCACCCGCCGGGATCGATGAGGATGTTCTCCGGCTTCACGTCCCGGTGGATCACGCCGCGCGCGTGGGCCTCCTTCAGCGCCTTCAGGCACTGGCGGAAGATGGGAAGCGCGTCCTCGGGGGGGAAGGAGCCGGCGCCGGCCATCAGCTCGCGCAGGCTCTTGCCCGACACGTATTCCATCACGAGGTACGGCGGATCCGCGTAGGGGTCCAGCCCCTTCACCTCGACGATGTGCCTCCCCCTCAGCGCGTGGAGGATCGCGCCCTCCCGGCGGAGGTTCTCGATGAAGTCCGGGTTCGTGGGAATCTTGACCGCCGCCACCTCGTCGGGAAGGTGGGCGTGCACGGCCTTCCAGACCTCGCCGAACCCCCCCGCGCCGATCTTCTCCTCGAGAATGTACTCCGAGACCCGGTCGCCCCGGCGAACCTTCCCCTCATGCATCTCTCCCTCCCCCCTCGAACGCCACCGACGCGTACCCCACGAAATCCGTCGGCGGCCCCGAAGGCCGGACGTCGTGGCTGGTCGTGTACTCCAGAAGCACCCCGCGCTTCGCGCCCAGCCCCCGCGCGCACGCCGCCGCGGCCGCCGCCGCGCCGGCCCCGCAGGCGTTGTGGTGCGAGGCGGCTTCCTGCAGGATCCCCTCCGGGTCCAGCGCCGTGAATTTCTCGATCACCCGGGCGTCGTTTTCCTCCTTCACCCAGCGCAACGCCTCCTCCCCCGTCCCCTTCGGCGCGAAGCCGTAGAACGAGCGGCCGTAGTGCGTCAGATCCGTGGAGGCCACCACCGCCACGGATCGCCCGAGCGACCGGATCGCCTCCGCGGCCGCCCGCCCCGCTTCCGGCGCCCGCGGAAACGGCGGCGTCGCCACGACCGCGATGGAGGCCTCCGGAAACAGCCTCTGCACGAATGGAACGAGCACCTCCACGGAATGTTCGGCGCGATGCGCCTCCCCATCCGCCCCGATCAGCCCGTCGCCCTTTTCCAGCAGAGCCCGGTTCAGCGCCTCGTCCACCTTCACCTCGCCGAGCGGCGTGCGCCACGCCCCTCCCGGATAGAGGGCCGCGCCTTCCAGGAAGGCCGCGTGCACCGCCCCGAAGAAGAGAAAGGAGGAGAACGGTTCCCCCGAATCCTTCAGGGCCTTGAACAGCTTGCCCGCCGTGGGGCCCGAAAAGACCCACCCCGCGTGGGGGGCGATCCCGCCCAGCGGGTCCGCGACCGGCGACGCCGGCCCTTCCGTGAAGGCGTCGACCTGTTCCGCACAGGCCTTCGCGCCGGCCGGATAGAACGAGCCGGCGCGGACGGGTTCTCTCGTTTCCATGGCGCTTCCCCTCAGGATGCGGTCGATTTTTCTCCAGACGAACACGCGGTTCCTCTTCGCGAAAGAGTCCAGCTTCCAGTTTCGCAAATCCCGGGCCACCGAGGTAGGGGGCGCCGGGCCGGCGAGGACGATGGGCGGACCGCCCTGAAAAACTTCCGCCCGACGACGCCGGCCAATATCGCGCAACCCCACTCCCTGAATGGGGTTATGATCTTTTTTCGAGGGCGGTTCGGGCGCCGCTTCGGGCCGGATCGCTCGGGAGAGGCCCTTCCCGGGCCCGGGGTCTCGGAGAGGAACAAAGGTATCTTTTGGATCGAAGAAAGCGCTTTCGCAGGACACTGAAAGGAATTTTCAATCGGATCTTCGCGGAAAGGGACGATCTTCCGCCCTTTTCTATGCCGGAGAAGCGGGAAAGGTTTCCCGAAGCGGCAGGGCGGCGCGGCGCGCCAAACCGGCGGGAGGCGATTTACGCACTCCCTGATCAACATGAAAAGGCCTTTTCCGAAAAATCATTTAAAACTCGAATCGATGACCACCTTGGAGGGCGAGCCTCCCGGCGAGCCACATCGCTCCAAATTTTCATGGTTTTTGGGAGAGCCAAAGGCTCATGGCTGACTGCGTTCCAGATTCTTCGTGTCTCCGCGCCTCTGTGGCGTTCTTCGGCAACCCGTCTATGCAACGCTTTCGACTGAAACCTGCTTTCTGAAATCTCCAATCCTCCTGAATCGGCGAAGCCGATTCAGGAGGGGTCCTTCCCGGAGGCGAAGGCGTCGAAGCGTTCCAGGACGGCGTTTGTGACGGAAGGGTGGAGGGTGGCGAGGACCTTGTCGAAGTCGTCCATGGTGATGTCCCTCTCCTCGCCGGAGCGGACGGCTTCGAGGAAGACGGTGTTGGCGGTCTTCTGGCAGAGGTGGCGGATGTCGGCGCCGGAGTAGCCCTCGGTTCGTTCGACGAGGGCGTCGAAGTCGACGTCGACGAGGGGCTTGTCGGCGAGGTTCATGCGCAGGATCTCGCGCCGTGCGACGGGGTCGGGGAGGGGGATGTGGATCTTCTCGTCGAAGCGTCCGGGGCGGAGGATGGCGGCGTCGATGTTCCAGGGTTCGTTGGTGGCGCCGACGAAGAGGAGGGGGTTCTTTCCCTCGGAGTCGATGCCTTCGAGTTCGGCGAGGATCTGGGGGACGAGTCGTTTCATGACGGCGGGGGCGTCCTCGGAGCGGGGTGGCAGGAGGGCCTCGACCTCGTCGATGAAGATGATGGAGGCGGGGTTTTCGCGGGCTTCCTTGAAGAGCCGCCGGATGTTCTGCTCGGACTCGCCGACCCACTTGCTCATGATCTCGGAGGGCCGGACGGTGAAGAAGGAAGCGTCGATCTCGGAGGCGACGGCGCGGGCGAGCATGGTCTTTCCGGTGCCGGGGGGGCCGTAGAGGAGGATGCCGCCGCCGGTCTTGACGCCGTACTTCTTCGCGAGCTGGGGGTTGAGGAAGGGGTAGACCATGCGGATGCGGATCTGCTCCTTGGCGTTTTCGAGTCCGGCGATGTCGTCGAAGGAGACCTGGGGGCGTTCCTTGAGGAGCCACTCGGCGTTCTTGTCCGGGTCGCCGCCTTCCTCGGCTTCCTCCTTTTTTTCTCTGGAGGGAAAGGCCTGTCTTTCCTCGATCTGTTTCCTTTTCAGATTCCATTCCTCGGCTTTTTCCAGCCTTCTCTTCCCTTCTTGTTCGGCCCAGCGGGCATCCTTCTCGTTTCCTTTCTTCTTACTTTGCCGCCTTCGCTCAAAATAATGTACGCTAAGCGCTTGCTGGACCTTGACCGCCTCCTTCAAGCAATCGACGCCCTCTTCCCAGTTTCCTCGATCGCGGGCGCGCTTGAATCGCTCCTCCAATTCAGGAATCTGTTCCATCAGGTGTTCAAGCATTTCCCGACTCAACAGTTTCTCTCCTTCCGCAGGTTTCCATCAGCTTCTTCGGAATAGAGGTGCTGCGGGCTGGAAGCCCGCGGTCCTTTCCCCATCGAGACCTTCCCGGTCATCGCATGTGGGATCGCGGGCTTCCAGCCCGCCCCCCGCGTCCGCCATCGAGTCCTTCCCGGTCATCGCATGTGGGATCGCGGGCTTCCAGCCCGC
>CAZDSO010000177.1:0-10234 GCA_964508045.1 uncultured Planctomycetia bacterium | reverse complement strand
CCTCCGCGTAGACCCCCGGAAGACCGGACCAGCGGGTTTCCTTCCCCTTCTGCACGTGGACCGGCCCCACCGGCACGTGGTCGGACAGCCCGCCCAGGGGAACATGCGTCTCCACGGGATGGAATCGAAACCGGAACGTCTCGTCCCACGAGCATTCCGCGGGATCGAGGCCGGACTTCTCCTCGAGAGGGATCACCCGGAAACAGTGCACGCCTTGAGGAACGCCCCGGATGACCGTCTCGGGAACGCGGTCGCGCACGCGGATCAATCCGACCGGTTCCCGGGGAAGCAGGAGCGCGCCGCCGGGCGTGGCGTAGTAGACCCCGAAGAGCGCCGTCTCGCGCAGCGGCTTTTCCTCGACCGCCTTCGCGAAGTCCTCGAAGCGGTAGCTCTTGTAGTTGAGCCGGAACCGGAGAGACCCCGTACGGCTCGTTCGCAACGGGACGGACACGCGGTTCTTCTCGCCGGGCTGGACGTCCACCGTCTGCCAGGCCCGGAGCCCCCCGTCGCCGGCCGCGGCCACCTTCCACCGGCCGGGAATCATCTTCCGGAACCGGAACGCCCCGTCCTCCCCCGTCCGGGCGGGAGGCACCCAGCAATGGGAGGCGTCCGCGGAAGCCGGATACAAGTAGACCCGGGCGCCCTCCACCGGCTCGCCCGCCCCGTCGGTCACCTCGCCCTCGAGGGTTTCCTTCTGCGCGTAGAGGCGGATGTCCGTCTCGGCCGTGGACCAGGGGACGGCTTGCTCGATCGCCGCGTAGCCGAGGAAAAAGCCCTCGAAATTCCTGCTCTCCCCGTACACCGCCTCGACGCCCCCCCGGGCCACGAGCCGTATGCGCTCGCCCCGGCGGAACGAAGGCATCTCCAGCGCGAATTTCCCTCCCTCTCCGGAAGAAACGCGAAGGACCCCGTCGGGAAACTTCGGATCGAGGGCGAACACTTCGCAGCCTTTCCGCGGAACGCCTTCCACGAGCGTCCGGCCCTCGATCCTGATCCCGCGGGCCTCCAGCGGGACCTCGCCCAGATCCAGGTCCTCCAGCACGAAGAATCCGCTGGAAAAGACGTGGTCGAAGCGGGTGCGCAGGCGAAAGACGCCCCCGGGCTCGCCTCCGGGCGAGAACGCGAGCGTGTAGAAGCCCCGGGGCAGATCCGGGAAGCGGAATCGTCCGTCGGCGTCCGTCCGGCCCTCGCGCTTTTCCGCCTGCTCGGCCCGGGGGTACTTGCCGGTCTTGCGGGGGCTCAAGGCCACCGTGCAGCCGGGGACGGGCTCTGCCCCCGGGCGGACGAGCCTTCCGGTGACGGAGAAGGATTCCGCCGGCTCTTCCCCGCGTGACTGCGCGGGGGCCGAAGCGGCGGCCAGCACCGCCAGGACGGCGATCCAGCCGACGGCCGGGAACAAGGACTCCGGTCTTGCCCTGGACACGTGACGGGAAGGAAACCCGGATTTCATGAAGCCTCCTCGCGTTCCTGCTACTTCTTTCCGCTTCGTTTTTCCATGTCTTCCACCATCCTCCGCTTGGTCTCCTTCACGAAAAACGCGGGAACCTCGACGAACGGAGGGATCTTCGACGAATATTCCGATATCCGCTTCGCGGTGACCCGGGGCACCTCGTGCCGTTCCGTGGTCTTCCCCTCCGATATCTCGAAGGGCCCGATGACGATCCTGGCGCTCGCCGCGCCCACGGGCACGTACCGCTCCCGCGGGTGGCGACCGATCTGGTACGTCGTGTCGGATCCGGGCGGATCGCCGACCGATTCGACGGGAAGCGCCATGAGCCGGTGGGTGCCCGGCTCGAAGCCGGAGATCTCGACGGTTTCGATCCGGTCCCGGACCTCGACGATCGCCAGGGGGACGACGGGCCTCGAGAATTCCCCCTCCTCCGAAAGCGCATAGACCCCGTAGGTCGCGGGAGCGTCCTTCCGCAGCGCGGATGTCTTGGCCACGATCTCCTTGAATCGTCCCCATTCGCTGTCGTAGTCCAGCCGGAAGGAAACGCTTCCCGTCCCGGCCTCCTCCAGAACCACGCGGACCTCCTTCTTCTCGTCCCCCTGCACATGCAGCGTCCTTTGCGAACGCCGCGCGCCCTCGCCGAGAACGACGAGTCTCCACGTGCCCGGCGCGACATCCGCGAAACGGAAACGCCCCGCCTCGTCCGTCTGGACGCCGGGAATCCAGCACCAGGGGGAATCGATGCCGGGATGGAACAGGAACACCCGCGCGCCTTCCACGGCTTCTCCCCGCCCGTCCTCGACCGAGCCGGCGATGTCGCAAACCGCGGCGCTGCAATGGACGTCCATGATCACCGTCCGCCACGGATCCCCGATCCACCGGCTCTCCACGCCCCACCGCACGGTCTCGCTCTCGGCGTCTTGACGCCGTCTCGCGTACCGGGCCGCGACGTGGACCCGCTCGCCGGGGACGAAACCCGGAATCTTCAGCGTGAAGCGTCCGTCCTTTCCGCTTGTCGTCGAGGAGACGGCCCCTTCCGCCCTCGCGCGGCCCTCGAACCTCCGCTTGTCCAGATAGAACACCTCCGCGCCCTCGAGGGCCTTCCCGTTCAGATAGACGGCGCCCGTGATGATCAGCCCCGTCTTGAAGAGGGTCAGATCTCCGAGACGGACGTCTTCGCCGAGAAGGAGAAGGTTGCTCGACAGGATGTCGGCGTACTGCGTCTTGAACCGGAACACGCCGCCCGCTTCGCCCGCGGGGAGGAACCTCAAGCCATAGATCCCTTTCGGCAAGGCCTCGAAAACGAAGCGGCCCTCTCCATCGGTATGCGTTCCCATGGATGGCGTCTTCTCCGCCTCCTCGAACAGGCCGGTCTTCCTCGCCTCGATCCGCACGCCGCAGGCGGGCACGGGAGAACCTTCCCGCGTGACGAGCCGTCCGGAAACGGAGAAGGACGTTTCCTCTTCCCCCGCGCAAGGGGCGGCCAGCAGCGAGCCGAAGAGAAGGAGGACGAGCCAACCGGTCCTCGCGAACCTCGCCGTCGAGAGACCCGGGGCCGCGATGCATGCACGCGTCACGATGTTCATGGAAAAAATCCTCGAAGGATGCAGCGGTTTGCTCTTTTCGCACACAGGGGCCCGCGCGCCCCTGACCAGGGTTCATCCCGTTTCCGCGGTCGCATCCGGCGACGCCTATAGGCTGCTCTTCTGCACGCCGACGTCAAAAGATAATCGGCGCCCCCGGCGAGGGCGTTTCCGGAATCGGAAACCGGGGAACAGGTGGAATCCGGCGTTTCGGTAGCGATCTGAGGGCCGGAGGGAGGATCCGTGTCCGGGACGGGACGCGGTTTTCGACGGGCACTTTTTTTTTCGTAAAAGACGCAAGGACGGGGGGAGTGCGGCCAACACTTTATTCCGCGTCTGAAATCTGACGGCTGAAATCTGTAGTCGGCGACAGCGCGAACGGCTCAGGACCGTTTCAGGCAGGCGACGTAGCGCTCTCCGCCGAGGTCCCGGAGTTCGGGCTTTTGCTCCTTGCAGGCGTCGTCGGCTTCCGGGCAACGGGTGCGGAACGAGCAGCCGGAAGGCTTGGCCATGGGGCTGGGGACGTCGCCGGTGAGGATGATGCGGTCCTTGTCCCTCCGCTTGGGGTCGGGAAGGGGGACGGCGGAGAGCAGCGCGCGGGAGTAGGGGTGGATCGGGTTCCGGTAGATCTCCTGCGAGTCCCCGAGTTCCATGATGTCGCCGAGGTACATCACCGCGATCCGGCTGGAGATGTGTTCGACCACGGAGAGGTCGTGGGCGATGAAGAGATAGGTCAGATCGAGGTCCTCCTGGAGGTCCTGGAGCAGGTTGATGGCCTGGGCCTGGATGGAGACGTCGAGGGCGGAGACGGGCTCGTCGCAGATCACGAGGTCGGGGTTGGTGGCCAGCGCCCGCGCGATGCCGACGCGCTGGCGCTGCCCGCCGGAGAACTCGTGGGGGTACCGGAAGCTCTGTTCCTCGGTCAAGCCCACCTTCTCGAGGACCTCGACGATCCGCTCGTGGCGCTCCTCGCGGGTCAGGTGGCGCTCGTGGATGGTCAGCGGCTCGGCCACGATGTCGCCGACGCTCATGCGGGGGTTGAGCGAGGAGTAGGGGTCCTGGAAGATCATCTGGATGTCGGCGCGGAAGGGTCGCATCTCCTTGCGCCTCAGCGGCGCCAGGTCGACGCGCCCCTTGTCGGGGGAGTGGAAGAGGACCTGGCCCTCGGTGGGGCGCACGAGGTTGATGATGGCCTTGCCGACGGTGGTCTTCCCGCAGCCGGACTCGCCGACGAGTCCCATCGTCTCGCCCGTCTTGATGGCGAAGGAGACCCCGTCGACGGCCTTCACGTCCCCGACCTTGCGCATGAGGATGCCGCCGTGGATGGGGTAGTAGACCTTCAGGCCGAGCACTTCCAGGAGGAAGCCGTTGCCTGCGGAACCGTTTTGTGTTGGATTGTCTTCCATGGGATTTTCGATTTCAGATTTCAGATTTCAGATTTCAGTCGTCAGATTTCAGTCCTCGGATCTCAGTTTTTCGGTGCGCTGAAGTCCAGGTCCCGATTCCTCTCCAGCTTGTCCTTCCGGAGGGCGTACCCCTGGACGATCTGGCTGGATACTGATTTGGCGGACTTCCTGATCTGCTGGCTGAAATCTGCAATCTCTACGCCTGGACACCCCCTTCCGGTTTCACCAAATGGCATCGGCACCAGTGTCCGGGTCTCACCTCGACGAGTCCGGGTTCCTCCTTCTCGCAGATGTCGATCTTTTCGTCGCACCGGGTGTTGAATTTGCACCCTGGTGGGAAGGCCATGACGCTGGGGACGATGCCGCGGATGGTGGGGAGGCGCTTGCCCTTCGTCTCGAGGTCGGGCCGCGGCAGGGAGCGGAGCAGGCCTCGCGTGTAGGGATGGAGCGGCTCCTCGAAGAGGTCCTCGATGTCGGCGATCTCCTGGATCTTGCCGCCGTACATGACGGCGGCGCGCTGGCAGGTTTCGGCGATGACGGCGAGGTCGTGGGTGATGAGGAGGATGGCGGCGTCGCCGGTCTTTTCCTTGACGCTGAGCATGAGGTCGAGGATCTGGGCCTGGATGGTGACGTCGAGGGCGGTGGTGGGCTCGTCGGCGATGAGCAGGGCGGGGTTGCAGGCGAGCGCCATGGCGATCATGACGCGCTGGCGCATGCCTCCCGAGAACTGGTGTGGGAATTCCTTGAGTCGCCGTTCGGCGCCGGGGATGCCGACCTTGTCGAGCATCTCGACGGCGCGGCGGGTGAGTTCGTCCTTGTCCCTCTTGAGGGCGGGTTCGTGGTACCAGAGGGCCTCCTTGACCTGCCATCCGATGGAGAAGACGGGGTTGAGGGAGGTCATGGGTTCCTGGAAGATCATGGAGATGTCGGCGCCGCGGATCTTGCGCATCTCCTCCAGGGGGAGGTCCATGAGGTTTTTTCCTCGGAAACGGATCTCGCCGTCCTCGATCCAGCCGGGGGGGTTGGGGATGAGGCGCAGGATGGAGTAGGCGGTGACGGACTTCCCGCAGCCCGACTCGCCGACGAGCCCGAAGACCTCGTTCTCGTAGATGTCGAAATCGACGCCGTCGACGGCCTTGGCGACGCGCCCTTCGACGTCGAAGTAGGTCTTGAGGTTCTTGATCTCGACCAGTTTTTTTCTTCCGTTGTCGGTCATCTCAATCTCGAGAACACCTTGGGGTCGAAGGCCTCGCGCACGGCCTCGCCGATCATGACGACGCAGAACAGCGTGGCCGAGAAGGAGCCGGCGGTGATGAGGATCAGATGGGGATAATGGAGCACATGCTTCATGCCCTGGTTGAGGAGGCCCCCCCAGCTGGGCGTGCCGACGGGGAGGCCGAATCCGAGGTAGTCCAGCGAGACCAGGGAGCCGATGTAGGCCACGATGCCGAAGGGTGCGAAGGTGACGATGGGGACCAGGGCGTTGGGGAGGATGTGGCGGGTCATGACCTTCCAGTCCCCCTGGCCCATGGCGATGGCGGCCTGGACGTAGTCGCGGGCCTTCTCCCGGTAGAACTCGCCGCGGATGGTGTAGGTGATGCCGATCCACCCTCGGAGGATGATGAGCAGGATCACCAGGTGAAGGAACTGGGGTTGAATGATGGAGGCGATGATCATGATGGTGAACAGGAAGGGGACGGAGGACCAGATCTCGATGAAGCGCTGGACGAGGATGTCGGTCCATCCCCCGTAGTAGCCCATCACGCCGCCCACGATGACGCCGATCGAATACCCGATCGCGGCCACGAGGAGGGCGAAGAGCAGGGATATCCGGAATCCGTAGGCGAGCTGGGGCAGGACGTCCAGGCCGGAGTCGTCGGTTCCCAAGGGGTGCTGCCAGTCGGGCGAGGTGGGGGGGCGGTCGGGAAGGTCGAGGAGGTGCTCGCTCCAGGAGTAGGGGTACAGCGGCATGACGCACCATGCGCTGCCGTCCTTGAAGGTCTCATAGAGCGCCTCGTGCTGCTCGATCTTCTCCTTCGTCTTCTGGTACTTCTCCCACTGGTAGTAGGAGTCCTCCTTCCGTGGAGCGGGCTTTCCCTCGATCTCCTTGCGCATCTCGGCGATGTCGGCGGCGTAGTCGTCGGGATCCCTGCTGTAGCGTTTGAACCGGCGGTAGTCCACCTCGCTCTCGCCGATCTGGCCCCACTCGCTCTTCTTCTGGAAGTAGGTGACGTCGGTGAAGAAAAGCACGGAATGCAGCCACTCCTTGACGGCGGGAAAGGCGGTCTTTCCCTGGTAGTGGATGGCTATGGGGCGGTTGTTGAGCATGAGCTCGAGGAAGAAGGAGAGAACGAAGAGCGTGGTGATGATGCGGAAGGCGTAGTAACCGCGCTTGATCCGCTTGAAGCGCGCGATGCGCTTGGCCCAGATGGGCGACATCTCCATCTTGAAGCCCATCGCCCTTCCGGCCTTCGTCACCAGAAAGGGCAGCAGCTTGTGGGTGAAGAGGAACCCCGCCGCGAGGATGTAGATCACGGTGAAAATGGTCCACGCAGCCGACACGATGTCCTCTCCTTAGCTGAAGCGGATCCGGGGATCGATGAGGGCCCACACGATGTCCGAGAAGATGTTCCCGGTGAGGCGCAGCAGCACCCCGATGACCAGCACGCCCAGGATGATGGGGTAGTCGCGCTGGATGATGGACATGTAGCCCAAAAGGCCCATGCCGGGGATGTTGCAGGTCTTCTCGATGAGAAAGGAGCCGGCGAACAACAGACCCAGTGCGTGGCCGATCCCCGCGGTGATCGGGATCATGGAATTGCGGAGCGCGTGCATGAAGATCACCCGGCGCTCCGAGAGCCCCTTCGCGAAGGCCGTGCGCACATAGTCCGCCCCCAGGTTGTCCAGCAGCGAGTTCTTCATCAGGATGGTCATCAGGGCGAATCCAGTGATGAGGTAACCGATGACCGGCACGAACATATGGTGCGCCCGGTCCAGGATCTGCTCGAAGAAACCCATCTCGGCGAAGTTCTGGCTCTGGAAGCCCCCCAGCGGCACCAGGTCCCAGTAGGAGCCCCCGCCGAAGAGCACCAGGAGGATCATGCAGGCCACGAAGCCGGGCACCGAATAGCCGAGGAACACGAGGATGGAGGACCCCGTGTCGAAAACGGAGCGGTGCTTCAAAGCCTTGAAGATCCCCAGCGGCACGCAAATGAGCCAGGTGGCGATGTAGCCGGAAAGACCGAACCAGATGGAGACGGGGATCTTGGAGCCGATGACCTTGAGCACCGGGTCGCCCTGGATGTAGGACGTCCCGAAGTTCCCGGTAAGCACGCCCCAGAGCCAGTAGAGGTAGCCCACCAGGACGGGCTTGTCGAGCTTGTAATACTCCTTGAGGGCGTCCATGGCGTCCTGAGGAATCTGGAGATCCCCCGTCATGTCACCCCCGCCGGCGCCCCCGCCTTCCTGCATCATGGCCTGCTTGATCTGGAGCTGGGCCTGCTCGATCGGCCCCCCGGGGACGATGCGCAGGATCGAGTAGACCATCAGCGTGATGCACACGAAGGTCACGGGGATGAGCAGCACCCGCCGGATGAAATAGGTCATCATCCCGTGCATGGAGCCCGAACCTCCTTCCCGTCGGTTTCACGATTTCCGCGCGCCCTGCGGATCAGCCGCCCCCTCCCCCGCCGAAGGCCGCTCAGCTGCCCTGGGCCTCTTCCAGGGCCTTGCGCTTATCCGGATCGAACCACCAAAGCGTCTTGATCTGGCGGTAGTCGCCGGTCTTGGTGAAGTAGTAGTCCGGGTGGTCCATGTAGTACCAGAAAAGGATCCGGTTGAAGTTGGATGACCACCCGAGCGCATAGGGATGGGTCTCGAAGACGATCTTGTCGATCTCCCGGATCAGCCGGACCCGTTCCTGAAGATCCATCGTTTTCTTCTCGAGCTCGCACAGCTCGTCCACACGCTCGTTCTTGAAACCCGTCAGGTTGTTGTTGTATTTCTCGTCGGCCAGCTTGGAGAGCCACTGGTTCTCCGGATTGGGGAAAAGAATCGCCCCCCAGCTCTGGTAGGTGATCGTGAAACTGCGCTCCTGCACCTTCTTGTAGGTCGTCCGCCAGTCGGTGAGCTTCAGGTTGAATTTGATGCCCGCCTTCTTGTAGTCCTCCTGGACCACCGTCCAGATCCGCTTCCAGTCCTCGATCCCGTACTCCAGGGTGATCTCGAAGATCTCCCCGTCCTCCTTCACCAGCCAGCCGTCCTTGTTGCGCTCCTTCCAACCCGCCTCGGCAAGCAACTTCTTGGCCTTGGGCGGATTGTAGCGGATCTTGGGGTTGTCCGGGTTGGCCCAGACGCGGAAGGGATAGTAGGAGTCCAGATACTCGTACTCGTTGAAGAAGAGCTTGTCCATCAGCTTCTCGCGGTTGAACAGGTAGGTGAAGGCCTTGCGAACCCGGATGTCGTCGAAGGGGGGCTTGCGCATGTTGAAGGCGAAGCCCGCGAAGCCGACCGGGGCCTCTGTGTAAATCTTGCGCTTCTGGATCCACCCCTTCTCGATCTCCGCGTAGTCCATCTCTTCCACCCAGCGCTGCGCCTTGCCCACCAGGTAGTAGTCGAACTCGCCCTTCTTGAACTTCTCGTACACCAGTTCCCTGTCCCGGACCACGATGAACTTCATCTTGTCGAAGTTGTACATCCCCTGGTTGGACGGCTCGTTGCGGGCCCAGTAGTCGTCCCGGCGCTTCAGCGTCAACCACTCCTGCTTCTTCATGTCGTCCAGCGCGTACGGCCCCGTCCCCGTGACCAGCTTCCACTGGTACTTCTCCAGGTACTCCTCCCCGGGGATGCGGATCTCCTTGGCCGGATAGATGGGCATCCCACCGAAATAGAGGAACAGCCGCCAGTTCAGCTTCTTCGTGTGCACCTTGATCGTGTACTTGTCGATCACCTCCGGCTTCTCGAAGTTCTCTCCGTATACGATCACGTTGAAGGGATCCTTGACGTCGGGGTTCGTCTTGAACTCCCACGTGGCCAGCACGTCGTCGGCCGTCACCTCCGAGCCGTCCGCCCAGCGGGCCTGCTCGTCGATCTTGAACCAGAACGTCCTGAGATCCTTCGAAATCTTCCAGGACTTGGCGAGGCTCGGGATGAACTCCATGGTGGTGGGATGGGTCCCGATCAGGCTCTCGTACATCAAACCGTGGATGTCGCTCAGCTGCATGAGGTTCGAGTTCGGCCCGTCCGTGCGAAGCGTGGTGGGGTACGATGTCCAGTGAAGGCGGATCGTCCCCCCCTTCTTGGCCTCCTTCGCCCCCCAGGGCTCGAAGTCGTCGTTGCCCTGCCACTCGTCGAATTCGCCGAACTTCAGGTCCGGAATCTCGCCCTTGTACTTCTCCCACGGCTTCTGCACCGTCTTGCCCTTCGGCAATTGCCCACCCGTGACCGATTCCGCCCCCCTCTTCTTCGGGCAACCCCAAAGAATCACCCCAGCCATCAAGCAGGTCGCGATGACACTGAGCATGCGCCTCATCGTCTTCTTCCTCAAAACCAGATCCAAAAACGTGATTCTACCCTTTCGTCACCGCGGAGCAAGGGATTTCGGATCCGAGCACTTCGCGCTGTGGCGGCTTTCGGGTGATGTCGGGCGGGGATCCTAGATTCCAGACTGGAGATGCCAGATTTCAGCGGCGGTACGGAAAGGAAAATATGGCCATGACTTGCCGACAGCGCGGATGCCTCGGGATGAGGTATTCGCGCTGTAGTCATTTTCGAGGTCCGCCGGCCTGCTCCGGCCT
>CAZDSO010000176.1:0-10235 GCA_964508045.1 uncultured Planctomycetia bacterium | reverse complement strand
AAAATTCAAGAATTCTGAATCCCTCAATTCCCCCATCCCCCATCCCCCATCCCTCATCCCTCACCCGGTTCCCGTCCGTGCGGTGGGTTGCATCAATGCGGTGCCGGCAAAGCACGGCCAACACGGGTCACAGGTGACGGGTACCAGACAATGCAAAATGCTGCAGCCCCCTTGCACTCCTGCCATGGATCGGGGGTGAACGGTCCCGAAAAAACCCGTGCCTCCCCCTGAGGACTTGACATTCGAGGGTCACCCCGGGGTCTTTCCAGGAAGGCTCGCCACGGAACCGAAGAGAGGCTCACGACTTGCCGACACCGCGAAACGCTCCTTCCCGAAAACCCTTGACTTTTTTCGCCGTTGCGCCAAAAAGGGGGGTTTGACCTCGGCGCTCCGTGCGTCGTGATACGCGAACAGGAGGAGATCGGAACATGGAATGCACGCAGTTCCAGGGGGAGGAGGCGTTCAAGCACCTGCAGGTTCTCGCCAAGGAGGTCGGCCCCCGCCCGGGCGGCTCGCCGGCGGAGAAGCAGGCCGGCGAGTACATCGCCGGACAGATGAAGTCCTTCGGCCTCGACGTGAGCACGGACTCGTTTCCGGTGCGGACGCACGAGCAGAAGAAGACGGCCCTGTGGGTTCTCGACGGCGAGCCGCGCCGGATCAACGCGGCCTCCCAGCTGTTCGCCGCCAATTCCCCCGAGGGCGGGGTCGAGGGCGAGCTCGCCTTCGTGGAGACGGCCCATCCCCAGTACCTGGAAGACCGTTTCCGCGACAAGGTCTGGCTGCTCGTGGGGGGGCTTCCCATGGCGTACTACGAGATGGCCATGCGCATGCGCCCCCGGGCCATCATCGCCGTGGAGAACCAGATGGGGGTGCTGCCCAAGCGGACCCACCTCAGGATTCCCTACCGGGAACGCTACGGGTCCGTCCCCACGGTCCGCATCGCCTACGAGGACGGCATGGACCTGATCAAGAACAAGGCGAAGCGGGTCCGCGTCGAGACCCGGGGCGAGGAGCGGGACGCCCGGTCGATCAACGTCGTGGGGGAGCTCCCGGGAAGCGCCGAACACCATGAAATCGTCGTGATCTGCGCCCACCTGGACAGCGTCCGCCACGTCTCCGGCGCGGGGGACAACGCCTCCGGCGTCTCCATCATGCTCGAGCTGGCGAGGGCGCTGTCTGCGTCCGGATCGAAACGGACGCTTCGCTTCATCGCCTTCGGGTCCGAGGAGTTCGGCCTCAAGGGCTCCATCCACTACGCGAAACAACTGGCCGCGAGGGACGCCGAGGCGAGACGCGATCCCGACTTCCGGGAAAGCTTCGACCGGACCGAACTGCTCGCCCACCGCCTGTGCGTCAACCTCGACATGCACGGCGTGATCCTGGGCACGAACATCGCCCGCTGCCTGGGCCCCGAGAACCTCCTGGCGGCCGTGCGCCTCCTCTCCTCGGAGATCGGCCCGGCCTTCGCCCGCATGGGCGAGGAACTCTTCTCCTCGGACGGCCTCGCGCTCGGGGCCGTGGGCATCCCCGGCATCGCCTTCGCGCGCACCGGGGGCTCCTCCGTCGTCACCCACTCCCGCGCCGACACCATCGAGTTCCTCGACGCGAGCCACCTCGAGATGCTCGGCCGCTTCATCGAGATCTTCCTCCACCGGTACGTGGCCAAGGCCTTCGTCTTCCCGTTCGAGAGGAGGCTCCCGAAACGGCTGGACGAGAAGGTCCAGGACTACTTCCGCAAACGGATGGCCGAGGATTTTCCGCCGGCTTGCTGAACGGCTTTGAAGGAATCCCCGCTTCCGCTCGCGAGGGGATTTTTTCCCATGCGCTGATCCTTTCGCGCTGTCACCGGATACGGAGATTTCAGATTCCAGCGGCGGCCAGAATGGCCGCGATCCCGCCTTGCGGGCCGGCCCCGTCGGCGATACCATGATACGGCCCCCCCCATGAGGTGAGCCCATGAAACGACTCCTCCTTGCGGGATCCGTCCTTGCCGCCCTCACGACGGGGTGCGCCTACGTGGGCGCCGCGGGCCTCGCCGTCTGGCTCCAGGACAACGAGGACGACGGCGAGGAAAACCGGCTTCCCGCCGCCTCCTCCGACTACGCCGTCGCCGTCTCGCCCACGATGGAGGTGACGCTCTTCTACCAACTCCACGATCCCGAGGGCGATCCCGCCGACGTGGACGTCGAATACGCCGCCGGCGGCACCGCGGCCTACGCCCCCTGCACGGAATTCGAAGGCGCCGGAAGCGAGGGCAAGACCTCGCTCGCGACGTCGCCGGAAGGAACTCCGCATCTCTTCGTCTGGGACGCGCCCTCCGACCTCGCCGGCTACAACCGGACCGTCACCGTGCGGATTGCGCCCCGCGAATCCGCCGGAGGCAGGCCCGGCGCTTCCCACGTCTTCCCCCCCTTCACTTGGCGCCCCGACGCCGGGCCCGACGCCGCCGTCGCCGATCCCGGAACCTCCTTCGGCAACGTACCCATCGCCTACACCCTCGCCGATCCCGAATCGAATCCCGCCGATATCCAGGTGGCCTACTCCATCGACGGGGGCGCCTCCTTCCACACCGCCTCCGAGGCGCCCTCCCGCTCCTCCGAAGGCCTGACGGCCCTGGCCGCCTTGTCCAGCGGCTCGACGCACGAATTCCTCTGGAACGCCTTCGCCGACGCCGGCGGTCTCGACCGCACGGTCCAGATCCGGATCAGCCCCACCGACGCCGTGACCGAGAAGAGCGGAACGGCGGCGCTTTCCCCGCCCTTCTCCCTACTCAACGCCAGGGTCGTCACCGTGGCGGGGGTGGGCACCGAGAGCTTCGGCAGACTCGCGGGCGTGGCCGCGGACGCGCGGGGCGTCGTGTACGTCTCCGAGACCTACGGGCACCGCATCTGGGCCCTGAACGCGGGAGGCGCGCCGGCCACCGTCGCCGGATCGATCCTGAATCCCCGCCAGGGCAAGGCGATCGCCGGCACCGGTTTGCCGGGCTACGACGGGGACTACCGTCCGGCGCTTCAGGCCCGCCTCCACACGCCGGCCGGACTCGCCGCCGACGCCGCCTCTCCCCCGAACCTCTACGTGGCGGACGCGGGCAACCATCGCGTCCGCAAGATCGACGGCCGCACGGGCTACATCACCACGCTGACCGGGACGGGAACCGCCGGGGATACGGACGAGGTTCCCGCCTCCCAGGGCGAGCTCGACACCCCCCTGGACGTCGCCGTCGGCGCCTCGGGCGCCGTCTTCATCGCCGATACGGGCAACCACGTCGTCCGCGCGGTGAACCTGGACGCGGTGGACCTCCGGGTGGGGCACGCCGTGGTGGCGCCGGGCGAGATTCACCGGGTCTGCGGCGTCTTTTCCCCGTCCCTCCCCTACGACGGGGACGGGGACCGGGCCGACCAGGCCTGCCTCGACGGGCCAGCCGGCGTCGCCCTGGACGCGTCCGGCAACCTGCTCGTCTCGGACACCGGGAATCATCGCGTCCGCGCCGTCAACGCCGCCGATCCCGCCCTGGGTTCGAGCTCCATCCGCCTCGGGGCCGTCACGATCGGCGCGGGGGACATCGACACCGTCGCGGGTAGTGGAACGCAGGGCTTCGCCGGCGACGGGGGGCCGGCCCCGGCCGCCGCGCTGGACGCGCCGGCCGGTCTTCAGCTGCTGTCCAACGGCGTCCTCCTTTTCGCCGAGGGCGGGAACCACGCGGTGCGGGCCCTCCATACGGGCGCACCGGGAAGCGCCGCCGTGAGCGTGGGAACGGTCGTCCTCCAGCCCGAGTGCATCGATACGGTCGCGGGCACCGGAACCGTGCGGGGGGATTCGGGAGACGGAAGCGACGCGTCACTTTCCACGCTCGATACGCCCTCCGGCGTCGCCCAGGCGTGTGGCGCCGTCTTCATCGCCGGGAACAACCGGCGGCTCCGGGCCTTCAACCCGTCCGGGGCCCCGGACGGGGTCGGGGTGACCGTCGCCGGCGTGACCCTGTCCCCCGGCGTTCTCGACACGCTTTACGCCTCCCCCGGCCATCCGCTGTCGGCGCCCGCAGCGCTGGCCCTGCACTGGGGCGATCTCTTCATCGCCGGCGCTTCGGGCCACGTCGTGCTCCGCCTCGACCCTTCGGCGGGCACGGCGACGCGGGCGGCGGGCACGGGCGCGGCGGGGTTCTCGGGGGACGGCGGCCCGGCCCCCGAAGCGGCCTTCTCGTCCCCGCAGGGTCTTGCGATCGATCCCTTCACCGGCACGCTCCTGGCCGTGTCGGACACGGGAAACGACCGGGTCCGCCTCGTCCACATCGCGCCGTCCGCCGGAGGCCAGGAGGACGCATTCGGCGTGACCGTGGACCCCGGCGAGGTGCAGACGATCCCCGCGCCGGTGGGGCAGGTGACGGGCCCGACGGCGCTGGCGTTCGGGCCTTCCGGCGCGCTGTTCGTCGCGGACACGGGCGGGAACCGGATCGTGAAGATCGAGAGGTCCGGCGTCCTGTCGCAGGTCGCGGGCCCGTCGGAGGTCTCCTCCCCTTCGGGTCTCGCGGTGGACGGGGTCTCGGGCGACCTGTTGCTGGTCTCGGACACGGGGAACGACCGGATCCGCGCGGTGCACCTCGATGCGGGAGGGAGCGCGGTGACGGCGTTCGGCGTGACGGTGAACCCCGGCGCGGTGGTCACGATCCCCTCGTCGTCCGGGGCGGTCCTCTCGCCGGGCGGGTTGTCGCCGGGGCCGGGAGGCGATCTTTGGATCGCGGACACGGGATCGCACCGGGTCCTTCGCCTCGCCCGCCCGGACGGTTCGATCTCGGTGGAAGCGGGGGGGGGCGCGCCGGGGTTCAACGGGGACGGGATCGAGCCGCTCTTCACCCTTTTCGACGGCCCGCAAGCGATCGGTTTCGACGGCAACCGGAACCTCTACGTCGCGGACCGGGACAACGGGCGCGTCCGCCGGTTCCGGATCCCCTGAGGAAGGGCTCGCCCGGGAGAAGATCGTCTGATGGCCGAAAAGCCGGAATCTCTTGCGGCCAATCCCTTCGGCCGGACGGCGATCCGTCTCGGCTTCCTCAATTCCCGCCAGCTGTCCGCGGCGCTCGATCGGTACCGGCACGAAAAATCCGCCGGCAGCCCCAGGAGGATCGGAGAAGTCATGGTGGACATGGGGCTGCTGACGCCGGACCAGGTCAAGAAGGTCCTGTACTACCAGAGCAAGGTGATCCTTTCGTGTGCGGAGTGCGGAGCCCGGTACAACGTCCGGCGCATCGACAGGAAGCGGGCGCTGGAGGGAAAGCGGTGCACGCAATGCGGGGGAGTGCTGGAGGAAGGCGAGCCGGAGGCGGGTCTTTCGGCGGAGGACGACGCGGACAGCACACGGCCTCCCCCGTCGGCCGTCGCGGATGTTGAGGAAGAAAAGGAAGACGTGTTCGCCTCCCTGATCGGCCGGGTGGTGGGCAACTGCAGGATCGAGGAGAAGGTGGGCGAAGGCGGAATGGGGGTGGTGTACCGCGCCACGCACACGCTATTGAAGCGCCGCGTGGCCCTGAAGGTTCTGCCCAAGGCGCTGAACCCCAACGAGGAGAAGATCGCCCGTTTCTTCTCGGAGGCCGAATCCCTGGGGACGCTGGCCAGTCCCCACATCGTCCAGATCTTCAACGTGGGGGAGGAGCCCGGGTTCTACTTCATCGAGATGGAATTCGTGGCGGGGGGGGATCTCGACGAGGTGATCGCCTCGCAGGGGAGGCAGGGCCTCGATGAGGCCCTGCCCGTGATGAAACAGATCGCCTCGGGGCTTCGAGACGCTCACGAGAAGAACATCGTGCACCGGGATCTGAAGCCCGCGAACATCCTGATCACGACGGAAGGGAAATACAAGCTCGCCGACTTCGGGCTGGCCAAGAGCCTGGAAGGGACCGTGGAGCTCACCCAGGACGGGGCGGTGATGGGAACGCCGACCTACATGTCGCCGGAACAATGCCGGGGAGACACCGTGGATCTCCGTTCCGACGTCTATTCCCTGGGATCCCTCTTCTACTACATGCTCACGGGAAAGAAACCCTTCGAATCCGAGAATCCCATGGTCGTGGTGATGAAGCACATGAACGAGGAGGTGCGGCCCCCGACCGACCACGTCCCGGACCTCCCCCGCTCCTACTCGAACCTCGTCGAGAGAATGATGGCCAAGAAGCCGGAGGAGCGGTACCAGGACGCCGACGAAGTGATGCAGGCCCTGCAGGACATCGAAAAGGGCGTCGAGGTCGCCTACACGGCGAGGCGCGTCCGCCGGCGACGCTTCCGCATCGCCCTCTCCGCGGCGCTTCTCGTGTTGTTCGGCGGGGCCGTGTTCGCGGGAACCCAGATCTACCTGCACTGGATCGAGTCCCAGAAGAAGGCCCTGCGGACCTCGCCGAAGGAGAAAGCCGAGGCCCTGGTGTCGGAAGCCCGGGCCCTCTTCGCGTCGGGGGAGTTCGCCAGGGCGATCCCGAAATCCCGAGAGGCCCTGGAACTGATTCCGGGCCTTGAAGGGGCGGAAGATCTTCTTGCACGCGCGGAGACCCTGAAAGCGGCGAAGCAGGTTCTCGGCGCGGGAGACGCGCGCAAGGCGGACGACCTGCTCGCTTCCTACGAGAAGGACCACCCCGCCGATTCCGCCGCGGCCGGGATCCGCAAGCGCGCGCGCCTGCTCCTGGAGGCCGAAGAGCGCGCAGGAAAAGGGGACTGGCGTGGAGCGGCGGACCGGCTCGCGGCCTTGATGGAGATCGAGCCGGACCACAACGACGCGAAGAGACGCCGGAAGATCTTCGAGGCGCTCACCGACGCCGAGGCCCTGCAGGATTCCGAAGGGCCTCTGCCGGCGCTCCAGAGCCTGGGAAGCGTCTTCCCCATCGCCCCCGCCGACGAGAACGTGGCGGCCTTCCGGAGAAGGCTTCTCGATGCCCTGCTCGAAAAGGTGGACGCCAGGCTCGAGGAGCGCCAGCTGGACAAGGCCCAGGCGCTCGTGCTGAAGGTCCTGGAAGCGGTCCCCGGGGCGGGGGCGTTCAGACGCCGCCGCGCCAGGATCGACACGGCCCTGGCGCAGTTCGACGAGATGATCCGCGCGGGCGAGAAGAAGGCCGGGGAGCAGGACTGGGAGGCGGCGCTGCGCTTCTTCTCGAAGGCCGACGAGGTCTTTTCCCCCTCCTGGCTCGCCGACCGCATGCAGAACGCCCGCTACCGCCTCGCCCTGGCCCGGGCACGGGAAGCGGAGGACGCGCACCGCTTCGAGCAAGCCCGAGCCCTGTATCGCTCCGCGAAACGATACGCCGCCGAGCCCGGAGAGGTGGACGCTTTCCTGGCCGCCTGTTCACGCCGCCGGGCGGAAGTGCTGGTGGACCGGGCCGAAGCGCTCCTCTCGAAGAATCTCGCCCGTGCCGAAACCGTCCTCGCGGAAGCGATCAAAGCATGGCCGGACAGAAGCCCTCCCCCCGGGGCCCGGGACCTCGAGGCCGAAATCGCCAGACGGCGAAATCTCCCCGAAGGCTTCGTGTACGTTCCCCAGGGACGCTATCCCGTCGGGCGCCCGGACGCGGAATCCGGCGGGCGTGTCGACGTCCTCCTCGATCCCTTCTACATCGCTTCCGCCGAGACGACGAACCGCGAGTTCAAAGCCTTCGTCGACGCCGGCGGGTACGAGAACGAGGCTTTCTGGGACGAGGCAGCGTGGGGGATGCGGGCGCGGTTTCGCGACCGGGACGGGAATCCGGGACCCGGCCTCTGGACCGGAGGGTCCTTCCCGTCCGGAACCGGGCATCTCCCCGTCGTCAAGATATCCTGGTACGAGGCCCGGGCCTTCGCCCGCTTTTCGGGCGGCCGGCTTCCCAGCCGGGAGGAATGGATGGCCGGCGCGGGGTACGAACCGGCCTCGGATCGATGCCGCCCTTTTCCCTGGGGGGACGACTGGAAACCGGACGCCGCGAATCTGTGGACCGGCGAGGGGGAACCGCAACTCGCCCCCGTCCGCTCCTTTCCCCTGGACCGAAGCCCCCTGGGCTGCTTTGACATGGCGGGCAACGCCTCGGAATGGACCGATACGCCTTTCGCGGAAGCGAAAGACCAGATCGTCGTGAAAGGCGGGAGCTACCGGCACAACACCGAAGCCCAGGTCCGCGTCTTCCACGACAAGGCCCGGGCGGCCCCCGGCATGCGGTGGCCCATCCTCGGATTCCGGATCGTGAAGGAGCCGCCCGCCCATGAAGAGGAAAAGCCAGGAGAGAAGGAGTAGGAGCCTACGGGAACCTCGGAACCGGTTCCCTGAAGAATCAACATGCTGAAGCGCAAGTTCCCCCACTCTTTCTGCTTTCCGGAACGAGACGCCGGGAGGCGAATCCTCCGGCGAAGCCGGAGGTTCAGCGGTCTCTTGATGGCCAAGGCCTGGTCCGCGGGTCTCGCTCTTCTTCTCCTCGCCGCATGCGGCTGCGGGCGCAGCTTCCTTCTCGACGAGGACGAGCGGGTCGTCGCATTGCGCAAGGCCCACGCCCGTCCCCTTCCCTACACGGCCGCGCTGGCCCCCGTGGTCCTGGGTTTCGACGCGGAAGGCTTCAACCGCTCGGCCCGGAACCGCTTCTGCCTTCCCCCCGACGCCGGCGCGCTCCGCAAGGAGCTGATCGAGGCGCTGCAGTCCGTTCCCGCCTTCCGCGAGATCGAAACCGTCGGCGTGGACGGAAAGGGGGACGCCGCCGGCTGGATGGTCGAGGCCTGGGAGAAGGATCTCGATTTTCTCGTCGAGATCCGCCTGGATCGCTGGGATACGGTCTACCGCGGCACGAACGGGTGGTTCCCGTTGAACCTCTTCCTCTGGTTCCAGTTCCTCCTGCCCTCCTGGCTCGTTCCCGACGAGGCGTATGCCCAGGAGATCGCCGTCCACATGACCGTGCGAAGCGTGCACACGGGAAAAACGCTCTTCGAGAGGCGGGTGGAGGGTTCGTACGAGACCGCCCTCAACGATTTCGAGCGCGGCTGGCAGTTCCTGGGGATCTTCCGGGTGCCGGGCTCGCTCGACCGGGACAACTGGGAATGCGTGGAAGAGAAGGTCCTCACCGGAGCGAAGCACGAATTCAAGGTGGATCTGATCCGGACGATCGTCGAGGACTTCCGGGCCCGGACGAAGGCGGACGATTTCATCCCGCGGGTCCGCAAGAGGCTCGCCGTGGTCGCGGGCATCCAGAACTACGCCCACCACCAGTTCCCGAAGGTCGTCTTCGCCCGGGACGACGCGGAGGCGCTTCACCGGTTTCTCGTCGACCCGGCCGGGGGCGGCCTTCCGGAGAGGAACGTGAAGCTCCTGGCCGGGGAAGCGGCGACGGCGGAGGCGCTCCGTGCGGCCGTCAAGGCGTTTTTGGCGCGCAGGGCCAAGACGGGAGACGAGGTCTTCTTCTATTTCGCGGGGTTCGGGACCTTCGCGCCCGAGGCGGGATCGCTTCCGGGGCCGTCGGCGGAAGGCACGGAGCCCGGCGGCACGGAAGAGGCGACCCTCCCGCAACCCCTCGCATGGAAGCGCCGGTTGCTGCCCTACGACGCGGACCCGACCCGGCTCGCTTCCACTTCCGTCCCCCTCGACTGGATCCTGGACACGCTTCAAGGATGCCCGGCCACCGCCGTCGTCATCCTGGACACCGCCTTCAACCCGGAAGGAGGCACGCGTTCCTTTCACCCCGCCGCCGCGCCCGCGGCCCCCGCCCTCGCGCCCCTCGAGTCGCCCGTCGGCCTTTCGGTGATCGGGGCCTGCGGGCCCGGGGAGAGCTGCGGCGTGATGATGGAGCGGGAAAGGGGCGTCTTCTCCTACTTCCTGGTGGAGGGCCTGCGGGGCAAGGCGGACAACGACGACGACGGGTCCGTCTCGCTGGAGGAGCTCTTCGGGTACGCGAAGGAGAACACGGAGATCCAGGCCTTCGTGGAGGGGGGCGGGGTCCAGAGCCCCTTCCTGACCGGAGAATTCCCCGGAGACCTGGTTCTCGCGAAACGCCGCTAGCACCTGGTGGGAAGCGAATCCTCCGGGGGAGCCGGAGGCGCGGGGACGGGCTGACGTTCGTCGTGAGCCACGTAGCAGTAGCGGAGTGGCGCAGCAACGCGGGCCGATGTTCGTAGTGAGCCACGTAGCGGTAGCGGAGTGGCGCAGCAACGCGGGCCGAGGTGCTGCGGACAGGATGTCCTCGCTCCCGGTCGCGGCCGCGGGATCGAACACGAAGTCACCAAGGCACCAAGGCACGAAGAAGGGTAGGG
>CAZDSO010000175.1:0-10241 GCA_964508045.1 uncultured Planctomycetia bacterium | reverse complement strand
CGATGGTCCCCAGGATCTCGAAACCGGGAATTTCCGGCATCCCCTCCGCCTCGGTGCTCCCCGCCTCCAGCTCCCGGGCCTGCGCCCGGGTCAGGTAGCCTTTCTGGATGAGGATGGCGGAGAGGGGCTCGGGCTTCACGCCCAGCGATCGGACCTCTTCCTGGATGGCGAGGGCTTCCCGGATCTGCTCCTCGGTGACGAGGCCGCTTTGACGGAAGCGGTCGGCTTCCTCTCCCCTGGAGGACGGCTCAGTCATGGGAACCGGTTCCGGTTCAAAAGCGCATTCGAAACGGCGGCGTTCACGCGAACGGCGCGTCCCCGCGGGCACGCTTCATGATGCAAAAAACGCCGGGATTTTGCACCTTTCGATCCCTGCTGTCGAGGATCTTCCCGCCCCGGCGCGCCGTGACGCTTTGTGAAAACCTGTTGACAGCTAAGGCGACTCCCCTAGGATAATCGAATTCTAGCATCGTCGATTCCGACACGTGAGGACAAGGACATGGCCGATGAAGAGCCGAAAGAAGGGGGCTTTCAGATCATCCTGACGTCTCTGCGGGGGGGCGCGAACCCCTCCGTGGCGTCCGCCGAACTTTCCCGGATGTTCATGCTCGATCCACGGGTGGCCGAGCAGATCATTCGCAAGGCTCCCATCATCCTTTTCAAGGGCCTGACCGAGCAGGAGACCCAGTCCGCCCGTCCCTTCCTGGTGGCGCTGTCCCGTTTCGGGATGGATTTCCGCGTCACCCAGAGCCCGCCCGTCAACGTGCCGAAAGTCAACTGGCCCACCCGGCCGGATTTCCAGGTCCTCTTCGCCTCGCCGCCCCCGCCTCCCCCCGCCCCGGCCGCCCCCGCCGAGCAGGAGGTCACTGTCCAGCTGCTCTGCCCCTGCTGCGGATCCACGCTGAGGCTTCGCCTGGACGCACTTTCCGAGGCGCCGGGCGCCTCCGCCATGCGCGTGGAGAAGGCCGCGTCTCCGGAGACGGTCCCCGCCGCTGAGGCGGAAGCGCCTCCGCCCGAAACGGTTGCGGCCGGGCCGGCCGCGGCCGCACCCCCGGCGCCGGTCGAGGAAGGGGAAGCGGCGCCCGCCGCCGTGGAAACCGCGGTGGCCCTCGTCGTTGCGGAAACGGAGCTGGATCACCCCTGGTGCGAGGGGCCCTATCCGGCGGTTCCGGTGGACGAGGTCCAGGAGGATCGGGAATTCTCGGGGATCGGTGCCGAGCCCCTGGGGGAGACCCTGTTCGGTCCGGTCGACGAGGTGGAGGCTCCCGCGCCGGCCGGGGAGACCGCCCCCGCCGAGGCGGCGGGAGCGCCGCAAACGGCCGGGGAGAATCTGGTGGAGGTCGAACCGCAGGACGTGTCCGGGGGGATCGAGGATCTCGGAGGGGGAGGCGAGGAAGTCGTGCCGGTGGAGTCCGGCGGGGAGGTGCGGGACGAGGTGACGGTGGCGGACGACGAGCTGGAGCCGTGGACGGGATCGGCCCGCGCCTACGACCCCAAGACAGCGAAGACGGAGGAGAAAGGCGAGCCAGCGGCCGCCGGGGAGGGGGAGGAAGACGATCTGGAGCCGTGGACGGGTTCGGCCCGGGCCTACAAGCCCAAGAAGGAGTCGGGAGAGGAGAAAGAGGAGAAGCCGAAGCCGGCGAAGAAGGCGAAGAAGGCCATCGATGAATCCCTCGAGGACCTGGACGACGTCCCGGACATCGACGTGGCCGGTCCCGACGAGATGGGGATGGACAAGGCGCTGGTGGCGGATGTGGACGAGAAGGGTTCGGAGGAGGGGTTCCGCGAGGGTCTGGAGGACCTGCCGGAGCTGAATCCGGTGGAGGAAGAAAAGAAGGCGGCGGAGGAGTCCCCCGCGGAAGAGGAGCCCCTGAAGCCGAAGACGGGCAAGAAGGTGAAGAAGAAGAAGAAGAAAAAAAAGAAGAAAAAAGCCGTCGCGGCGGAGCCGGTGGAGGAGAAGCCGGAGCCGGTCGAGGAGGCCCCTGCGGCGAAAGAGAAGCCCAAGAAGATCAAGAAGAAGAAGAAGCTCACGAAGGGCAAGAAGAGCAAGCCCAAGGAGGAGGAGGAAGGGGAGGTGGGGGGCGAGTACAGCGTTTTCCTGTCCAAGATCGTGTCCGCCGACCGGCGGCGGAAGGCGGTGGAGATCCTGACGGAGGTGAAGGACATTTCGGAAGGGGACGCGGAGAAGCTCACGAACAAGATGATCATTCCCGTGGTGAAGGGGGTCGGGAAGGAAGAGGCCGAGACGATCCTCGAGCGTTTCAAGAAGAGCAAGATCTCCGGCAGGATCACGCGCAAGAAGGCCTGATGCCGCCGGGCGCCTTTCCCGTTGCGGGCGCGTCGAAGACTGGCCCCCTCTGGTTGCAGCCGCGTTGCCTGGCGATTTGGGGTTTCCCGCACGGCCATGTCCATTCTTTCCATCGCCCGCACGTACCGGAATCTCCGCCGGATGAGGGAGATCGTCCAGGTCCTCTCCCGGTACGGTTTCGGCCACCTGGTGGTCCGGATGAACTTGCTGAGCCACATCCCCCTGGTGAGCCGGATCGGGCGTCTTTCCGAGGTTTCCGCCGGGATGTCCCCGCGCCAGGATCTGGCGCTTCGGGCCCGGATGGTGCTGGAGGAACTGGGCCCGACGTTCATCAAGATGGGGCAGATGCTCAGCTACCGTCCGGACATCCTCAACGAGGAGTTTCTCGAACAGTTCCGTCTGTTGCAGGACAAGGTGGCGCCCTTCGACGGCGACACGGCGCGCGAGATCGTGGAGAAGACGGTGCAGGGCGGGGAAGGAGGGATCTTTTCCCGTTTCGATGCCGAGCCGCTGGCTTCGGGGTCCATCGGGCAGGTGCACACGGCGGCGCTGGCCGACGGCACCGGGGTGGTGGTGAAGGTCAAGCGGCCGGGCATCGAGGGGCGGGTCCGGGACGATTTGAACCTCATCCGCGTCCTGGCCGAGCTGGCGGAATACTACCTGCCGGAACTAAGGATCCTGAGACCCGTGATGGTGGTGGACGAGTTTTCGCGCCAGCTGGAAAAGGAACTCGATTTCGTCAGCGAGGGGGCGTTCACCTCCCAGTTCCGTCCGCTCTCCGAACGCCTGCCGCGCGTCGCCACCCCGCGCGTTTTCTGGGACAGCACGTGCAGGGACGTTCTCGTTCTGGAGAAGCTGGACGGCGTGAATATCGGGGACGTCGAGAACCTCGACGCCCTGGGCGTGGACAAGAAGGCGCTGGCGTGGACGCTGGCGGAAGCGTTCCTGGTCCAGTTTTTCGAGACCGGCCTCTTCCACGGCGATCCGCATCCCGGGAACATTCTCGTGCGCGAGGACGGCTCCATCGGCCTCATCGACTTCGGGACCGTGGGACATCTATCCGACGAGCTGCGGGCCGATCTCGGCACGCTGGCCCTCGCGCTCCAGCGCGGGCAGGTGGAGCTGATCGTCGACGTCTACCGGGACATGGGCGTGTTTCCGGAGGACGTGGAGGCGAAGGATCTGAAACCCGACATCCTGGAATTCCTGGACCGGTATGCGGGCTTGCCGCTCGGCAAGATGGACACGGGGGGCGTGTTCCAGGACCTTCTCCGCCTGGCGCGCAAGCACCGGGGCATTCTCCCGAGGGATTTCGTGTTGCTGGGCAAGTCGCTGGTGGCCGTGGCGGGGCTGACGAAACGGCTGGACCCCTCCTTCCAGATGCTCGACGCCCTTCAGCCCTACATCAAGAACCTGATCCGGGAGAAGTTCTCCCCCAAGCGACTGACCGATCTCGCCCTCGAAAAAGGGTGGACGCTGACCGCCCTGCTCGGCCGCCTTCCCCGGGACGCCGCCACGATTCTGAGGAAGCTGCAGGGCGGCAAACTCAAGGGCGTCGTGGAACACCAGGGCCTGGAACCGCTGGCGAATGATCTCGAGCGCTCCGCGAACCGCCTTTCCCTGAGCATGATCCTCGCCTCCATGGTCCTCGGCTCGGGACTCTTGACCCTGGCGGACGTGGGGCCCCCCCTCGCGGGCGACATCCCCCTCTTCGGGACCCTCGGCTTCCTCGTCTCCCTCCTCGCGGCCCTGTTCTTCGCCCTGACCATCCTGCGCTCGGGGCGGATCTGATACGCCGGCCCGGCTCCCGCCGAGCCATTCGCGCTGTGGCTGTTTTTCGGGGCGCGGGCCGACGTTCGTCGTGAGCCACGTAGACGAAGTCGGAGTGGCGCAGCAACGCGGGCCGAGGTGCTGCGGACAGGATGTCCGCGCTCCCGGCGGCGGCCGCGGGATCGAACACGAAGTCACCAAGGCACCAAGGCACGAAGAAGGGTAGGGATGGTGGATGGGCGATGGGCGATGGGATATCGGAATGATGGAATTTCGGATTGAGGAATTTGGGAATTCGATTTTGGATGAGCCCAGCCCGCGCACTGAAACCGGTGCCGGGGGGCAAAGGGGTTACCCCGGGGTATTTCCATGGAGGTGGGCTACGAAAAAAGGGGAGGCCCAAGACTCGCCGACACCGCGAATGCCACATTTCCGCTACCCCCTTGCGGTGCGGTGTCCGTGCACGCTACGATCTGTCCGTGCTTTGAAACGCCGGAGGGCGCATGGATTACCACGTGGACACGGAGGAATTCATCAAGCGATTCGGGGACCTCTCGCGGAAGAGGTTTCTGAACCGCTTCCGGGTCCCGTTCCTCCTGATCGAGATGCGGGGCCGCAAGAAATCGGAGGGGTTTCTCTCGTTCGCGCGCACGGCGACGAAGAAACAGCCGACGGAGGCCCCGATCCGGCTGGGGGGGAACGTCGTGGATTCCCTGGCGGTGCCCCTGGAGAAGTCCGGGCGGAACGATTTCGAGGAAATGATCACCGTCGGGCGGGACGCGAAGAACGACGTCATCATTCCCCACAAGTCGGTGTCCAAGTTCCACGCCGTGATCCGGCGGGAAGCCGGGGACGGCCGGATGACGCTGGGCGACGTGGGATCGACCAACGGCACGGAACTGAACGGCGAGTTGCTGGAGGAAGGGAAGGCCGTCTCCCTGGACTCCGGCGCGAGAATCATCTTCGCCGGGAGCGTCCAGGCCTCCTATTTCGCCTCCGAGGAATTCTTCGACTACCTCAAGCTGATCCAGCAGCTGCAAAAGAAGGGATAGGAACGGTCATCTTCCCTGCGCCCCCCCCATGCGTTCCATCAATTTCAGGTAGTCGTGGAAGTCGCCGGGGGAGAAGAAGGTGGACAGGACCGTGCCGGCGAACAGAACCGTATCGCCGCTGTTCAGCGGGCGGTTCTCGCCCTGCTGCAGGGGCCGCCGGTTGACGCTCGTGCCGAAGGTGGAACCCGCGTCCGAGATCGTGACCCCGCCGGTCCGAAGGTCCTTCTTGAAGAAGGCGTGGAACTTGGACACGGACTTGTGGGGGACCACCACGTCGTTGTTGCTGGCGCGGCCCAGCGTGATCATGTGGTGGAACGTGTTCCGGTCGGATTTCACCAGCGGGACCGCGATCGATCCCTCCGGGATCCGCTCCGGGCCGTTCTCCCATTCCGTCGGCTTCGCCCCCTCCCCGTTGTCGGACAGGGTCTTGAAGTCGCGTTCCGACTGGGGGACCTTTTCGAATTCCACGACGAGAATCGGGTCCGTGAAACGGTGCTCGAATCGTTCCTTTTGCACGGGGGCGTATTGGGTGATGAAATCCGCGACCAGCGTGTGGGTGGACATTTCGATCCCCTCGAATGGCGAGAGCCTCTCTTCTCGAACCGTTCCCGACCCGGAGGCCGGAAAATCCCGAAAACATGATTCTACGTCGGCGGCACGTCCTCCGTCAATGGGAAAGGAGGCTTTCGCGCTGCCGGCAAGTCGTGGTCTTCCCTTTCTTTCCGCGCCCGCCTCCATGGAAATACCCCGGGGTGATCCCTTTCCCCCCCGGCACCGGTTTCAGTGCTGCGGGCTGGGCTCATCCCAATTCGAATCCCTCAATCCCTCAATTCGAAATTCCTGAATCCCATCCCCCATTCCTACTCTTCTTCGTGCCTTGGTGGCTTGGTGACTTCGTGTTCGATCCCGCGGCCGCGACCGGGAGCGAGGACATCCTGTCCGCAGCACCTCGGCCCGCGTTGCTGCGCCACTCCGCTACCGCTACGTGGCTCACGACGAACGTCGGCCCGCGCCCCATGAAGACAGCCGCAGCGCGAATGGTTCCCCTCGAGGAGGCGTCAGGGCTGGAAGCGCCGCACGCGCTTGTTTCCCGTGTCGCTGAAGTAGAGGTTGCCCGAAGCGTCGCAGAAGCCGTGCGTGGGAGCGTTGAGCTGCGTGTTGACGCCGGGCTTCCGGTCCCCGTTGAACCCCGCGTTCACCGTCCCGCAGACGATGGAAAGAAGCCCGCCGGAGAGCCGGCGCACGGCATGGTTGCCCCCGTCGAAGATCAGCAGGTCCCCCGAGCCGTCCAGGCAGAGGCCGGCCGGACGGTCCAGGTCCGCGCCGGTCGCCACCAGGTTGTCGCCGTTGAAGCCCGCCGTCCCCGTTCCCGTCACCGTGCTCATGGATACGCCCGGCGTGAAGGCGTAGACGCGGTGGTGGCCCGCGTCCGAGACGTGGATCAATCCCGAAGGACTCACGGCGATCCCGTACGGCGTGTCGATGTTGAAATCGAGGGGAAGGGCGCCCTCGTCGTGATCGTCGTAGTTCGTGGCGCCCGAACCCGCGATGTACTGCTCGTTCCCGTCAGAACGGGCGAGGCGCATCACCTTGTGGTTCCCGGGGTCGCACAGGTAGACGTCGTCAACGCTTCCCCCCCACCCCTGTACGTCGACGAACAGCCCTCGCGTCGACTTGGGGTTGGACGAGACGGTCTTGATGTCCCCCGCGCCGATCGACTGGCCGAAGGCGTTGATCGAGGAGGGCGAGAGGTTGACCACCCGGATCAGATCGTTCCCCGTATCGGCTACGATCAAGAGGGTCCCCGTGGAATCCACGCCCACCGCCTCGGGGGCGTCGAGTCTTGCGGAAAGGGCGGGACCGTCGTCCCCCGCGTTCCCCGGCTGGCCCGTGCCCGCCACGGCGGACAGGTTCCGATTCGTGAGATCGATCTTCAGGATGCGGTGCTGGCCGGGGTCGGCCACGTAGAGCGCGTTTCCGTGGACGGCCGTCCCACGCGGGTCGGTCAGCTGGACGCCGGGCGGAAGAACGCCGGCGACCGTGTCGATGTGCCCGGCGTTCACGTCGAGGGTCGTCCCCTGGTCGGTGGCCACGCCGGTCAGCGTCGTTACGGGGTCCGCGTTGACGATGCGGACGCGGTGCGACCCCGTGTCCGTGATGTACAGGTTCTGCGGCGACAGGCCGTCCAGGGCGATCCCCTCGGGGTTCTGTAGCCGGGCGGACGTCGCCGCGATGCCGTCGGACGCGTCGCTTCCGCCTCCCGCCACCGTGTTGAGCCGGTTGCCGTTCACCGTCACGAGCCCAACCGTGAGGGGAGTCGCGTCGATGTTGAGGGCGCGGATCCGGCTGTTGCCCGTGTCGGCGAAGAAGATGTTGCCCGAGGCGTCCAGGGCCAGCTTGCGGGGATACTTCAGCCGGGCGGTCGTGGGGGGCGCGGCGTTGTCGCCGGAGAAGCCCGCATGCCCGTTGCCCGCCACCGTCTGGATCTTCTCCGGATCGATGCTCACACCGGCGAGCGTGATCGTCGAGCCGGAAGCGTTGGCGGCGCGGATGCGTTGGTTTCCCGCGTCCGCGAGAAAGACGCTCCCGTTGCCGTCCACGGCGATCCCCGCCGGCGTGTCGAATTCCACGCCGCCCTTGAAATCCCCCCCGTCCCCCTTGTAGCCGGCCTTGCCGTCGTCCTTCCCGGAGATCTTCAGCAGCGTTCCGGGCTGGACGGTCACGCCGAACACCGTGGCGGGCGCGCTGCCCAGGTTCAGCATCCGGATCTGGTTGTTGCCCGTATCCGCGATCCAGAGGTTGCCCGAAGGGTCGAACGCGAGATCCTCCGGGCGGTTCAGCTCGGCCTGGGGACCGAGCTTCCCGTCTCCGTTCGTCCCCCCCACGCCCGTCCCCGCCACCGTGGTGATGAAACCCGTGGAGCCGTCGATCCGCCGGATGCGATGGTTCAGCGAGTCGGCCACGTAGACGTTCGGCGGCGAGGCGCCGTCCAGCGCGATGCCCCGCGGAAAGTTCAAGGTCGCCTCCCTCGAGGGGATGTTGTCCCCGTTGTAGCCGGAGACGCCCGTCCCGCCGATCGCGCCCAGGCTTCTCGGCGCCACGGTCACTCCGCAGAAGACCTGGTCCGTGGCCTGCGCGTTGAGGACCTGGATCCGGCTGTTGTACGTGTCGCAGACGTAGACGTTCCCGGCGACGTCCAGCACAGACGCGCACGGGTTGTTCAGCACGCCTCCTCCGCTGCGGCGGATCGTAGCGACCCACGTGTTCATCAGGGAGAACGGGGGCGTCGCGTCCCACAGTCCCGATTCAAGCGACGTCACCTTGATCATCACCCCCGAGCCCGAGGGCGGTTTCCGGACGTCCTGGCCACCCAGATCGGTGAACGAGTCCCACACGAAGACGTGATCCTCCCCGTCCGCGTCCGCGGAGAGCGAGGTGAGCCCCTCGGACGCCCCCTCCCAGGAAGCCTCGGTGAGCGAGCCCGACGGGGGAAGCCAGTTCGTCCCGCCGTCGACGGAGTATTTGATCTCCACGTTGATGGAAACGGGGCTCGCGTTCTTCAGGGAAAACGCGACGGCCACCGTGTCGCACTGGGCCTTTGAAAAGTCCACGACCGACACGGTCGAGCTGCCGGTTCCGGACACCGCGTTGATCTTGAAGGCGTTGGACACCCAGGGCGCCGGGGGGGAGGGAAAGATGCCGTTGCCGAACACGGCGTCCGACACCGAGATACGGACGTTCACCGTCTGGTCGGACGCGGTCTCGTTGGTGAAATCCCAGTTGAACACGTGGTCGTCCCCGGGCGCGGGGGAGGCGGACAGATGGCTGGTCCCCTCGCTTCCCGACGACGCCTCCTGCGCCGCGAGCCAGGGGCCGGATCCGTCCTTCTGGTACTCCACCGTGACGTCTGCCGCGTCGGATTCCCCGTCGAAGAGCGTGTAGTGGACCGCCACCGTGGTCGCCGGGGCGTACACGGAGGACAGGTCGGTCCCGGTCACGGAGGGCGCCGTGTTGTGGTTGACGTTGTCCACGGCGTCCGAAACCCACGGGGTTCCCGTGAAAGAGGGTTCGGTGGCGTCGGAAGCCGTGATGCGAAGGTGAACGCCGTCCACGTTGGCCTGGCCGGAGAGGTCCGTCCCGCAGTCCCATACGTAAACGTGGACCGTACCCGTCGGGGAGGCCGCGAGGTCCGTCACGCTGTCGCCGGCCGAACCGAACCGCGACGCGGCCGACCAGGGACCCGCGTCGCTCATCCCGTATTCCACGGACACGTCCGCGGCGTCGCCCTCGGCGTCCAGCAGGATGTACTGCACGCTCACCGACGCGGGGAACTCGCCCTGGGGCGTGATGCCCGTGGTCAGCGGGGCCGTGTTCACGTTGACCGGGAAGGAGGAGGAGATCCACGCCCGGCCCGCCTCCCCGGAGTCGCGTTGTCTGGGCGCGATGCGGAAGAGGACGTCCGTGTTCCAGTGGAAGGCCGCGGGCAGGTCGGCCTGGGCGTCCCAGAGAAAGGCATGGGCGTCCCCTCCCGCCGAAGTGGAGAGGTCGGACGTCCCCTCGCCCGGCGTGCCGCCGTCGGCCGCTTGGAGCCAGGTGGAGCCGCCGTCGGTGGAGACCTCGGCCATGATGTCGGCGGGATCCCCCTCGTCGTCAGCCAGGGTGTAGCGGATCTCGACGGCGCCCCGGCGGGGGGCGGTGGTGACGATCACGCCGGCGTACGCCCGGGGCAGGCCGGCTTCATCGCCGGTCTCCTCGTCCTCCTCCGAGAGGTAGAGGTAGATCGCGTAGGCGCCGCCTTCCAGCAGAAGCCCGCAACCGCCGGAGCCGAGCAGCAGCAGGAGCAGAATCGGCCCGAGAAGGAGTGTTCTCGCTCTCACGTTGACGCGCGCCAAAGGACCGAAGACCGGTAAATGATCATTATATCATGCACGTTGCCGTTTGTGGGAGGCATGCAGTCGAGGCATTCGCGCTGCCGGCAAGTCGTGGTCTTCCCTTTCTTTCCGCGCCCGCCTCCATGGAAATACCCCGGGGTGATCCCTTTCCCCCCCGGCACCGGTTTCAGTGCTGCGGGCTGGGCTCATCCCAATTCGAATCCCTCAATCCCTCAATTC
>CAZDSO010000174.1:0-10259 GCA_964508045.1 uncultured Planctomycetia bacterium | reverse complement strand
CGGCGTCCGCCAGCTCGGCGACGGCAGCTACGAGTTCGTCCCCGGCGAGGTCCCTCCTCCCCCGGTCCCCCCGACCCTCACGGCGGTGGTCGTGGAGCAGATCCTCATCCCCGCCCTGGGGGACGGCGTGCCGAGGGTGCGCTCGGAATCCGCCCTCGGCCTGGGACGGATCGGACGCCATACCGCGTTGCTCGAGGAAACCCTGAGAAGGCGCGCCGAGGACCCCGAAGAGACGGAGGACGTCCGCGGTTCCGCGCTGATCGCCCTCGCCGGGATCGGGTCCCGTGAATTATCGCTCTGGATCCTGGACGTCTTCGCGGACGCGAAAGAGCCGGCAAGCATCCGCTGCCATGCCGCCGTCGCCCTCGGCCTGATGCGTTGCCGGGAGACCGTCCCCGCGCTCATCGCGGCCCTCGCGGAAGAAGACGCCCCGCCGGACGCGAGGGGCGGGGCGCTGGCCGCGCTGGGCCTTGCGGGAGGCGGCGAGGCCGCGGCGGCCCTCCACGGGTACCTTGTGGACGCCGGCGCGTCCCCCCTGGAGCGCGCCGTCGCGGCGGCCTCGCTGGCGTCCATGGAAAGCACGGAATTCTTCCTCGCAGCGGAGGAAGGGAGGACGCGCCTCGACGTCGTGGAGGCCATGGAGAAGGCCCTCGCGGACCGGTCCTCCCCGGCGGCCCTCCGGCGCGTCGCGGCTCTCGCGCTCGGAGAGATCGGGCGCCGGGGCACGTCGGTCGAGGCGTTGCTCCAAGCGTCCCGGGAGGACCCGGACGCGGGGACGGCGGGCTTCGCGCTCTTCTCGCTGGGCCGGTTGCTCGGCGAGGGCGAGGCCGGCACGGAGGCCGCAGGGGCGATTGCGGAGGCCCTGGGCGGGGAGGGGGGCGGGAGCGTGACGGCGTTCGGGGCTCTCGCGGCTTCCGTGTCGGGAGACCGCCGTTTCGCGAGCGCCCTGCACGGGATCTTCAACTCGCACGTGCGGCCCGGCGTCCGCGCCGCCTCGGCGCTTGCGCTCGGACGCCTCGGCTGGAGTCCGGCGATCGAGGATCTGGGGCGCGAGGTGGAAATGCCCCGGGACGGCGGGGACGCGCGGGGCTTCGCCTGCATGGCCGTCGGGCTGATCGGGACGCCGCAAGGCCTGCGGTACCTGGAATCGATCCTGGAAAGCGTCCGGGTTCCCTACCTGTTGTGGTGGGCGGCCCGGGGTCTGGCCTTCCGCGGGGAGGAGGGCGACCGTCTCCGGATCGAGTCGATCCTCCGGGAGAAATCCGCGGTGTCCCGGAGAGCGGGGGCCATGGCGCTCTCGCTGCTCGGAGGCGAGCAGGCCCTGCGGGATCTTCTGGACGCCCTCGAAAACGAGAAGGAGAAGGACACGAAAGCGCTCTACATCCACCTCGCTTCCGTGATGGCCTGCCCGGGCGGTCTCCGCCCTCTCGATCGACTTGCGCGCCTTCTTCCGGGCGAGGCCGCGGCGGGGATGCCGGCGTTCCAATCCGTGCTGAAACGAAAGCGGTGACGTCGGGGGTCATTTTCCCCACCCGACGATGGAATCCTCGCGGGTGAACACGAGCCTTCCGCCCGCCACCTGGAAACCCTCCGCGCTGGACGTCTCCCGGTAGGCGTGGGCCTCGAGGATCTTGCCGGTCCCGAGGTCGAAGACGCTGAAATGTTTCTCCGTGCGAAGCGACCGGGCGTCGCGCCGGTGGATCCGGACCACGCCCACGCGGCGCCCGATCCAGGCTTCCGGCGGCGTCATGGACCCCTTGTGGACCAGGGCGTTCATGGCGATCTCGCCCGAGTCCTCCTTCAGCTTCAACACGCGCGTCTCGGTCCCCCGCATGCCCACCAGGAAGATCGAGCCGTCCGCCGCCTCGCGGTCGTCCAGCCGGTGCAAGACGGTGCCGGACCGCCAGCGGACCGCGCCCTCCTTCACGTCGACGGCCACGATCTCGATCCGTCCGTGCTTGCCCGCGCGCGTCGCGACGACGAGATCCCCCGCCCGGAGCAGCGAATCCCGCTGGATTTCGCCCAGCTGCACCGACCAGCGGCGCTCGCCGCCCAGGTCCAGGCAGACCAGGTCCGTCGGGGTGGCGTAGACCACGCGCCGGAGATTCTCGAACAGCACAGGCACGCACTGGAGCCAGTCGTTGATGCCCCTGGCGAAGAGTTCCCGCCCGTCGATGAGGTCGAAGGCGTAGAGGCGCGGGTGTCCCTCGCGGATGTAGGCCACGACCACCTCGAGACCCGCCGTGGGAACGGAGCGGCCGCCCCACTGGCCCAGGTCCTTGGGGGGAAAGAGGTCCTCGCCGGAGTAGCCGTCCAGGACCACCAGCCAGATGTTCCGGCTCTTCTCCCGGAAATCGCTCACGGTGGCGGCCACGACCTCGCCGCCCGTCCCCAGCCCCCGGACGATGCCGCGCGGAGGAAAGGGACGGCTCCAGAGGACCCCGCCCTTGTCCGGATCCACTCCCCTCAGACCGTAGGTGCCCCGGATCACGAGGTTCGAGCCCACGAACTGCGCCTCGCGCGGCAGCTCGTTCCACGCACCGGTCCATCTCACGGCGCCGTCCTCCGCCTCGAGGGCCTGGATCTCCCGGCCGAGCCGGGCCAGGACCATCGGGCGGACGTGCCCGGGCCTCGCCCCGCCGAGCGGCAACAGGACCGGGCGCGAGGTGAACGACGTCTCCCAGACCTCCGCGGCGCCCTCCCAGTCCAGGCGTTCCCGCTTCGGTTTCATCCGGAGGTTCCTGTAGGCGGGGTCGCCGAGCCTTTCTTCGGCCCAGCCTCCCGCCTTCGTCTTCCCGCCCTCCGGCGTCTCGATCACGGCGCGGGGAAACCGCCTCTTCAGCTTCATCAAGACCCGCCTCGCCTCGGGCCGCCGATTCGCCGCTTCCAGGGCGCGGACGAGAAGGACCATGGCCGCGGCCGCGCTCTCCGAGCGGGGGCGTTCCCGCAGATGCCGCTTCAGGATCTCGACGGCCCCGGCCGGCCGGCCCCGGTCCAGGTGTATGCGACCCAGGAACATCAGGGCCGGCCCGTACTGCGAGGCGTTGGGGAAGCGGCGGACGATTTCCCGGAGCGGGGCGGGATCCTTCTCTGTCTCGCCCTCTCGGAAGAGGCGGGCGGCCTCCTCCTCGAAACGCCGGTAGACGGCGTCGCCGCACCGGCGCTTGAGCCGCTCGATCCGGTCCACGGCGAGATCGAAGACCGTGCCGCGCTCGCCTTCGAGGGAGAAGGTCTCATCGCCGTGGGTCTCCAGCAGGGACTGGTACGCGGACACGGCCGCGGCCGGACGCCCGGAGGACGATAGAAAGCGGGCCTTCTCGAAACCCGCCCAGAGGATGACGGGGACCGGATCGCCCTCGAAGGGGTATTTCGCCTTCTCGAACCGTCGCGCCATGTCCTCGTAGATCCCCGTCGCTTCCTGAATGCGGCCGCGGATCTTCGCGGCGTTCAAAAGCCTCAAGAGGGCGCGGATCTTCTGGTCCGTGCCCGCGGCGTGCTCCAGGGCCCGCCGGAAGCAGGGCACCGCGACGCCGTGGTTCCCCTTCCGCCAGGCGGCGCGACCCATGGCCATGGAGATCTCGTACAGGCCGAAACGGGCCTCCTCGGCGAAGGGCGTGGAGCCTCCCGCGTGTTCCAGGGCCCGGCGGAAGTGCCGCAACGCCTCTTCCAGGTTCTTCTCGCGGAGGCAGATGCGGCCCGCCCGGAGCGCCGCCGCCGGATCCTCGGGCCGTTCCTCGGCCCGCTTGCGGATCCGCTTGTGGAGCTGGCGACGGTCGAAGTAACAGTTCACCTGGGTCTTGGACACCGTGACCAGATAGCCCCCCGCCACCACCACGTTCCCGGACTCGTCCTCCGGCCGTTGCCAGACCTTGCGCCGGAGACGGTCCCCCGTCTTCACGTCGAAGACGTAGAGGGCCGCGCGCGTGGGCACGTAGGCCTTCCCGTCCGCCAGGGCGCCCCGCCCGGCCGGCAACTCGAGGTCCGTGGCGAACGTCTTCCGCCAGAGGAGTTTTCCCGAACGAAGGTGGTAGGCCTCCACGTCCCGGCCATGAACGACGACCCGGTCTTTGGAGACGCCGAGGAGGTAGAAAGGGCCGGTCAGGCCGGACCCCCGGCGCCGCGAGAAACGGTCCCAGCCCCAGCGCGGCTCGTTCTTGCCCCGGGCCACCACCCACTTCAACGTCCCCGCGTCCGGGTCGAGCGCATAGAGGCACATCGAGTCGGCGGGAGCCACCACGATCCTTTCCGGCGCCGCGATCGGGGGCGTCACCTGCCAGGAGGGCGGCGACTTCACGGTCTCGAAGGTCCGGGACTTGAGTCGCGGGATGGGGGGATAGCGGAACAGCCAGCGCCAGGCGCCGTCGGAAAGCCGCAGGGAGGCCACCGCCCCCAGGTTGGTGCAGAAGTAGAGCGCGTCCCCCAGCGCCGAGAGCGGGGACCCGCAGTACTCCCGGACGGGCCGGCCGAACATGTTGAGCTCCTGGCTTCCCGCGCAGACCCGGCGCGACCAGATCAGGCTCCCGTCTTCGGCGTCCAGGCAGACGACGAAGGCCGTGGGGATCCCCTCGAAAATGGCGCCCGCCAGGTAGAGCCGTCCTTCCAGCGCCAGAGGCGCGGTCGTGAAGGTCATCTTGTCCAGAAACCCCAGCGGCCTCTCCTGCGCGCCCGCCTCCCACAGGACCTTGCCCGTCCTCTCGTCCAGGGCCGCGACGCGGCGCCGCGGAATCGGGGGAATCACCTGATAGGAACCCCAGTTGATGGATTCCAGATCCCGGGAAAGGGGCGGGACCTCCATGAGGACGAAGATCGCCCCCTCGCCCCGGGTCGCGGTGTAGAGGCGATTCGGTTCGAAGTTCCCCTCGCCGATGCCGACGCCGTCCCCCCCCGCATAGACCGAGCGGGTCCGCCACACGGCCTCCTCACCCTGGAGAAGGTCATGGCAGCGGAACGCGATGCCGTTGTGCAGGTAGACACGGTCCTCGAAAAGAAGGGGGAAGATGGGACGCCAGGCGTCCTCGAGAAGGTCGCCGACGGTCGTCCCGTCGCGGTTCTTGAACGTGTGGCGGGAAAACACGCCCCCGAGCTTGCCCGGCGCCCGGGGAATCCGCGCCGACCACGTCAGCTCGATCGTCGACGAAGCCTCCGCCGTTTCCCCCAGCCCCTGCGCGTCCACCCCGAAACGGGACACCCAGCGCGGAAGCGCGCGCTCCGCCGCCGGGCCCTCGCCCAGCGCCTTCAGACGTTTTTCCAGCGCCTTCCCCTTCCCGCCCCCGATGCGCTCCCGGGCTCGAGCCCCCAGGCGGATCACCTCCCCGGAACGCCCCTGGCGAAAGAGGGCCAGGCCCAGCGACAGGATCTCCGGATCCCGCCGGTCCCACCGGAAACGGTCCCGCCTCAAAAGCGCCCGGAACCGCGAGGAGGCCGCTTCCCACCGGCCGCTCTGCAGGTTCCACCGGGCGAGGAGACCCAGCGCTTCCATCCCGGAAGGCGCGAGGGGGAAGCGGCGCGCCGCTTCGCGCAGCGCGTCGTGATCCCGCGACGTGCGGCCCTTGTCCAGAAGCGCCTTCGCGGGCGACTCGTACAGCGCGTTGTAGAGCTCGCGGGCTTCCTCCGGCAGGCTCCCGAGCTGCTCCTCCACGTAGTCCCGAACGCTCACGTACGTGACGCCCACGCGGTCCTCGAAACTCACGGGTGTGACGGGGAACAGGGCGTCGGGATATTTGCGCAGAACCTCCTGGTACCCGGCGATGGCCTTGCCGAACTCGCCCTTCTCCCTCAGCGCGTCCGCCTGGCGGAGCAGCGAGTTGGCGGGCGTGGCCGTCTCCCGCACCAGCAGGCCGACCAGGCTTTCGTCCCGGGCCTTCTCGCCGGCCCGGACGTCCCCTCGTGCGAGAAGAACCGCCGCGGAAAACGCGAACGACGCGATGAAGACAATCAGGCATCGTGACATGGCACCGGCATTGTAACCCGTGAGGGGGGAAGCGGCCATGGGTGGGCCGTTGTGAGCGTTTCGCAGGCAAGGGACCCCAGTCAGGGAACACAGAGGAATCAGTAGCAGCCCACAGCACAAACAGGTTACAGGTTACCGGTTACAAACAATCCAGTGCTCGCCTGTACAACAGGAACGGATCCAGGCTTTTTCTGACGTCCACACGCGCAGGATGCAATCCAACACCTGCAGACGTTCCTGCGGTCTGGGCGGCCGCGAGGGCCGCCCCTACACGTTGCTGAAATCCGCCGTCCCCCCCTCACGCCTCGCGCATCTCGATGCAGCCCTCCGGGCAGACCAGCGAGCAGAGGTTGCAGCCCACGCAGCAGGACACGTCCACCACGAAAGGGGCCTCGGGGGCTGGGGAGGAGGGGACGATGCACCCGTGTGCCCCGTCGCGGCAGGCCGTGACGCAGAGCCCGCAGGCCGTGCACCGGGACAGGTCGATGCGGGCGACCGCGCGGAACGCCGTGTCGAGGGCGCCCCAGGCGACGCGGTTTTCCAGCGCCCGCCCGCGCATCGCCTCGATCGATTCGAACCCCTTCGCGTCCATGTAGTCCGAGAGCCCGCCGACCATGTCCTGGATGATGCCCGCGCCGCGGAGCATGACCGCCGTGCAGACCTGGACGGTGGAGGCTCCGAGGAGGATGAACTCCGCGGCGTCGCGCCAGGTGGAGGCGCCGCCGATCGCGCTGATCGGAAGGGCGGTCTCGGGGCGGGAGGCGAGCTCGGCCACCATGTGGAGGGCGACGGGCTTGACGGCCGGACCGCTCAGCCCCCCGCTCGTGCCCCGGCCGGCCACGCGGGGGAGGGGCGAAAACCTCTCGAGGTCCACGCCGACGATGCTCTTGATCGTGTTGATCAGCGAGAGGGCGTCGGCGCCGGACCGCGCGGCGGCCGCGCCCGGCTCGGTGATGTCGGTCACGTTGGGGGTCAGCTTGACGACCAGGGGAAGGCCGGTCATCCCGCGCACCCAGCCCGTGATCTCGGCGAGGACCTTCGGCTCCTGGCCCACCGCCGAGCCCATCCCCCGCTCGCACATGCCGTGGGGGCACCCGAAGTTGAGCTCCAGCCCGTCAGCGCCCGCCTCCTCCACGCGGCGCACGAGCTCCCGCCATGCCTCCTCGGGCCCGGCCATGACCGAGGCCACCAGCGCCCGGTCCGGAAACCGTTTCTTGACCTCCGCGATCTCCTTCAGGTTGTCCTCGAGGGGACGGTCCATGATCAGCTCGATGTTCTCGAGCGCGACGACCGCGCCCCCGTCGCCGGTCACCGCGCCCAGTCTCGAGCTCACGTTGACGATCGGCTCGAGACAGAGCGTCTTCCACACGGCGCCTCCCCAGCCGGCCTCGAAGGCGCGGGCCACCTTCGCGCCCGAATCGGCCGGGGGGCCGCTGGCGAGCCAGAAGGGGTTCGGGGCCTCGATGCCCGCCAGGCTGCAGTGGAGATCCGCCATGGGCCGCCTCTGGATTCCTCGAAGGACCGAAGGAGGGGTTTCAGATTTCAGCATCCCCTGATCAACCTGATGCCGCTTCGCGGCAGACTGATCTACCTGATTCAGTGCCGCAATGCATTCATGAATACAGCATTACGGACGGCACACAATACACAGCCAAGCGGCCTCCGCCCGCGGCTCTGCCATGTGTCCGTCTGTACAACAAAACCGGCTTCGGAGTCGTTCCCCATTCCCCATGACCCATGACCTCAAAGCCCCCCGCCCGTCTTCCGCTCGACAAACCGGCCGTACCCCGGTTTCCCGGTGAAGCGGCCGTCGCGGGCGACTTCCTTCCCGCGGCAGAAGGTGCGTTCCGGCTTGCCCGCGAGCGCGAAGCCCTCGAAGGGGTTCCAGTCGCAATTCGTCTGGAGGTCGGCGGCGCGGATCTCTCCTCCGCGGTCCGGGTTCCAGACGACGATATCGGCGTCGGCGCCGGGCTGGACGACGCCTTTCTGGGGGTAGAGGCCGAAGATGCGGGCGGGGTTCTCGGAGACCAGGGCGACCCACCTTTCGAGGGTGAGCCGTCCGGCCGCGGGGCCGGCCGCATAGGTGAGGGGCAGGAAGGTCTCCACGCCGGGGACGCCGAAGGGGATCTTCCGGAAATCGCCTTTCCAGAGGGCCTTCTGCTCGGTGGTGAAGGTGCAGGTGTCGGTTGCGAGGACGTGGACGCCGCCGCTTGCGAGCCCGCGCCACAGGGCCGCGGCGTCCTCCTTCGTCTTGATCTGGGGGCAGGTGGCGAAGAGGTGTCCGTCTTCCCTCTCGAAGACCGATTCGTCGAGGAGGAGGTACTGGGGGCAGGTCTCGCACAAGGCGTTGACGCCGCGGTCCCGGGCGCGGGCGATCAGCGCGGCGGCGCGGGCGGTGGAGGTGTGCACGACGTAGAGGCGCCCTCCCGTGGCCTCGGCCCAGGCGAGCGCGCGCTGGACGGCTTCCCATTCCACGACGGGAGGCCGGCTCTTCGCGTGGGCGACGGCGCCGAGGGACGTGACGTCCGGATCGCGGGCCGTCCGCGCGATGAGGAAATCGAGGATTTCCGCGCTTTCGGCGTGGACGCCGATCTGGGCGCCGGTCTCGCCGGCGATCTCGAGGGCCTGGAAGAGGTCGGCGTCGGAGGAGATCCAGCCCTCGTTGCGGTAGATCATGAACATCTTGAAGGTGGGCACGCCGTTTTCGGCGAGGCGTCTCATCTCCCGGGCGGTGTTCTCGTTCCAGTCGGTGATGGCGCCGTGGAGGCCGTAGTCCACGGAGACCTTGCCGTCCGCCTCGGCCCGGCGGTCCGCCACCGCCTTTTCCAGGCTGTCGCCCCTGGTCTGCATGGCGAAGTCGATGATGGTGGTGACGCCGCCGCAGGCGGCGGCCTTGGTGCCGTTTTCGAAATCGTCGGCGCTCACGGTTCCGCCGAAGGGGAGCTGGAAGTGGACGTGGGCGTCGATGCCCCCCGGGAAGACGTAGCGGCCGGTCGCGTCGACGACTTCGGCGCCCTCGAGATGCCTGCCCAGCGCGGTGATGGTCTCCCCGTCGATGCCCACGTCCGCGACGACCGATCCTCCCGCGTTGACGACGGTCCCGCCCTTGACGACCGTTTCGAATTTCATCCGTTCATCCCCCTTGGTAGAAGCCGGTACGGATTGAACGTCCAGCGTCCAAGGTCACGCCGGCTTTCAATCTTCGACCTGGGACTTGCGACTTGTGACCTTCGACCTTCGGCTTTCGCCTTTCGTGAGTTCCCGGGCCTTCAGGGTAGCAGTCGTGTCATGTCCTGATAGGTTTCGGGCCGGCGGTCGCGGTAGAACTGCCAGTTTCTCCGCGCCTCGTCGATCCGGTCGAAATCCAGGTCCGCGACCACCAGCGCGTCGTCCTCCTCGGGCCCCTCGGCCACGATCTGGCCCCGGGGGTCCACGAAGTAGCTGTTGCCGTAGAAGCGGCCGATGTTCCACGGGGGCTCCTCGCCCACGCGGTTGATGCATCCCATGTAGTAGCCGTTCGCGGCGGCGTGGGCGGGCTGCTCGAGTTTCCAGAGGTAGCGGCTCAGGCCCGCGACGGTGGCGGAGGGGTTGAAGACGAGTTCGGCCCCGTGGAGGCCGAGCAGCCGCGCGCCCTCGGGGAAGTGGCGGTCGTAGCAGAGGTAGACGCCGATCTTCCCGGCGCGGGTGTCGAAGACGGGATAGCCGAGGTTGCCGGGCTTGAAGAAGAACTTCTCCCAGAAGCCGGCGACGTGGGGGAGATGGTTCTTGCGGTACGTGCCCAGGAACGTCCCGTCGGCGTCGATCACCGCGGCCGTGTTGTAGTAGACGCCCCGCATCGCCTCCTCGGTGACCGGCACGACCATGACCATCCCGTATTTCTTCGCGTAGGCCGCCATCCTCTCCGTCGTGGGGCCGGGCACGGGCTCGGCCACATCGAGCCAGCGTGTGTCCTGGGAGGGGGGATAGTAGGGGCCGTTGAAGAGTTCCTGGAGGCAGAGGACCTCCACACCCTGCTCGCCCGCCCGCTCGATCAGGGGGAGGTGCTTCTTGACCGCCTCCTCGGCGACGTCCTTCACCGGCACGCCCGGGTTGTTGACGGGATTGGCACACTGGATCAGCCCCGCCTTCACGATCCTGGCCACGGGATGCCTCCTTTCACGCAATCGAATCGTACAGCGTATCGATTCGGCTCCGGATTTTCCAGCGACAGCCCGGAATGAGCGTTTCGCGCTGCAAACAAGTCGTGGGCCTCCCTTCCTTTTCGCAGCTCCCCTTCATGGAAATACCATAGAGCAGCAAAGCCGCAACC
>CAZDSO010000173.1:0-10356 GCA_964508045.1 uncultured Planctomycetia bacterium | reverse complement strand
CGAAGGAGGAGAGGCTCGCCCTCCAAGTTTTCATGGTTTCCGGGAGAGCCGAAGGTTCATGGCCGACTGAATTCGTAATTGCATTCTTCGTGGTGCCTTGGTGTCCCCGTGCCTTGGTGTTGAAGGCGCTTGGGCGCGGATTGGCTGCTTTATGATTTACTTGTTTGACCCCCGGCAAGCCATCCCGTACCATTCCCCTTTCCATCGACGCGTGTATGAGAGATGAGACGCCTTTTTCTCCTTTCGTGGATCCTCCTCCTCCCGGCGGCGCCCGCGGCGGCGCAGGAGAACGCCGAAGGCGAGCGCGACCTCGCCGAGGAACGCGCGTTGGAACGGAAATGCCTGGAATGCCACAACGATCCCGCCCTGTACGGCGCGAGGGCGAGCGGCGAGCTGCGCTCCATTCACGTCGACCCCGAACGCTACCGGACGTCCATCCACTACGAGAAGGACTACACCTGCCTGACCTGCCACCCTGACGCCTCGCCGGACTATCATCCCCGCGAGGGCGTGAAGATCCGCGCCTGCGGCGACTGCCACGATCACGAGGACGAGCTGGCGGATTTCGAGAAGAGCCGCCACGGGATCCTGCTGGCCGAAGGCGCCGAGGACGCCGCGGACTGCTTCCACTGCCACGCGAACCACTACACCCGCCCGAAGGACGACCCGATGGCCTTCGTGAACGCCGCGCGCATCCGAAAGACCTGCGGGGCCTGCCACCCGGCCGAGGCGGAACAGAGGCCGCAGAGCGCCTGGTGGTCCGCGGGACGGGTTTCGGCCCACGGGAAGGCCGATCTGTCCGAGCCCTACGTCGTGGACGACTGCAAGCGATGCCATCAGGGGCCCGATACCCACAAGATGCGCCCCCTCGACGAGCGGGGCCCCTGCGTCGCCTGCCACGGGCGCTTCGAGGAAGCGCGGCCGGCGGGCCTGGCTCTGGCCGGGTCCGTGCATCTCGCCACGGAAGAAAGCCCGGAACGCTGGCTCTCCGGCGTCCGGACGCTGGGTTTCCTCGTCGCCCTGGGGGCGTTTCTCGCCGTGATGACGCCCCCGCTGGTCCTGGTTCTCCGCTTCCGGGCCCGACGCAAGAAGAAGGAGGAGACGCCGGGTGGAGAGTGATTCCAAGAAGCCGCGCTGGGGGTTTTTGATCGATCTCCGCCGGTGCATCGGTTGCCACAGCTGCACCGTGGCCTGCAAGGCGGAGAACGAAGTCCCGCTCGGCGTCTTTCGATGCTGGGTCAAGACGGTGGAGGTGGGCCGGTATCCGCGGGTGCGGCGCATGTTTCTGCCCCAGCTGTGCAACAACTGCGAGAACCCGCCCTGCGTTGCGGTCTGCCCGGTGGAGGCGACGTGGAAGCGCGAGGACGGGATCGTCGTGGTGGATCCGCACAAATGCATCGGGTGCCGCTACTGCATGGCCAGCTGCCCCTACGGCGTGCGCTACCTCCATCCCACCATGAACATCGTGGAGAAATGCCACTGGTGCGTGCACCGGGTGGAGAGGGGGCTTCGGCCCGCCTGCGTCGAGGCCTGCCCGGCGGGCGCCCGCATCTTCGGCGATCTCAACGATCCCGATTCCGGGATTTCCCGCATGCTCTCCCTGAATCCCATCCAGGGACTGAAGCCCGATCTGGGCACGGGACCGCAGACCTTCTACATCGGCATGGACAACCGCCTGGTCGAGGAGGAGGAGACGTCGTGAGGCCGGTCGTCTCGAAAGTGACGCGCTGGGGGCTCGTCGCGGTGCTGGCCGCCGTGACGATGGTGGGGCTGTGGGCGGTCGGCGTCCGCGCGTATCGCGGGCTCCTGGTGGCGAACTTCACGAGCATCTCCCCCTGGGGCTTGTGGCTTTCCCTCTACATCTACTTCATCGGGCTTTCCGCGGGGTCCTTCCTGATCTCCTCCCTGGTCTACGTCTTCGGCGTCAAGCGCTTCGAGCCGGCCGGCCGCCTGGCCCTGATCCAGGCCTTCGGCTGCCTGCTCATCGGTCTCATGATGATCGCCATCGACCTCGGGCGGCCGGAACGCTTCTACCGGGTGATCACCAACTGGAACTCGAGCTCCGTCCTGGCCTGGGAAGTGCTCTTCTACATCGCCTACATGGCCGTGCTCGGGGTGGAGATCTGGATCCTCCTCAGGCCCGATTTTCACGTCCTCTCCCGCAAGGCCTCGTGGCGCTGGGCCCGGAAGCTCTACGGGATGTTCGCCTTCGCCGACCCGGACGAGGATCTCAAGCGGCCCACCCCCCAGAACTCGTTCTTCCTCTGGGCCCTGGCCATCGCGGGGATCCCGCTGGCCATCGGCGTGCACGGCGGCACGGGCATGATCTTCGCCGTGGTGAAGGCCCGCCCCTACTGGTACACGGGCCTCTTTCCCATCCTCTTCATCATCTCCGCCCTCGTCTCGGGCGGGGCGCTCCTCACCTTTCTCGCCGCGTTCTTCCTGCCCATGGAGAAGGAGAAGAAGCTGCCGCTCGTCAAGGGGCTGGCGAGGCTGACCGCCTACATCCTCCTGGCCGATCTGTCGCTGCTCGCCATCGAATCCTTCGTCGCCCTCTACGGCGACGTGCCCGACCATTCCACCCCCTACCTCATGATCCTCACGGGCCCGTTCTGGTGGGTCTTCTGGTTCGTCCAGATCCTGGGCGGATCCGTCATCCCGCTGTTCCTCATCCTCGGCCCCGGCCGAAACCGCGTGAAGTGGCTGGGGGTCGCCACGGCCATGATCGTCGTCGGGATCGTCGGCGTCCGCCTCAACATCGTCATCCCCCCCCTGCAGACCACGTGGGCGGGAGGGTTGCCCGCGGAATACCACAGCTCCCTCACCACCATGGAAGGCTACGTCCCCAGCCTCAACGAATGGATCACGTCGTTCGGCCTGATGGCCCTCGGCGTGTGGGGATTCTTCCTCGTCAGGAAGATCCTCCCCCTCAGGCCCGTCGATCTCGAGAAGGAGACCTGATGCCGGACGGCGACACGCATCCAGCGAAGAAGAAGGGCCTGAGCCGGCGCGAGGTCCTCGCCCTGGGCGCCGCAGGCGCCGGCGCCGGGCTGGCTTCCGTGCTCGTCCCGGGGGCGGGATGGCGCTTCGTGCCGCCCGAGTACCCCGGCAAGGGGAAGATCCCCCTCTACGACATGGTGGTCCCCACCACCTGCACCGAATGCGGCGACGGCTGCGGGCTGATCTGCTTCATCCAGGGATCCCGTCTCATCGCCGTCCAGGGGAATCCGGACCATCCCGGCAACCGCGGCTCCATCTGCCTCAAGTCCTTCGCCGGCATCAACCAGATCTACGACCCGGAACGCGTCACCGTCCCCAAGAAGCGCAAGGGGCCCCGCGGAAGCGGCCTCTGGGAGGACATCTCCTGGGAGGAGGCCCTCGCGCTCGTGGCCCGCGGCATCGCCCCGAAGGGAAAGGCCGCCCCGGGACTCTTCTTCGAGGACGGGTCCTACGAGGAGTCGGCGGGATTCCTGCAACGGTTCCTGGACGCGGCGGGGGTGCGCATGCGCCTGTTCCGGCGCGACCTCGAGGAGGCCAACGTTCTCGAAGCCAGGCGTTCGACGTTCGGCGTCGGCCACGGCTTTCCCCGCGTGGAGGGCGCGCGCTACATCCTGAACTTCGGCGCCGATCCCCTCGAGTCGGGGCGCTTCTTCCTCGTCCTGGCCAAGCGGATCGTGGAGTCGGTCCTCCTCCACCGGGCCAAGGTGGTCACCTTCGACCCCCGCCTGTCCAACACCGCCGCCCGGAGCCACGAGTGGTTTCCCCTCGCCCCCGGCGCCGAAGGGCTCGTGGCGCTGGCCATCGCCGGGGAAGTCGTCCGCGCCGGACGGTACGACCGCGCCTTCGTGGAAGCCAGGACGGACACGAGCCACGCCGAGCTGCTCCGGCACCTGGCCCCCTACACGCCGGAGGCCGTGGAGAAGGCCGATGGCGGGGTGCCCGCCGCGGTCGTGCGCCGCGTGGCCTGGGAGTTCGCCTCGGAGGGCCCGTCCATCGCCATCTGCGGCACGAGCGCCGTGGACCGGGAAGGCGGTTTCGAGAACCAGCGCGCCGTCGATCTCTTGAACGTCCTCGCCGGCGCCGTGGACCGGCCCGGCGGCATCGACCTCTACCCCGACCTCGAGACCTACTTCGCGCCGGTCGACCCCGTGCCCCCGCGCCCGGAGACGGCCGGACGACGCCACCTGGTCGAGGCGCTCGAGACCGAGGGCGCCGTGCAGGCCTACTTCTCGCACCGGGCCAACCCCGCCTTCGCCAAGCCGGATACCGAGCGCATCCGCGCCCTCCTCGCGGACGAGAAGCGCCTGCCCTGCCTGGTGGTGTGCGACACCCATCTCACCGAAACGGCCCAGCTGGCCGACGTCTTCCTGCCCGCCGCCACCCCCTTCGAGACCTGGGGCATCCAGCCCGGCTTCGAGACCGTCTCCCTCCGGCGGCCCGCCGCCGGCTTCCTGGGCGAGATGCCGGCGCTCCGGAGCCCCGAGGCCAGCGGCCTCCCCTTCTCCCGCATCCGCCGGCTCTGCCGCCCCCTGGGCAAGTCCCGGGCCCTCGACGACGTCCTGATGGACCTGGCCCGGCGGATGGGTCCGCCCGTGGCGAAGTACATGGCGTTCGACTCCATCCTGGGCTACCTCGCGAAGGCCTGCGAGGGCGGCCCCGTCTTCGGCAAGGACGGCTTCCAGCGACTGCTCGAGGAACAATTCGTCCGCCTGCCGGGCTCCGGCGCCTGGCGCCGCAAGGGCTTCCCCACGCCGTCCCGCACGATCGAGCTGAAGCCCGCCCCCGCGACGCCCGGCGCGCCGTCCCCCGGACTCCCCACGAGCACGTGGAAGCGGCGTCCCCTCGATGTCAAGACCTTCGTGCTCCTTCCCTATCTTCCCAGCACCTCCAAGCCCGTCTCGTCCAACGCCAAGTGGCTGTTCGAGGTGATCCACGACAATCCGCTCTGGATCCATTCCCGCGCCGCGGAGGCGCTGGGGCTCTCGGACGGGGACCGCGTCCGCCTGACGTCGGAAGCCGGATCGGTAGAGGCCGCGGTGCACGTGACGGAGGGCATCCACCCGGAAGCGGTCGCCATGGCCCGCGGTTTCGGCCACACCGCGTGCGGCCACATCGCCCGGGCGGAGCCGTTCGAGAGCGAGGACCCCGACACCTCGCTTTTGTGGTGGCAGGAGAACGGGCCGGGGGTGAATCCCTGCCGGCTGGTCCGCGCCGCGACGGACGAGGCGGGCGGGGGCCTCGCCTGGATGGACACCGAAGTACGACTGGAGAAGCTCCCATGAACCTTCCACGGGCGATATCCAGGCCGCTCGTGTTCGTCGGCGCCGGCGCCGTCGTCGCCGGCGTGGTCCTCTTCGTGGGCTACGTCCGCTTCACGTCCGTGGATTCCCGCTACTGCTGGACCTGCCACGACGACATCTGGCCCCTCTACGAGGCCTCCCAGACCCATCCGCCCGTCCACGCCTCGTGCGTGGACTGCCACGAGGACCCGGTCCACCGGGCCCGGACCGGCGTGGTCGCCGTCACCGTCGAGAACCTGAACGAGAACTGCCGGGACTGCCACATGGAAATGACCACCGCCACCACGGTGGAGCGCAAGCTGATCAAGATCTCCCACAAGGTCCACGTGACCGACGAGCGCTGCGAATGCACGGACTGCCACCGGACCGTGGCGCACGACCGCCACCCGGCCCCGAGCAACCGGCCGACCAAGTGGTCGTGCTACGTCTGCCACGAGCACCAGAAGGAGATCGACGGGGAAGTGAACGAGAAGAACTGCCTGCGGTGCCACTACATCATCCTGGACGAACCGGCGAAGACGAAGAACGAACAGGAGTGAGACGCTTCCCCGGAACGTTGCCGAGCGCGTTCCGGCGGACCGAAGACAGAGATGATCGAATCCCTCGACTTGCTGTTGCTGGGGGCGGCCCTGTTGGTCCTGGCCGTGGGCCTCGTGCGAAGGCGCAGGCTCTGGCGGGTGGGGCAAGAGGCGCAACGCACCGATCGCCCCGGCCTCCGCCTCAAGGGCATGCTCCTCGACGCCATCGTGCACCTGCGCATCCTTCGCGACGCGAAGCCGGGCCTCATGCACCTGGGCCTGTTCCTGGGCTTCTGCGCGCCGCTCACCGTCGCCGTGCTGGCGTGGGCGGGCCTCGTGATGCCCGCCCCCCTGGCCTTCATCGTCTCCCTGCTGCTGGACCTCGTCGCGCTGGGCGCCCTGGCCGGGCTGCTCTACGCCGCGCTCCGGCGCTACCTGTTCCGGCCCGACCGGCTGGACAACAAGCCAGAGGACGCCTACGTCCTTCTCCTGTTCGCGGGCATCCTGGCGACGGGATTCGTGGTCGCGGGCTTTCGCATCGCCCGGATCGACGAGGGGATCCTCCCCTCCCCCGTGACCTGGATCGTCGCCCGGCCGCTTACGCTCCTGTCCGATCCCGCCCTCGAGGCCGCCCACCCCTGGGTCTGGCGCGTCCACTTCCTGCTGGTCCTCACGCTGGCGGCGTCCATCCCCTATACGCGGCTCCTCCACGTCGTCACCTCGCCCCTCAACGTCTTCTTCCGGAACCTCGGGCCGCGGGGACAGGCTTCCTGGATCGACCTGGAAGACGAGGAGGCGGAGACCTTCGGCGCCTCCGACGTCCAGCACTACACCTGGAAGGATCTCTTCGACCTCGACGCGTGTACCCGGTGCGGGCGGTGCCAGGACGGGTGCCCGGCCTGGCTGACCGAGAAGCCGCTGTCGCCCAAGAAGGTCGTCCAGAACATGAAGGACCGGTGGCTCGTTGCGGCGCCGGAAGCGTTGCGCCGCAAGGAGGCCGCGGCGATGGGAGAGGACGTCGAGGAGGAGGACGACACGTCGCTCATCGACGAGCACTGGACGCGCGACGTGATCTGGTCCTGCACGACCTGCCGGTACTGCGAGGAGCATTGCCCCGTCCACATCGAGCCCGTCTCGAAGATCCTGGAAGCGCGGCGGTATCTCGTCCTGATGGAGAGCGACTTCCCCGCCGAGCTCAAGGACACGTTCAAGAACATCGAGAACAACGGGAATCCCTGGGGCGTGGGATACAGCTACCGGGCCGACTGGACGGAAGGGCTGGACGTCCCCCTTCTCGAGGAGGGGGGGGAGGCGGTGGAGGTCCTCTACTGGGTGGGGTGCGCGGGATCCTTCGACGAGAGGAACAAGAAGATCAGCCGGGCCATGGTGGAGATCTTCCGCGCGGCCGGCGTCACCTTCGGCATCCTTGGCACCGAGGAGACCTGCTGCGGGGACCCCGCCCGCCGGACGGGGAACGAGTACCTCTACCAGATGCAGATGGAACAGAACCTGGAAACCCTGAAGGCGCGGAAGTTCAAGCGCATCGTCACCCCGTGCCCGCACTGCCTGCACGTCCTCGGGACGGAGTACGCCCAGAAGGGGGAGGCGTTCGAGGTGGTGCCCCACGTGCGGTTTTTGCTCGAGCTGATCGAGGCGGGGCGCCTGCCGCTGGGGGGCGACGGGAAGCCGGGGCGCTGGGCCTTTCACGACTCCTGCTATCTGGGGCGATACCGCGGGATCTACGAGGAGCCCCGGACGCTTCTCGCGCGGATGAACGCCGGGACGGCGCCGCTCGAGGCGGAGCGGAACCGCGAGAGGTCGTTCTGCTGCGGGGCCGGCGGGGGCGGGATGTGGATGGAGGAGTCGCTGGGCAACCGGATCAACATCGCGCGCTACAAGCAGTTCGAGACGTGCAACCCCGAGATGATGGCCACCGCCTGCCCCTATTGCCTCACCATGTTCGAGGACGCCGTCAAGGACCTCGGCCACGAGGAGAACGTGAAGGTCCGCGACCTCGCCGAGCTCGTCGCGGAACGGCTGCCAAAGACCGGCGCACCGCCCGAGAAGACCGGGGAAGAGCCGGAGGGCGGCGAGGCGCCCGGAGCGGGCGAAAAGCCGGAAGACGGCGAGGCGCCCGAGGCCGGCGAGGCGGACGAGGCGCAAACATCCTAGCCGCCCGTATTGCGGAGGCGCCGGCAGGGGAACGTCCAAGCAGCCGGGCCGTGGCAAAATATCTTCAACACGAAGACACCAAGCCACGAAGCCAAGGAACTCTTTGTGGGAGGCGTGTGTCCCGGGCCACCCGGACTTCCGGTCCGGGACCACGGCGATTCACGCGGCCGCGGATCGCCCGGTGCCCCTTTTTTCGCGGTAATAAGAGGGGCAAATCCTCGAGGATGGAGTATAATGCAATCGACGTACCGGGGCATCGAAGGTGCGATTTGGGAGCTGCTGGCTCGGGAGTGCTGAAGATTTGGCGAGAATGCCGATTCGTTGAGGCCTGAGCGTCGCTGACGGCAGGCCGCTGTCCCTTCCGCTTCTTTCCAACCTCCCTCCATTCCTCTGCGATCCTCCGACTCCCCTTCCTGGACCTGTACGTTCCGCATGGGGAACGGTCTCCGGGGGGCAATCCGTTCAGCCCTCCGATGAGGAGACGATCCGTGTTGAACGGAAAGCGGAGGTTTACGAGATGAACATCTACGTGGGCAATCTCTCTCCCGAGGTCACCAATGATGACCTAGCCCAGGCGTTCGAGGCGTTCGGCCGCGTCGAATCCGGCCGGGTGATCTGCGAGAAATTCAGCTCGGTGTCCAGGGGATTCGGATTCGTGGAGATGCAGGCCAACGCCGAGGCCCGGTCCGCCATCGAGGCTCTGAACGGGACGGATCTGAAGGGGCGCACGATCGTCGTGAACGAGGCGCGCCCCCGTCGCGGCGGCGGGCGGGGTCGATAGCGGTGCGGCCCCGGCGTGACGCCGGAGGGAGTCGAAGCGGATGAGACTCGAACTCGCCCTGTCGCAGAAGCTGGAGCAGCGGCTCCTTCTGGCGCCGCAGATCATCCAGTCCATCGAGATCCTTCAGCTTCCCCTTCTCGAGCTGGACCGTCTGATCCGGGACGAGCTGGAGGAGAATCCGGTTCTCGAGGTCAAGGAAGTTCCCCCCGAAGAGGACGGGAAGAGCGGAGAGAAAGACGAGGAGGCGGGCGGCGCGTACGAGATCCTGGCCGAGATGGAGAGGGAAGGGGGCCTCGGCTCCGGGGGGGGGCGCGGGAGGCCGGCTTCCCAGGAACGGGACAAGAAGATGGAGGCGATGCTGAACACGGCCGCCCGCCCCGCCACCCTCCAGGAGTCCCTTTTCCAGCAGTTCAACCTCCTCGACATCTCGGATCGCGAGCGCGACATCGGGGAAAAGATCATCTTCAACCTCGACAAGAACGGATACCTCCGGTACGCCCTCGCGGAGATCTTGGACTTCGAGAAGGACGGCGCGAGCCGGCTTGAGGCCGAGCAGGTCCTCTCCCGCGTGCAGGGGTTGGAACCCAAGGGCGTGGGGGGCCGGGACCTCGTGGAGGTTCTCCTCCTCCAGCTCGACCCGGACGATCCGGCCCTTCCCGCCAAGGAGAAGCTGATCCGGAACCATCTCGTCGACCTCCAGAAGAACCGGCTTCCGCGCGTCGCCAGATCCATGGGCGTTTCGATCGAGGGATTGAAACGGCTGGTGGTGGAGGTGAGCCTCCTCCATCCGCGGCCCGGTGTTCTCCACAGCGAAGAGTCGCCGATGCGCATTCTCCCGGACGTGATCGTCGAGCGGATCGACGGGGAGTACATCGTTCGCCTGGAGAACCATACCGTCCCCTCCCTGCGGATCAGCGGCCTCTACCGGAAATTCCTCCAGGACAAGTCCGGAGACCGCGAGGCGCGAGACTACATCAAGAAGAAGATCGAATCCGCGCGCTGGATCATCGAGGCCATCACGCAGAGACAAAACACCCTGTACCGGGTGGCCTGCGCGATCATCGAAATCCAGCGTCCGTTCCTGGATCACGGCATCACCCGCATGAGCCCCCTGAAGATGCAGACCATCGCCGACAGCCTGGAGATCCACGTATCCACCGTGTCGCGGGCCGTCTCCGGGAAGTACGTCCAGACGCACCGGGGGATCTTTCCCCTGAAGTACTTTTTCACCGGGGGGACGGCCAGGGCGTCCGGGAAGGATCTTTCCCGGGCTACCGTGAAGATGCGGGTCCAGGAGATCATCGGGAACGAAGACCGGTTCCATCCGCTGAGCGACGAGGAGGTCGGCAAGGCCCTCCAGCGGGAGGGGTTGAACGTCGCGCGGCGCACCGTCACGAAATACCGCAAGATGCTGAATATCCCCTCCTCCCGCGGCCGGAAGGAGTTTTGATCCTTCTTCGGGCGGGGGGGGTGTTCGAGGCGGAAGGACCGAGCCATTCGCGCTGTGGCTGTTTTTATTAGGCGCGGGCTGACGTTCGTAGTGAGCCACGTAGCGTAAGCGGAGTGGCGGAGCAGCGTTGCCGAA
>CAZDSO010000172.1:0-10534 GCA_964508045.1 uncultured Planctomycetia bacterium | reverse complement strand
GCTGTGGGCGAGTGCGGACGGACTAGCGTCCGTCCCTACAAGTGCGCCGCTGAAATCTGCCGGCTGCTCCGAAAATTCGGGAAAAACCTTGATGGATGACCGCCTTGGAGGGCGAGGGTCCTCCCGAGCCAAAACACAGAAATCTGGAATCCCAGACCCCTCCGCGCTTGGAGCCATTCACGCTGTGGCTGCCTCTACTGGGCGCGGGCTGACGTTCGTAGTGAGCCACGGAGCGCGAGCGGAGTGGCGCAGCCGCGCAAAGCGACGTGCTTGCGGCACTCCGCCTTCGGCTTCGTGGAAAAATCCCCTCGCGCGCGGATACAGGGATTTTTCCACAGCCTCTCAGTCGTCCATGGTGACGCGTTTCATCTCGTCGATGGAGGTGAGGCCCTGGGCGACCTTGCGGATGCCGGAGCGGCGCAGCGTCACCATGCCCTCGGTGCGGGCCGCCTTCTTGATGGCCAGGGCGTTGGCGCCGTCCACCACGGCCCTTCGGATCTTCTCGGTGAACCGGAGGGACTCGATGACGGCCACGCGCCCCTTGTAGCCCTTGTAGCAGTGACTGCATCCCCTGGGTTCGGCCTCGTAGAGGTCCGCCGACTCGATCTCTTCCGGGGTGAACTGGAGGCGCGCGAGTTCCTCCGGGTTCTTTTCGGCCGGTTTCTTGCATTCGGTGCAGAGCTTCCGGGCGAGCCGCTGGCCCGTGATGAGGAGGCCCGTGGACGCCACGAGGAAGTTGTCCACGCCCATGTTCAGGATGCGGGTGACGGCCTGGGCGGCGTCGTTGGTGTGGAGGGTGCTGAGGACGAGGTGGCCGGTGAGGGCCGCGCGCAGGGAGATCTCGATCGTCTCGGAGTCGCGCACCTCCCCGACCATGATCTTGTCCGGATCCTGCCGGAGGATGGAGCGAAGGGCCGCCGCGAAGGTCAGCCCCGCCTTGGGATTCACCTGGACCTGGTTCACCCCCTCCATCTGGTATTCCACCGGATCCTCGACGGTGATGATGTTGTCGTCGATGCTCATGATCTCGGTCAGCCCGGAGTAGAGGGTGGTGGTCTTGCCGCAGCCGGAGGGGCCGGTGGCCAGGATCATCCCGTACGGCTGGCGGATGGCCCAGCGGAAATGCTCCAGGCTCTCGGGCTCGAACCCGAGCGCGTCGAGGGTCATGACGAGGGCGGAGCCGTCGAGGATGCGGATGACCACCTTCTCGCCCCAGGTCGTGGGGATGATGGAGATGCGGAAGTCGACCTTCCGCCGGTCCACGCGCATCTGGAACATGCCGTCCTGGGGCCGCCCCTTCTCGGCGATGTCGAGGTTGGCCATGATCTTCACGCGGGAGACCAGGCCCATCTGCATCTGCCGCGCCACCGAGTGCACGTCCTGGAGGACCCCGTCGATCCGGTAGCGCAGCCGCACCCGCTTCTCCATGGGCTCGATGTGGATGTCGCTGGCCTTGGCCTTGATGGCCTCGAGGATGAAGAGATTGACGAACTTCACCACCGGCGAGGACTCGTCGCCCTCCTTGAGGGCCGAGAGGTCGTCGGTCTGCTCTTCCTCCTCCTCCTCGGTGAGGATCATCTCGTGCTCGTCCTCCCGGGAGAAGAGTTCCTCCATCTCCTGCTGGCGCTTGTTGTAGTAGCGGTCGGAAGCGCTCCGGATGCTGTCCTCGGTGGAGAGGACGGGCCGGATCTCGAGGCCGGTGATGATGCGGATGTCGTCGAGCTTGAGCACGTCGAAGGGGTCGGAGACCGCCATGGTGAGGATGTCGCCGATCCGGGAGACCGGCAGTACGCCGTAGTAGGTCGAGAGGTCCTGGCCGAACACCTCCGACAGGTCGACGTCCGGGGCGAGCTTTTCCAGGTCCACGGGGGGGCAACCGGTCTCGCGGGACACGACCGAGAGAAGGCTCTTCTCGTCGACGAGCTTGCTCTCCACCAGGGCGGAGGCCAGCGTCTTGTCCTCTTCCGCGGCGCGGGTCCGGGCCTCCTCGGCCTTTTCGGGCTCGATCAGCCCGGATCGGACCAGGAGGTTCGCCAGCCGCTTGTCCCATTTGTCCGAGGCCATGCTCTGGCTCCCAGGCTACGGAGAAGGATTGCAGATTTCAGATTTCAGCCATCAGTTCCGAAAATTCATGAGAAACTCGAATCGATGACCGCCTTGGAGGGCGAGGGTCTCCGAAGGACCCGCCATAGCCCATGCAATTGCAAATCAGGCGGCGGCGGGCCCCCGAGCCCAAACAAAGTCGGCTCGCCAGGAGGCTCGCCCTCCAAATTTTCATGATTTCCGGGAGAGCCGAAGACTCATGATGGACTCCAATCTGAAATCCAAACCAGGCCCGCGAGAATCGCCGTGGTCCCGGGCCTTCAGGCCTGCGTGGCCCGGGACACACGCCTCCCACAATCGGCAACCGCTGAAGATGTTCTTCCAAAAGCAACATGCCGGTCGTGTTCATCTTGACGTTCCGCTAGTCGGCCATGGTGACGCGGATGATCTCCTCGATGGAGGTTTCGCCCCGGAGCACCTTCATGATGCCTGCGCGCCGGAGGGTGAGCATGCCCTCCTCGAAGGCGGTCTTCTTGATCTCCATGGCGCTCTTGCCGGCCAGGACGGTTTCCTTGACCTTGTCGGTGAGCCTCAGGGACTCCACCAGGGCCGTCCGGCCCTTGTATCCGCGCGAGCAGCGCGGGCATCCGTCGGGGTTGGCCTTGTAGATGACGGCGTTCTCGATCTCCTCGGGGCGGAACTGGAGTTCCAGCAGCTTCTCCTTGGGCATGTCGGAGGGCTGGCGGCATTCCGGGCAGAGTTTCCGTCCCAGGCGCTGGGCGGTGAACAAAAGGCCGGTGGAGGCCACCAGGAAGGAATCGATGCCCATGTCGATGATGCGGGTGATGGCCTGGGCGGAATCGTTGGTGTGGATGGTGGACAGGACGAGGTGGCCGGTGAGGGCGGCTTTCACGGCGATCTCGATGGTCTCGCGGTCGCGAATCTCGCCGATCATGATCTTGTCCGGGTCCTGGCGCAGGATGGATCGGAGCGCCGCGGCGAAGGTGAGGCCGCGCTTCACGTTCACGGGGACCTGGTTGACGCCTTCGAGCTGGTACTCGACGGGATCCTCGACCGTGATGACGTTGTCCTCGGGGTTCAGGATTTCGCGAAGGCCCGAGTAGAGGGTGGTGGACTTTCCCGAGCCGGTGGGGCCGGTGACCAGGATCATGCCGTAGGGCTGGGCGATGGCCCAGCGGAAGTCCTCGAGGCACTTGGGCTCGAAGCCCAGGGAGTCGAGGGAGACGGAGATCGACGAGCTGTCGAGAATACGCAGGACGGTCTTCTCGCCGTGGATGAGGGGCAGGATGGAGACGCGGAAGTCGACGTTCCGGCCGTCCACCTTCATCTGGAACTTTCCGTCCTGGGGCTTTCGCTTCTCGGCGATGTCGAGCTGGGACATCACCTTCAGCCGGGAGGTGATGGCCGCCTGCATCTTCTTCGGCGGCGAGAACACCTCCGCGAGCACGCCGTCCACCCGGTAGCGCACGCGGACCCGTTTCTCCATGGGTTCGATGTGGATGTCGCTTGCCTTGCCCTTGATGGCCTCCATGATCAGGAGGTTGACCAGTTTCACCACGGGCGAGGAGTCGTCGCCTTCCTTGATGGCCACGAGATCCTCGCCGAGGTCCTCGTCGTCGTCCTCGGTGCCCGTGAGGACCATCTCGTGGCCGTCGCCCTCGGTGAAGAGGTCCTCCATCTCCTGCTGCCGCTTGTTGTAGATCCGGTCGATGGCCTCCTGGATCCGGTTTTCCGTGCTGACGACGGGGCGGATGTCGCAGTTGGTGATGATGCGGACGTCGTCCAGCTTGAGCACGTCGAACGGGTCGGAGACGGCCATGGTGAGGATGTTGTCCACCTTCGCCACGGGCAGGACCCCGTAGTAGGTGGCCAGGTCCTGGCCGAAGTTCTCGAGGATGTCGTCCTCGACGTTCACGCGTTCGAGGTCGATGGGGGGGATGCCCTGTTCGCGCGAGATCACGCCGATCATGTTCCGCTCGTCGACCAGGGACTCCTCGACGAGGACGCTGGCGAGGCTTTTCTCCTGTTCCTCGGCGAGGGCAAAGGCGCGGTCGGCGTCCTCGGTGGAGACGGTCCCGTACCGCACGAGGAGGTTCTTCAGCCGCTTGTCCAGTTTTGCGGATTTGGGCATCCGGGCCCCCTATCCGACATCCGCCGTCGGTCACTGGTACCGCTGGAACGTTCTTCTCAGGTCCTCCGGGTCGGTCGAGCGGGCGATGGCGTCGTCGTAGGTGATGAGGCCGGCCCGGTAGAGTTCGTAGAGGGACTGGTTCATGGTCCGCATGTTGTGCTTTCCGCCGGTCTGGATGATCGAGTAGATCTGGTGGGCCTTGTCCTCCCGGATCAGGCTCCGCACGGCGGGGGTGCACACGAGGATCTCGGCAGCGAGCACGCGGCCGCGGCCGTTGGCGCGGGGGAGGAGCTGCTGGCAGAAGATGGCCTGGAGGGTGAAGGAGAGCTGGGTGCGGATCTGCTGCTGCTGGTAGGCGGGAAAGACGTCGACGATGCGGTTGATGGTCTGGACGGCGTCGGAGGTGTGCAGGGTGGCGAAGGTGAGGTGGCCGGTCTCGGCGAGGATCAGCGCCGTCTCGATGGTCGTCACGTCGCGCATCTCGCCGATGAGGATCACGTCGGGGTCCTGCCTGAGGACGTGAGTCAGGGCGTCGGGGAAGGTGTTGGTGTCGGACCCCACTTCCCGCTGGTTGACCAGGCAGTTCTTGTTCCGGTGGACGAACTCGATGGGGTCCTCGATGGTCACGATGTGGTCGGTCCGGATCGTGTTGACGTAGTCCACCATGGAGGCCAGGGTGGTCGACTTCCCGGACCCCGTGGCGCCGGTCACCAGCACCAGCCCCTTGGGCAGGTTGCAGAGGCTTTCGCAGAGGTCGACGGGCAGGCCCAGTTCCTTCATGCCCAGGATCTCGTAGGGGATGATCCGGAACACGGCGCCCACGGCGCCGCGCTGCTGGAACACGTTGGTCCTGAATCGCCCCAGGCCCTCGATGCCGAACGACATGTCGAGTTCCAGATCCTTCTCGAAGCGGGCGATCTGGTTGCTGTCCAGAACGCTGTACACCAGTTTCTGGCTCATCTCCGGGCTCAGCACGTCGTGTTCCGTATTCACCAGCCGGCCGTCGATCCGGACCTTGGGGGGAGACCCCGCGGTGATGTGAAGGTCGGAGCCGTTTCGCTGCACCAGGATCTGAAGAAGTTCCTCCAGCGTAACCATGGCGTCTTCTCGAAAAGGGACTAAGACTTCTCTTCTTTTTCGCGACGGCTCCGCTCGATCACCGCCGACGCTACATTATCGGGCACGATCTCGTAGTGTGACAAGGATATCGTGTACGCCCCCTCGTCCTGGGTCATCGATTTCAGCTCCGTCGAATACTGGAGCATCTCCGCCAGCGGCACCTTGGCCGTGATGATCTGGAGGTCGCCCTCCGAAGACATCCCCTGGATCCGGCCCCGCCGGCTGTTCAGGTCGGCCGTCATGTCGCCCATGAAACGCGAGGGAACCGACACCTCCACGTTCACGATCGGCTCCAGCAGCTTCGGCTTCGCCTGGGCCATGGCCTCCTTGAAAGCCTCCCGGCCCGCGATCTGGAACGCGATGTCCTTCGAGTCCACCGGGTGCTCCTTCCCGTCGTAGACGATCGCCTTCACGCCCTCCACCGGGTACCCCGCCACCGGACCCGCCTCCAGCACCTGCTTGATCCCCTTCTCGATGGACGGGATGAACGTATGGGAGATCGCACCCCCCACCACCTCGCTCACGTACTCGAACCCCTCGTGGCGACCCTCGTCGTCGAGCAGGGGCTCGATCCGCATCCAGACCTCCGCGAACTGGCCCGCCCCCCCCGTCTGCTTCTTGTGCCGGTACTTGGTGTCCCCCTTCGCCGTGATCGTCTCCCGATAGGGGACCTTCGGAGGCTTCGTCGCGACCTCCACGTTGAAGCGGCGCTTCAACTGCTTCAACTTCAAGTCCAGATGGAGACGGCTCAGGCCCGTGATGACCATCTCCTTGGTCTGCCGGTCGCGATCCATCGTGAACGTCGGATCCTCGTCGGCCATCTTCGTCAGCGCCCCGCTGATCCTCTGCTCGTCCTGCCGGCTCTTCGGCGTCACCGCCAGCCCCACCATGGGCCGGGGAAACGGGATCGGCGCGAACACCACGCGATGCTTCGGATCGCAGAACGTGTCGGACACCGCGGACTCCTCCACCTTCGCCAGCGTGTAGATGCCCCCCGCCGTCGCCTCCGGCACCGCCGTCTGCTCCTTCCCGTGCGGCGCATACAGGTTCTGGAACCGGATCGTCTTCCCCGTCCGCGGGAGAAGCGCGCTCGCCTCCGTGCCGATCCGGCCGGCGTACACCCGGAGAAAACTCATCTTCCCCACGTAGTCGTCCGTGATCGACTTGAAGACCCGGGCCGCGAACGGCCCCTCCGCAGAAACCTCCACCTCCCCCTCCTCCGACGGAGGCGGCGGCACCTCCGACGGCGACGGCATCAGCGCGACCAAGCCCTCCACCAGTTCCCCGATCCCGATCTGCCTGGCCGACGAGACGCAGAACACCGGCATCAACGCCCGCTGCGCCACCGCCAGGCGCATCGCCTTTTGCAGCGTCTCCGGCGCGATCTCCTCTCCTTCCAGGTAGCGCTCCACCAGGGCGTCGTCCGTCTCCACCGCCGTCTCCACCAGCTTCTCACGCCACGAGGCCCCTTCCCCCCCCAGGGACTGGGCCGCGTCCGCGTCCAAAAGCGTCGAGATCCTCGAGAGGCCCGGCCCCGGCGATTCCGGAAGACTCACCGGGATGCAGGCCTCGGAGAACGTCTCCCGGATCCCCCCGAGCACCGCCTCGAACTCGATGTTCTCGGCGTCCAGCTTCGTGAGGACGATCCCCGTGGGTTTTCCCGTCTCCTTCGCGAGCTGGAAAACCTTCCGCGTCATCGCCGAGATCCCCTCGTTCGCGGCCACCGCGATCAGGACGCCGTCCGCGGCATGGATGCCGCTGATGGCTTCCCCGAAAAAATCGGGATAGCCCGGCGTGTCCACCAGGTGAAGGTCGCAGTCTCCCGCCTTGCAGCGGAGAATCGACGTGAAGACCGAATTCCCACGCTCCTTCTCCTCGGGCGCATGGTCGGAAATCGTCGTCCCCTCTTCCACCGTCCCGAGCCGGGTCGTCGCCTTGCAATGGAAAAGCACCGTCTCCACGAGCGTGGTCTTGCCGGAATTCCCGTGTCCGGATATGCATACATTCCTGATGGAATCGAGATCGCCCATCCGCACCTCCTATCAGGGGAAGAATCTGGCTCCCCGGAACCAATGACTCACGGGCGTGAAAGAAAAGGCCCCGCAACAAAGCGTGTGATTGTAGACGGATCCACCCGCCTTGAAAACCCCCTTTTCCCTCCCCCCCGCTCTCAGGAACCGACGACCGGGACCACGCAGCGCATCCCGATGGATTGGTTCCGCCGCGTCGGATGGTCCGCGTCCCGAAACGTCGTCCGGCAGCACTTCGCCACGCTGACCCAGGAGCCGCCCCGAAGGCTCCGGCGCGGCGCGGCCTCCGCGTTCCACGGGTCCTTCTGCCGGGAACGGGGCCGCGTGTAGAAGGCGGCGTCGTAGTAGTCGAGACACCATTCCAGCACGTTGCCCGCCATGTCCAGCACGCCGTACGGCGAAGCGCCCTTGGGACGGTCCGAAGGGGGCGCGGTGCTTCCCGCGCCCACGTCGAAACAGAGACAGCGCGAGACCTCCACAGACGCCTCCCCCCACGGGTACGAGCGCGGCGTGGGACCGCGCGCCGCCTTCTCCCACTGCGCCTCCGTCGGAAGCGTCTTGCCCGCCCAGTGCGCGTACGCCCAGGCGTCGAACCAGTCGATCCCGACCACGGGATGGCCGGGGCGGTTCCAGGGCTCTTCGTTCCAGAACGCCGGCGTGTGGTCCTTGCCCGGCGGCTCCAGCGGATGGCAGTAGCGGTGCGGGAAGGGGTTCTCCTCCAGCCAGGCGAGGAAGTTCCCGTACCGCGCGTTCGTCACCGGCGTCACGTCCACGAGGAACCCCCCCAGCACCACCTCCGCCGGCGGTCCCTCGTCCTGCTGGCCGTTCCCGGACCCACGCGGAAAGCGGCCCGCCGGCACGAGCACCATGCGGGAACCGTCCCGGGACCATTCCACCACGGTCCAGTGGCCGGACATCCTCTTCCGCGGACGCGCGCCGTCCGGAAGCCCCGCGATCTGCTCCTGGAGCTGGCGGGCCGCGGGATCCGCCTTGCGGACCGAGACATAGGCCTCGAGAACCTCGCGCGCCCGGGCCATCTCTCCCGCGGACGCGCAGGCCTCCACCCGCGAGAGAAGGTCGTCCAGATGCCGATCCTCCCGCTTTCCCACGTAGGCCAGGCGCTGGGCCAGCGCGCTCTTCTCCCCCTCGCCGTCGGCGAGATCCAGCGCCTTGCGATAGGACTCGCGCGCACGCGACCAGTCCGCCGCCGTCTCGAATCCCTTCCCTTCCTTGACCAGCGCATGAAAATCGCGCCGCCGGGTCTGGGCCTTTTCCACCGCCTCGAAACGCTCCCGAAAGGAGCGTTCCAGCGCGAGGCCCTCTTCCGCGAGGACCCCTTCCGCCTCGCGAAGGTACTTCCATTCCTTCTTGACGTCGCCCGCCTCCCGCGCCTCGCGGGAACGGTTCCACCAGATCTGGAACCGCATGCGGGCGAGACCCACGCGGGCTTCCTTCCGGTCGAACAGCGCCCGCGCCCGGGAAAAGGCGACCTCCCCCTCTTCCCACTTGCAGGCCTTCTGGAAGGACCGGCCCTTGTCCAGGAATTCCAGGTACCGGACTTCCTGCTCCAGCGCCTTGTCCTCGTCGCGGACGGAAGCGCCGGCGACCGCGCGCCTGGCCTCGAAAAGCGCTTTCTTCGCGCCCGCCGCGTCGGAGCGGGACAGCGCGCGGCGAACCGCCTCGAAGGGATCCCGGCGCGGAGGCGCCCCCCCCGAGACGCCCGCGTTCGCGCCGCCGATCTCCAGGGTTCCGGTCGGGGCCGTCGCCGGATCCCCGGGCTTCGGCGCGGCCCTGCCGGCCGCGCGGCCCTCCCCCCTCAAGAGCCCCGCGGCTTCCTCGAAATCCTTTTCCTTGATGCGGAGCTTCGCTTCGTCCAGGAGACGACGCGCGCGCAAGCGCTCCGAAGGCCTCTCCATGGCGGCGTCCTCGGGAAAGCGGAGCAGGAGGAACGCGGAGAGGATCTTCCGGCCGTCCTGTCCCGGCGTCTGCGTCTCGATCGCCTGGATCAGCGCGCGGGCGGTCGGGAAGCGGCGGGCGGGGTCTTTCGCCGTGCAGGCATGAAGGAGGTCCATGAAGGCGTCGGACAGGGTCGGATTGACTTCCCGCGGATCGGGCAGGGGATCCATCACGTGCTTCATCAGAAGAGCCATGACGGTCTCCGCCCGGAACGGCTTGGACCCGATGGCCATCTCGTACAGGGAGATTCCCAGCGCGTAGAGATCCGAGCGGTGGTCGGCCTCCCCTCCCTGGACCTGTTCGGGGGACAGGTAGGCCGGCGTCCCCATCAGGATGCCGGCCCGGGTCAGGTTGGAGGCAGCGGCCGTGTTCTTCGCCAGGCCGAAATCCGCCACCTTGACCACGCCCTCGCGCGTGAGGATGAGGTTGTCGGGCTTGATGTCCCGGTGGATCAGCTGCACGGCTCTCGCCGCTTCCAGGGCCAGCGCCGTCTGGCGCGCGATTTCCAGCGCCACGGCCTCGGGCAGGGCGCCCCCCTCCTTCAACAGGTGGTGAACGCTCCAGCCTTCCACCTTCTCCATGGCCAGGAAATAGAGCCCTTCCTCCTGGCCCGCGTCGATCACCTGGATGACGTTGGCGTGGTTCAGCTTCGCGGCGAGCGCCGCCTCCCGGAGGAACCGCCCCACGAATTCCCGGTTCCGCTTCACCAGCTTCGGGTGGAGGACCTTGAGCGCCACCTCGCGCTGCAGGCGGACCTGCTCCGCGAGATAGACCGTCCCCATGCCTCCTTCTCCGAGGGTCCGGATCACGCGGAATCCGCCGAGGACTTCCCCCTTGGCGATCTTTTCGGGACGTTGCCGGCTCATACCGGATGATTATATCGAATCGAGGAGTCCAGGGTGCGCATTACCTCGATCCATCGCCCGCAAGGATCGCCGGTTTCCAGCCGGCAGCACTTCGGCATGTGCTCGCGCTGCTCCGCCACTCCGCCTGCCGGCTTCGTGGCTCACGACGAACGTATGCCTGTCCCCCGCCAGGATTCGACGGGCCGATGGGGGATGGGCGATGGGTGGTTGTGTCGTTGGGTGGTTGTGTGATTGCGTGGCGGTGTCTGTAACCGGGTTCCCGTAATCCGTGCTGGCCGTGCTCTGCTACAAACGGGAAAAACATGATCGGTGACCGCCTTGGAGGGCGAGGGTCCTCCCGAGCCAAAACACAGAAATCTGGAATCCCA
>CAZDSO010000171.1:0-10549 GCA_964508045.1 uncultured Planctomycetia bacterium | reverse complement strand
GTGAGCTACGAAAAGGAAGGGAGGGACATGACCTACGTACACCGCGAAACGCTCTGTTCCCTTCACGGTTGAATCCGCCTTCCCGCAGCGCTACAGTCGTCCGTTCCAGAGAGGAAAGGATTCGCCATGCTCGGCATCTTCAAGAAGAAACCCCGGACCGTCGTCGTGGGGCTCGACGGCGTCCCCTACGGACTCATCACCTCGCTCGCCTCCATGGGCGTCATGCCGGCGATGGCGAAGCTGATCGACCAGGGCCGGATCGCCCCCATGGCCTCCGCCATCCCCGAGATCTCCTCCATCGCCTGGTCCACCGTGATCACCGGGAAGAACCCCGGCGAGCACGGCATCCTCGGCTTCATGGAGCTCGCGCCGGGCTCCTACGCGCTTTCCTTCCCCAACTTCAAGGCGCTCAGGACCGACACCTTCTGGGACCGCGTGCCCGACAAGACCTGCGCCGTGCTCAACGTGCCGAGCACCTACCCCGCGCGCAAGATGAACGGCGTTCTGATCGCCGGGTTCGTGGCCCTCGACCTCGCCGACGCCACGTGGCCGAAGGACCTCGTGCCGGCGCTGGAGAAGCGCGACTACCGGCTCGACGTCAACGCCCGGCTCGGCCACAAGGACATGCTGGCCTTCCTGGCCGACCTCGACTACACGCTGGACGCGCGGATCGAAACCTACCGGTGGCTGTGGAAGAAGGAGGCGTGGGACCTGTTCATGGCCGTGTTCACGGGCACGGACCGCCTGATGCACTTCCTGTTCGAGGCGTGGTCGGACGAGGGCCACGAGCACCGGGAGGCCTTCCTGGCCCATTTCCGCAAGATCGACGGTTTCCTGGCGTGGCTCGTGGGCGAGATGGGGAAGGACGACACGCTGCTCATGCTGTCGGACCACGGGTTCGAGCGGCTGGAGCACGAGGTCTACGTGAACGCGCTGCTCCGCCAGTGGGGGTTCCTGACGCTGGACAAGGAGCCGCCGGACGGCTACGAGAACATCGCGAAAGGCACGAGGGCGTTCGCGCTCGACCCGGCGCGGCTCTACGTGCACGTGGAGGGGAAGTATCCGAGGGGTTCGGTGCCGGCGGGGGAGCGCGCGAAGGTGGTAAGCGAGCTGAAGGAGGCCTTCGGCGCCCTGGAGATCGAGGGCCGGAAGCCCGTCAAGGCGATGTTCGAGGCGTCCGAGGTCTACGAGGGCCCGGAGGTTTCCCGGGCGGCGGACCTGATCCTGCTGTCGGAGCCCGGGTTCGACCTGAAGGCCACGTTGCGCGAGACGGATTCGCACGGCCGGCGCGTCTTCACGGGCAAGCACACGCAACCGGACGCGTTCCTCTTCCTGAAGCCCGGCCCGGGCGCGGGCGCGTCGATGCCGGAGAAGCCCTCGGTGCAGGACGTGGCGGGGATCCTGCTGCAGAGCCTGGGGTCCTGACAGGGGCGCCTCGGGGCGGGATTCCTTCCCCGCGGGTTCGCGTGCACGCCCGCGGATTTTGCTACACTCCCCTCGTGAACGGCGTCTTCAAGACCGACGAGTTCAAGCTCATCGCTTCCGCCGCGCTTTTCATCGCGCTTCCGAGCGTGGTGCTTTCCGTGGTGTCGCTGGTGGTGCTGGCGCGGGAGAGCCGGCTGGCGGAAGCCCGGTTCCGCGAGGCCTACGAGGGGGCGATGTCCCGGTCGGTGGAGCGGACGGTGGGACGGTTGCGGGAGGGGGAGCGGAGGGCGCGGGAGGCGGTCCGCCGGATCGGGAAGGAGGGCCTTTCCCGCGAGGAGGCGGGGGCGCTCGTTCGTTCGCTCTGCGGGGAGAGGCGCCCGTTTTGCGCGGTCTATCTTCTGGGGCCGGACGGGGAGGTCCTGGTTCCGCCGCTGAATCCCGACCTTCCTCCGCCCCCCGGCCCGTGGTCGCTGGACGTTCCCGAGCCGGCGCGCAAGATCCTGCTGGCGGCGCAACGGATGGAGTTCGAGGAGGGGAACCCGGTCCGCGCGTCGCGGGCGTGGCGGGCGCTGGGCGAGTACGCGGGGGGCCTCAAGGGGCCGGCGGGGAGGATGCTGCAGGGCAAGGCGCTGTTCGGGGAGGCTCGTTGCGAGGCCAAGGCGGGCCGGACGGAGGACGCGGTGCTCCTGTTCCGTTCGGTGGCGTCGCGTTTCACGGGAGTGTGGGGGGAGGGAAGCCTTCCGCTGGCGGGGGCGGCGCTGCTGGAGACGGCGTCCGTGGCCTCCGATGCGGGGGACGACCGGGAGGCCTCGGCGGCGTGGGAGGATCTGGCGGTCTTTCTGGGGCGGAACGAGCCCGTCCTGCCCGGGGAGGTCCTCGCCTTCTTCCGGGAGAACCTCGCGGCCCGCGGGGGCCCGGCGCCGCTGGAGACGTACCGCGCTTTCGAGGAGAGCCGGGAGGCCTTCCGCGCTTTCCTGCGCCGCTTCCCGGGCGCGAGAAGGGAGGGCGCAAGGGACGGGCGGTACGTCTTGGCGAACGTGCCGGGCGAGGCCGCCTTCCACCTCCGGGTGCCGCGCGGGGAGGGCGAGGCGCCGGGGCGCGCGTTCTTTTTGGTCAACCACGCGCGTCTCGCCGCGGTGTTTCGCCAGTGGGCGCGGGACCTCAAGCTGGAGAAGGGGCTTCGCCTGGTGCTCACCACGGCGGAGGGGGAGCCCATCGGGGGGGAAAGCGGGGCGCCGCCGGGGTTCCGGGAGGTGGCGCGGACTTCGTTTCCCGAGCCCCTGTCGCACTGGCGGGCGGCGCTGTTCGCCGAAGCGCTGGGGGGCGTGAGGTCGCTGTGGGTGCTCAGGTGGTCGCTGACGCTGTGGGTGATCCTGGCGGCGGTGGTCATGGTGACGGGGGGGACGATCTTCGTGGTGCGTTCGGTGAGCCGGGAGATCCGCCAGGCGCGGGAGAAGGCGGATTTCGTCTCCAGCGTGACGCACGAGCTGAAGACGCCGCTGACATCCATCCGGATGTTCACGGAGACCTTGATGATGGGCCGGGTGGACACGGAGGAGGAGCGAAAGGAGTGCGTGACGATCATCGCGGAGGAGACGGACCGCCTGTCGCGGCTGATCAACCGGATGCTGGACTTCTCGAAGATGGAGAAGGGGATGCGCCGGTTCCACTTCCAGCAGGAGGACCCGGCGTCCATCGCGCGCGAGGCGCGGAAGGCGTTCCACGGAAGCGAGGGAGCGGGGGAGATCTCGCTGCAGGTCCTCGAGCCGCTTCCCCGCCTGCGCTGCGACCGGGAGGCGGTGCTGGAGGTGCTCCTGAACCTGATCGGCAACGCGGTGAAGTATTCGGACCCCGGGTCGCCGGTGACGGTGCGGACGTGGGCGTCGAAGGGGCGGGTGAAGTTCGCGGTGATGGACCGGGGGGCGGGCATTCCGAAGGGGGACCGGAAACGCATCTTCCAGAAGTTCTACCGGGTGGACGACACGTTGACCAAGGAGGTGGACGGTTGCGGACTGGGGCTGTCCATCTCGGCGCACATCGCCCGGGCGCACGGCGGGACGATCGAGGTGGAAAGCGAGGCGGGGCAGGGTTCCATCTTCACGCTCTCCCTGCCGGTCCCAGGGCCGAAGGCTCACGGCTGACTGAATTCGGAATCCCTGAATTCGCAATTGCATTCTTCGTGTTCCCTCCTCCTTTCCGTAGAATGGGATCGGGCGCCGGCCGGGCGCGCCGGCGGCATGGGGGGGGAAACGACATGGAAACCATTCTCGTCGTCGAGGACGACCGCTCCATCGCCAAGGGGCTCGAGAAGAACCTCCGCTACGAGGGCTACAAGGTGATCCGGGCGGAGGACGGGAAGAAGGGGCTGGAGATGGCGATCGACGGGAAGCCCGACCTCGTCGTGCTGGACGTGATGCTGCCCAAGCTCAGCGGGTTCGAGGTGTGCCGGGCGCTCCGCAAGAGCGAGATCTACCTGCCGGTCATCATGCTCACCGCGAAGGACCAGGAGATCGACAAGATCATGGGCCTGGAACTGGGTGCGGACGACTACCTGACCAAGCCGTTCAGCGTGGCCGAGCTCATCGCCCGGATCAAGGCGCAGCTGAGGCGCAAGAAGGTCTACGAGGGCGACGAGGTCTCCTCCTTCGCCTTCGACGACGTGACGATCGATTTCGTCGGCGCTTCCGTCCACCGGAAGAAGAAGCCGGTGGACCTCTCCTTCCGGGAGTTCGAGCTGCTGAAGTTCATGGTCCGGAACGCCGACAAGGCGCTGTCCCGCGAGGAGATCCTGAACAAGGTCTGGGGCTACGACTACTACGGGACGCAGAGGACCATCGACAACTTCATCACGAAGCTCCGCCAGAAGCTGGAGAAGAACCCCGACAAGCCCCGGCGGTTCATCACCGTCCGCGGCGTGGGGTACAAGTTCGCGCGCACGCCTTCCGGCGAGGGCCAGCGCTGATGGCAACGCCCGAGGGAGGAGGCAACCCTGCGAACGCGCGGACCGTTTCTGGAAGATCGCGGGGGACGGCCTCCGGCCGGGGGGGCGCATGACCTGGTTGCCTGACGCCGCTTCGCGCCTTCTCGCGCTTCTTTCCGGAAGCCCGGAGGGAAGCCTTCCGCTGGGGGTTGTCTCCGCGGAACTCGGCCTCCGCGCGGAGGAGATCCGCGGCCTCGTGCGCGACGCGAGGCACAAGGGGCGGCTCGTCGCCTGCGAGGAGGGGCGGGTCCGCGTGGACGAGGCGCGCCGGCCCCTGCGGCCTTCCGATCTCGCTTCCCGGGCCCCGGGGGTCCTGGGTTCCCGGGTGCGCCTCTTCGAGGAGGTCGGTTCCACGAACGACGCCGCCTGGCAGCAGGCCGAGGGCCCCGGCCTGCCTCACGGGGCCCTGATCCTCGCCGAGAGCCAGACGGCGGGCCGCGGGCGGGAGGGGCGCGCGTGGTTCTCGCCCCGGAGCGCGGGCCTCTGGTTCTCGGTCGCCGTGCGGCCGGATCTGGAGGGCTCCCGCCTCCCGCTGCTCACCCAGATGACGGGCGTGCAGATCGCCCTCGCGCTCGAGCGCGCGGTGGGGCTGGAGTCGCTGGTGAAGTGGCCCAACGACCTGCTGATCGACGGGCGGAAGGCCGCGGGGATCCTCACCGAGGCCCGGAGTTCGGGAAGCGCCCCGCCGCTCGCGGTGATCGGCGTCGGCATCGACGTCAACCAGACCGAAGACGAGTTCCCGCCGGACCTGCAGGGAACGGCGACGTCGCTTCGCGCCGTGGCGGGCGCCCCGCTGGACCGCGCCGCGATCCTGGACGCCGTCCTGGACGCGATGGAGGAGGGCTACCGCGCGCTGAGGGCGGGCGATCTGGCGTCGCTGGAGGAAGCGCTGCTGGCGCGAAGCGCGGTGCTGGGGCGGCGGGTGCGGATCCGCGGGCCGCAGGAGGCGTGGACGGGGCGCGTGGTGGAACAGACGCTTTCCAAGGGGCTTTCGCTTCGCGAGGAAGAGGGCGGGGTCCGGCGGATCCCGGGGGAGGCGATCCGCTCGCTCGACCTGCTGGAAGCGCCCTGATCCGGGAGGACCGAGATCTACTCCCAGACGCCTTCGATCTTCCCCCCGCAGAAGGCGCACCGGCCGTGCGCGATCATGAGCGTCTCGACGACGAAGCCGCGCCGTTCGACGACGCGTTTCCCGCAGTGGGGGCAGAAGGTGGTCTCGCCGTCCTCGAGGAAGATGTTTCCGAGATAGACGTGCTGGAGTCCCTCCGCGCGCGCGATGTCGCGGGCTTTCCGCAGGGTCGCGGCGGGGGTGCGGGGCCGGTCCTCGAGCTGGTAGGCGCCGTGGAAGCGCGAGAAGTGGAGCGGGGTTTCCGCGCCGAGGCGGCGGCGGATCCAGCTGCACATCCTCCGGATGGTTTGGGGGTCGTCGTTGGCGCCGGGGATGAGCAGGTTGGTGACCTCCACGAAGACGCCCTCCGCCTCGAGGATCTCGAGCGTCTTCAAGACGGGGGGCAGGGTGGCCTTGCAGTAGGTCCGGTAGAAGCCCTCGTCGTAGCCTTTCAGGTCCACGTTGGCGGCGTCGAGGACGGTGCAGAGCTCGCGGAGGGGTTCGGGGTTGATGTAGCCGCAGGTGATCCAGACGTTCTTGAGGCCGCGTTTCTTCGCGCGTTTCGCCGTGTCCATCATGTACTCGAAGAAGATGGTGGGTTCGGTGTAGGTGTAGGCGATCACCTCGCATCCGCTCTCGACGGCGGCGTCGACGATGCGCGCGGGCGGCGCGTCGAGGTGGCGGGCCTCCTCGGGAAACGCCTGGGAGATCTCCCAGTTCTGGCAGAAGACGCATCCCAGGTTGCAGCCGGCGGTGGCGAGGGAGAAGGCCCGGGCCCGGGGCAGGACGTGGAAGAGGGGCTTCTTCTCGATGGGGTCGACGTGGACGGCGACGGGCTTTCCGTAGGTGAGGGCGCGCAGTTTCCCTCCGATGTTGGCCCGGACCTTGCACACGCCCCGCTCGCCCTCGGGGATGGTGCAGGTGAAGGGGCAGAGCTTGCACTGCACGGACCCGTCCGGGCGCGGTTCCCAGTAGCGGGCCTCCTTCAGCGACAGGCCGGCGTCGAGGATCTCCTGCTTCGTGATGGGGAAGGAGGCCTCGCGCACCAGGGGCCCTTCCACCGCCGGGGCGCTCCGGCCCGCCAGCTCCACCGTCGCCGCGAGCCCCGCCGCCGCCACCGCCACCGCGACGAACACCGCCAGCACCGCGTCCGCGCGACGCCCCCGGCGCGCGGTTTCCGGCGCTGCATCCGCCGCTCGTTCTTCTTCTCGCCCGACCTCGTCCATGAGATGTTCCTTTCCTTCCACGGTAGGAGATCCCGCCCGCGACGGGAAGGCGGCCTACCCCCGGGCTGACACCCGGGGCTAGTCATGTGCACGATTGTACAACAGGAACCGGATCCGGTCCTGAATTCGGTCGCGCCGCGAATGGCTCCATCGGCCCCGATGTTGTACAACATTTCCGATTCCTTTTCGGATTGCGCGGATCTTGCCGAGACCATATCCCAACGCGGCCGCCGGGACGAGGGTCCTCTTCGTCATCAACGACGACGCCTACAGGAAGCGGCACTGGCAGCATCGGCTCGATCATCTGGCGCGGAACGGGTATGACGTCGTCGTGGCGATCCCCGGGGACGCCGGGGATCACACGGAGGCCGGGGGCATCCGCTTCGTGCGCTATTTCCTGCGGCGAACGAGCCGGCATCCCTTCAAGGAACTGAAGGCCCTGTGGGGCCTCTACCGGCGGATCCGGGAGGTCCGTCCCGACATCATCCACAGCGCGACGATGAAGCCCAACCTGTACGCCGGCCTGATCAACCGGCTCTTTTTCCGCCGGAAGCAGATCGTGAGCGTCACGGGGCTCGGGGCGCTGTTCATCCACCGGGATCCGTCGAGCCGGCTCCTCCGGGCGTTCGTGTTGTCCCTCTTCCGGGCCATCGGGACGTCCGCGCAGGTCCGGTTCGCCTTCGAGAACGCGCAGGACCAGGGGGTGTTCGAGCGGCGCGAGATCGGGGCGCCGGGGCGGAGGATCCTGACGAAGGGGGCCGGCGTCGATCCGGCGGCCTTCCATCCCGACGCGAAGATCGAGACGATCGGGGCCGTCGGCCTGGCCGGACGGATGATCGCCGACAAGGGCGTGCGGGAATTCGTCGAGGCTTCCCGCGCCTCGAAGGCGGAAGGGTTGGACTTGCGGTTCGTGCTGGCGGGCATGATCGACGAGGACCACCGGTACGGGATCCGGGCCTCCACGATCCGGGCGTGGGCGGAGGCCGGCGTCATCGAATGGTGGGGCCACGTCGAGGCGATGAACCGGTTCTACAACCAGATGGACATCGTCTGCCTTCCCTCCTACCGGGAGGGCCTGCCGAAGGCGATCCTGGAGGCCATGGCCTGCGGGAGGCCGGTCATCGCGGCGGACACGCCGGGCTGCAGCGATCTGGTGGAGAACGGGGTGAACGGCTTGCTGGTGGAACCCTGCAACGCGTCGGACCTGAAGGAGAAGATCGCCTACCTGGCGAGCCGCCCCCGCTTGCGGGCCGAGATGGGGAGGAACAACCTCGAGGCGTCGCGGAAGTATTCCCTTGACGTCGTGCTGGACGAGACCTTGTCATTGTACGCGTCGGTGACGGGCTCGCGTTCCTCCGGGAGGGTGAGGGAGGACGGCCAGCCTTGAGAAGACGTCGAGCCGGAACCAAAAAGGCAGCGAATTCGGAATCCCTCAATTCGTCGCCGCATCTTCCCGCTAGCCCGGATTATTCATGAAGACGTAGCGAGGTTGCCGCAAGTGCCTGAGATGCGAGGAGCAAGACGATTCCGGTCCGGAGCGTGGCCAAAGCGCCACGTGAGGGCCGGAATCGTCGCAGCGACGAAGCAGATCATGTGCTTGCGGCGACCGCAGTAGTTTTCATGAATAATCCGGGCTAGAGGTGCACGCGCCCGTCGTGGGGAAGCCGGATCGTCGTGGTGAGCGTGTGGAGCTCCTTCTTCAAAATCGTGATCTCCCGCCCCGCCAAGGGACCCGCCGGCGCCGGCCTCCTCCCCTCCACCGACATGCCCATCGACGCGTAGAACGGGACCGCGTGAGCCGTCGTGCCCACCAGGATGCTGTCGTAACCCCGGCGCACGATGATCCGCTGGGCCACCTCGAACAGGATCCGGCCCAGGCCCGAACCCTGGTGCGCCGGACCCACGTAGAGCTTCGTGATCTCGTTGTCCTTCAGCGCCACCAGGCCCGCCGGAATCGATTCGCGCTCCAAAAGATAGAAGACGTACTCCTCCATCTGCGAACGCAACGCCCCCTCGGAACCGCGCGCCTCGATCAGACGGCGCCGCTCCGGCTCCCCCATCCCCTCCCGCGCCGCCAGCTCGCCGTAGCATGCCTCCAGGAACATCGCGACCCGCGTCAGGTCCGTCTCCCTCATCTTGCGCGCCGTGTGCTTCATCCCCCCTCCTCGAACTTCTCCATCAGGTCGTACTTCCGCACCATGTGACGGAACTGGTCGTACGTCAGCCCGAGCCGCGACGCGGCCCTCTTCTGGGAACCGCGCGTCTCACGCAACGCGTCCATCAAAAGACCCACCTGGAAGGCGTCCACCCGCTCCTCGAAGGTCTTCGGGCTGCTCGGGGCCGCGAGCAGCTCGGGCGGCAGGTCGGACAGACCCACCGGGCCCGAACCCTCCAGGCACGTCAGACGCTCCACCACGTTCTTCAACTCCCGCACGTTCCCCGGCCACGCGTACGAACGGAAACGGCGCATCACCTCCGGCGCGAAACGGCGACGCTCCACCCCCGGCACCTCCGCCGCGATCCGGCTCGAAAACGCCTCCGCCAAGACCTCGATGTCCCCCGGACGATCGCGAAGCGGCGGAACCTCGATCACACCGAACGCCAGACGGTCGTACAGATCCTCCCGGAACGTCCCCGCCTCCATCATCCCCTTCAGGTCCGCGTTCGTCGCCGCGATCACGCGCACGTCCACCTCCACCGTCTCCGTACCCGCCACCCGCTCGAATGTCTGGTACTCGAGGACCCGGAGGATCTTCGCCTGGAAGTCGAGCGCCATGTTGCCGATCTCGTCCAGGAACAGCGTCCCGCCGTCCGCCATCTCGAAACGCCCCGTCTTCCGCCGGTCCGCGCCCGTGAACGCACCCTTCTCGTGCCCGAACATCTCCGACTCCAGCAGGTTCCCGTGGAACGCCGCGCAGTTCACCGTCACGAACGGCGCCCGCGCCCGGGGACCCATGAAATGGATCGCCCCCGCCACCAGCTCCTTGCCCGTCCCCCGCTCGCCCCGGATCAGCACCGGACGCGGAATGGGCGCCAGCCGGCGCACCTCCGCCATCATCCCCTCGAACGCCTCGCTCTGACCCACCGGCCGGTACTTCTCCCGGTAGACCTCCTCGTAGTAGGCCAGGCGGCGCGCCAGGTTCTTCACCGTCGCCTCCACCCGGCCCGCGCGCTCCACCGCACGCGTCACCTCCAGGATCGTCTCCATCGTGACCTTCGCCTGCGATCCCACATACGCCCCCCGGTCGATCGCGTCCGCCGCCCCCAGCGCCTGGGCCGCCTCCCGCCCCTTCGCGTCCCCCTCCGCCAGCAACACCACCGGCAGGGAAGGGTCCGCCTCCCGGAGGCGGTCCAGCGCCTCGAGCCCCCCGGACAGATCCGCGTCCCCCGCGTCCAGGAACGCCAGGCGAAGGGCCGCCTCGCGCTTTCGGATCTCCTTCGCAGCATCCCCGGACGAGGCGAGGCTGTAGACGTCGTAGCCGCTCTCCTTGAGGATGCTGGAGAGAAAGATGCGGAGCTCCGCGTCGGGCGAGAGAACCAGGATGCGGTCTGTCATGGATGCGCCTCTCTTGTTCCGGGCCGTCTTCCGCCTCCATGATGCAGGAAAACCTCCCCAGATTACACGGAAAGAGCACGAAAACGGCCACGGATGACACGGATGAAACGCCGGACGGGGAAACGCGTACGCCGTTTGTGGGAGGCGTGTGTCCCGGGCCACGCGGGCTTTCGGCCCGGGAGCACGGCGATGCGCGGGCGTTCGCTGCATGGCGGTGTCTGGTACCGGTAACCGGTAACCTGTGTGGCCGTGCT
>CAZDSO010000170.1:0-10677 GCA_964508045.1 uncultured Planctomycetia bacterium | reverse complement strand
GATCGATAGAGCAGGTGGAAAAATTCGCCCTTGCCCAAGATCAAGGATTTCCCGGTCACCTGAAACGATGGAACCCGGCGAATTTTTTCACATGCTCTGAGGCTGTGAAAAAATCCCAGCTTCCGCTCGCGAGGGGATTTCAGATCCCCGTCCTGCCGATGTCCGTCCAAGGGCAGACGTTCGAATCGCCGCGTCTCATTTGGATGCGCGGCCCGCCTCCACCGCCTTGGCGAGCGCCGCCTCCAGAAGTTCCCCGGGAGGCTCGGGAATGAACCCGTTGTCCATCAGGTGCCGGGTGAGGTTCTGGGCGTTCTGGATGTCGCGGTCGGCTTCCGCATAGACCTCGTCGCGGCTCAGGGTCCGCCTCGCCACGCCGTCCTCGACGGCCTGCATCGCCACCGCCGCCGCCTCCTCGGGGAAGACCTCCCGCTCGTCCATCTTGGCGATGATGTATTCGTCGGAGAGGCCCTTCTTCTCGGCGAACGCGGCCAGCGAACGCGCGGCCGCCACCGCCATGTTGTCGGTGATCTTGCGCGCCCGCACGATCAGCGCCCCCTTCAGGATGCCGGGGAACCCCAGCGAATTGTTCACTTGGTTCGGAAAATCCCCCCGTCCCGTGGCCACCACCCGCGCGCCCGCTTCCCTGGCCTCGTAGGGGTAGATCTCCGGCACCGGGTTCGCGCAGGAGAAGACGACGGCGTCGTCGGCCATGGTCCGGATCCATCCCGCGTCCACCGACCCGGGTCTCGACAGGGCGATGAGGACGTCCGCGCCCTTGCACGCCTCCGCCTGCGTCTTCCACCGGTTGCCGGGGTTCGTCTTCTCGCAGAGCTCCCACTTCCGGTAGAACCGCCGGTCCGCCTCCAGGTCCTCCCGCCCCGCGTGGAGCGATCCCTTGGAATCGAAGAGGACCATCCGCTCCGGGTCCACGCCCACGTGGAGCATCAGCCTCGCGATGGTCGTGTTGGAGGCGCCGGCCCCGATGAGGACGGTGCGGACCTTGTCCACCTCCTTGCCCGTCACCTTCAGCGCGTTCAGCAGGCCCGCCACGGTCACGCAGCCGGTCCCCTGGGCGTCGTCGTGCCACACGGGGATCTCGCAGGCCTCGCGCAGCGTGTCCAGGACCTTGTAGCACTCCGGTTGCCGGATGTCCTCGAGGTTGATGGCGCCGAAGCTGGGCTCCACCATCTTCACGAACTCGATGATCTTGTCCGCGGACGTCTCCCCGCTGAACGTCCGGCTGTTCACGCACAGCGGCACCGCGTCGATGCCGCCCAGGTACTTCATCAGGAAGGCCTTTCCCTCCATCACGCCCAGGCCCCCCGGCGGCGTCACGTCGCCGTCGCCGAGCACGCGCGTGGAGTCGCTCACCACGCCGACGAGGTTCCCCCGGTTGCTCAGCGCGAAGGACGCATCCTCGAAGCCCGGGTCCTCCGACGGATCCGCCCGGTCCGTCACGCCGGGAACGAACCACTCCTTGCAGCCGCGGATGGCCGTGGAGACGCGCGAGACCCCCGGCGTGTACCACACGTTGAACCAGTTGAACCCGTAGAGGCCCGCCTTGGGGACCGTCACCATCTTGCCCCCGTAAAACTTGTGGACCCCCAGCGACACCTCCTTCAGGAAAACCGTCTTCGCCCGCGCCGCCTGGCCCGGCGTGAAATCCCCGGGAAAGAGCTCGTCCAGGTTGTCCAGGTGAATGTCGATCTTGCTCATCGTTTCCTCCCTTCCGCCCCGCCTCCCGACCGACGTCTTCCGCGTCGTCGTGCCGGCGCGCGCGGGGCGTTTGGCAACGTCGATGGAACTCCGTACACTACTGCTCGAACCCAAAAGAGTAAAGGGAGGAATCCGCCATGGCCGCGCAACGGGACGCCCCCGCCGCCGCGGAAACGTACGACGTCGTCGTCGTCGGCGCCGGGCATGCCGGGATCGAGGCCGCCCTGGCCTCCGCCCGGGGAGGGGCCTCCACGTGCCTCGTCACCCTGAACCTCGACACCGCCGGCTGGATGGCCTGCAATCCCGCCGTGGGCGGCCTGGCCAAGGGCATCGTGGTTCGCGAGATCGACGCCCTCGGCGGCCAGATGGCCCTGGCGACGGATGCCGCCGGCCTCCAGTTCCGCATGCTCAACGCGAGCCGCGGGCCTTCGGTTCGCGGCCCCCGCGCCCAGTGCGACCGCGCTTCCTACGCCGCGTCCATGAAGTCCGCCCTCGAGCGGCGCGAGAACCTCGACCTCCGCCAGGACGCCGTCGCCGGCCTCGTCCTGGAAGGCCGCGCCGCCGCCGGCGTCCGGCTCCAGGGCGGAGAGACGATCCGCGCCGGCGCCGTCGTCCTCACCACGGGCACCTTCCTCGAGGGCGAGATCCACCTCGGGGAGGACCGCTTCGCCGCGGGCCGCGCGGGGGAACCCGCCTCCCACGGCCTCTCCGCGGACCTGGCCCGGGCGGGGCTTCGCCTCGGACGCCTCAAGACCGGCACGCCGCCCCGCGTGAACGGGAGGACCGTGGATCTCGCCTCCCTCACGCGCCAGGACGGCGACGATCCCCCGCGGCCCTTCTCCTTTCTCACCGAAAGCCTCCCCGGCCTGCGCCAGGTTCCCTGCTACCTGGCCTGGACCCACCCCGCCATCCACCGGCGGGTCCGGGACAACCTCCACCGCGCCCCCCTCTTCACCGGCCAGATCCGCTCCACCGGGCCCCGGTACTGCCCCTCCTTCGAGACCAAGCTGGTGCGTTTCCCCGACAAGGAACGCCATCAGATCTTCCTCGAGCCGGAGGGGCGACACACCCTCGAGATGTACCTGAACGGACTGGCCACGAGTCTCCCTAGGGACCTCCAGGAGGAGGTGGTCCACGCCCTGCCCGGCTTCGAGAAGGCGCGCATCATGCGCTACGGCTACGCCATCGAGTACGATTTCGTGCCCCCCCTGGGCCAGCTCGGACCGGACCTGCAGGCCCGTCCCGTCCCCGGCCTCTTCCTCGCGGGCCAGATCAACGGGACCTCGGGGTACGAGGAGGCCGCCGGCCAGGGGCTCGTGGCCGGACTCAACGCCTCCCGCTTCTGCCGGGGCCTTGATCCCGTCGTCCTGCGGCGCGACCAGGCCTACATCGGCGTGATGATCGACGATCTGGTGTGCCAGGGGACGATGGAACCCTACCGCCTGTTCACCTCCCGCGCGGAGTACCGCCTTCTCATGCGCCAGGACAATGCCGACCGGCGCCTCACCGCGCTCGGCGCGTCCTGGGGCCTGGTGGGGCGGGACCGGCTGAAGCGGCTGCAACGCCACGAGGCTTCCGTGGCGAAGGGACTCGGGGTCCTCGCCCGCGCCCGGCGGGGCAGCAAGACCCTGCTGGAGATCCTGCGGCGCCCCGAGGTCACCTTCGACGACCTGGCCTCGACGGAGCCGGATCTGGCGGCGCTGGGCCTGGACGCGCGGGCCGCCGAGCAGGTGGAGATCGAGGTCAAGTACGCGGGGTACATCGCGCGGCAGGCGCGGGAGGTGGGCAAGCAGCGGGCCCGGGAAGGCGTTTCCATTCCCGCGGGGTTCGACTACGAAGCGGTGGGCGGCCTGTCCAACGAGAGCCGGGAGAAGCTCCTCGAGGCCCGTCCCGCCACGCTGGGAGCGGCGGGGCGCATCCCGGGCGTGACGCCGGCGGACGTCTCGGTCCTGACCGTGGCGCTGAAGCGTCAGGGAGGGGCGTCCGGTCCCCGGATGGGGGAGGGCAGGGGAAGAAGACGGGGATAAATTGTTACGATGCAACCCGGAGCATGATCTCGAGGGCCGGGCCGATGTTGTGGGGTGATCCATGGAGGACGACAAGCGCACCGACGGCGAAGCGGTGATGCCCGGCCCCCCCGCCGGGGCGGGAAGCGGGAAGAAGCCGCCGCTGGATCTCCAGCAACGGAAGCGGGCGCGTCGCCGCGCCCGGAAGAGGGTCAAGATCCTTCTCGCGGTGTTCGGCGTCTTCTCCGTCCTGTTCCTGGCCCTGCTGGTGGCCGACTGGCAGCTGCGCATCTTCTACGAGGACCGCTACCACACCCAGCCGTGGATCGAGATCACGCAGGCCCGGCACGACATCGAGGACGGGAAGGTGCTGGACATCAACGTGGAGCGGGCGGAACGGGCACTCTCCGAGCGGTTCGTGGACAAGCAGGCGTACGTGATCGGCAAGATCACGGATCTGAAAGCGGAAGGGGAAACGGACGGCCCGCCGGGGACGACCGCCGTCGTGGTCGACGTCCCCAATTACGTCGATCTGATCAACCTGCACAAGGACGAGGTCTACCTCCTGTTCCCCGCGCCGGCGGCCGCGCCCCTCGAGACGGGGCAGTGGATCGAGGGCCGGGGCCGCGTCGAGAGCTTCGGCGACTTCCGCCTGCGGATGGAGGGGACCTGCGTGCGGCCCCTATCCCCCGTCGAGCGCCACTACATCGAACGCATCCTCCCGCCCGAGAATCTCACGCGGGAAAGCCTCGGGTACGAGGCCGCCATGCAAAACCGCTGAGATCTTTGAGGAGACGGCTTCCGTGCCTTCGAAACCCTTCCGCCCCGTCGACGAGGAGGTCCTGGCGCGCCTGCGCCGGATCGTGGGCGAGGCGTGGGTCCGCGGCGATCCGGAAGGCCTCGAGCCGTACGCGAAGGACGAGACCGAGGGCCTCGCCTGCATGCCGGAAGCCGTGGTGAAGCCCTCGTGCGTGGAAGAGGTGTCCGCAACCCTGGCGCTCGCCCACGCCCACCCCTTCGCCGTCACCCCCCGCACGGGCGGCACCGGCGTCACCGGCGGGGCGGTTCCCCTCGCCGGGGGGATCGTGCTGTCGCTGGAGCGGATGGACCGCATCCTGGAGATCGACGAGGAGAACTTCTTCGCGGTCATGGAGCCCGCCGTCATCACGGGCGCGCTGCAGCGGGCCGTGGAAGAGAAGGGGCTCTTCTATCCGCCCGATCCGGCGAGCCTGGATTCCTGCACGATCGGCGGCAACGTGGCCGAGTGCGCGGGAGGCCCGCGGGCCCTCAAGTGGGGCGTGACCCGCAACTTCGTCGCCGGCCTGCAGGTGGTCTTCGCGGACGGCCGCGTCTCGCGCCTGGGGGGCAAGCTCCGCAAGAACGTCACGGGCTACGATCTGATCGGGCTCCTGGTCGGCTCGGAAGGGACGCTGGGCGTGGTGACGGAGATCACGCTCCGGCTCCTGCCCCGGCCCGGGGCGACCCTCGACCTTCTGGCCCCCTTCCCCTCCCTCGAGGCGGCGTGCGCGGCGGTGCCGGCCATGGCCCGCGGGGACGAGGTGCCGGCGGTGGTGGAGATCATGGACGCGCTGTGCCTCGAGGCGGCGTCCGACTTCCTGCACAAGGAGATGCCCTTCCCCGAGGCCCGCGCCCAGCTTCTCGTCCAGCTGACGGGGCGAAACGAGGAGGCGGTGTCGCAGTCGATGGAACGGGCGGGGGAGGCCCTTCTCGAGAGCGGGGCACTGGACGTCCTGGTCGCCCCCTCGGCGTCCATGCGGGAGCGGATGTGGGAGACGCGACGGCAGCTCCGGGAAGCCCTGCTGCACCGGTGTCCCACCAAGTTCTCCGAGGACGTCTGCGCGCCCCCCGCCCGCATGCCGGCGCTGATCCGGCGCATGAAGGCGCTGGCCGGCGAGGCGGGCGTGGAGATCGCCTGCTTCGGGCACGCCGGGGACGGGAACATCCACGTGAACGTGTTGCAGGGCGCGCTGAGCGACGAGGCGTGGGCGCAGGCGCGGCCGGGGCTGGTCCGCCGCGTCCTCGAAGAGGCGGCGCAGCTCGAGGGGACGCTGTCGGGGGAGCACGGGATCGGATGCACGAAACGGGATCATCTCTCGCTCGTCCTCGACGAGCCGGCCCTCGAGGCCATGCGCGCGATCAAGCGGGCCCTCGACCCGAAGGGCATTTTGAACCCGGGCAAGGCGGTGTAGATCCGAAAGCGGCCGCGTTGCACCGATCCTGCGTCTGCGGGGCCGGCGCACAGCCCCATAGCAGGGCGGCATCCGCGTGGGCTCGCGGGCTCGCGCCCGCGGCTCCGCCATGTGCTCGTCTATCCAACAGACCTGGATCCGGGGTCATTCAATAGCCACACCCGCAGGATGCAATCCAACGCCTGCAGACGTTCCTGCGGTCTGGGCGGGGGCGCGCCCCGCCCCTGCACTTTGCTACAATCGAGAGTCTGAAATCCCCTTCATCCGTTCGAAATCCCTGAATTCCTGTTCCGACTTCGGACTTTCGACTTTGGACCTTGACCCCTCCACCTCGGCCGGATCGATGAAGAAGACGAAGCATCAGGCGGTGTTCGGCGATTTCCAGACGCCTCTCGACCTCGCCCGTCGCGTGGCGCAGCTGGTCGAGAAGCGTACGCCGCGCGTGAGGACCGTCGTCGAGCCCACCTGCGGAACGGGGAACTTCCTCAGGGCCGCAACGGAGGTCTTCGGCGACCGGCCGGACTACCGGGGATTCGATCTCGATCCCGCCCACGTCGAGGCGTCCCGCGCGGTCCTCGACGCGTGTCCCGGCCTGTCCGGGCGGGTGGAGCGAAAGGACTTCTACACCGCCGACTGGAAAACGTTCCTGGCGGACCGGCCCGCGCCCGTGCTCGTGATCGGCAATCCGCCCTGGGCCACCAGCGCCGCCCTGGGCGCGCTCGGCGGGGGCAACCTCCCCAAGAAGTCGAACTTCCAAAAGCACGCCGGTTTCGACGCGAAGACCGGCAAGGCGAACTTCGACATCTCGGAGTGGATGCTGATCCGGCTCCTGGAGGCGATGCAGGGGACGAGGGCGGCGCTCGCCATGCTCTGCAAGACGGCGACGGCGCGGAAGGTCCTCGGCCACGCCTGGCGGAACGGTCTCGAGGCGGGCCCCTCCACCCTGCACCGGTTGGACGCGAAGGCCGCGTTCGGCGTATCCGCGGACGCCTGCCTTCTCTACACGCACACCGGTTCGAAACCCGTCGAACCCGCCGCGACGGTCTACAGGGACCTCTCCTTCGACGCCCCGCGCGGGACGTTCGGCCTCCTCGACGGAAGGCTCGTGTCGGACGTCGACGCGTACCGCGCGCTCCGGGATCTCGACGGGCCCAAGCGCCGGCGGTGGCGCTCCGGCGTGAAGCACGACGCGTCCAGGATCATGGAATTCACGGAGGAGGACGGCGTCTTCGTCAACGGGCTGGGCGAGCGGTACGCGCTGGAGGAGACGCACCTTTTTCCCCTGCTGAAGTCCTCGGACCTGGCCAACGGGAGGCTGCGCAGTGCCCGCCGCGTCCTGGTCACGCAACGGCGGATCGGCGACGACACCGGGGGGATCCGGCGGAGCGCGCCGAGGACCTGGCGCTACCTTCTCGACCACGCCGGACCGCTCGACCGCCGCAGGAGTTCCGTCTACGCGAAGGGGCCCCGGTTCTCCGTCTTCGGGGTGGGGGACTACACGTTCACGCCGGCGAGGGTCGCCGTCTCGGGGCTCTACAAGACCCCGGCGTTCCGGGCGGTGGGCCGGTCCCGGGGCAAGCCCGTCCTGGTGGACGACACCTGCTACGTCCTGCCGTGCCGCACGTTCGCGGAGGCGTCGTTCTTCGCCGACCTGTTGAACGCGGAGACCGCGATGCGCTTTTTGTCCGCCCTGGTGTTTCTCGACGCGAAGCGGCCCGTGACGATCGACGTGCTCGAGCGCATCGACCTTCTCGCGCTCGCGGCGCGCGCGGGCCGGGGCGCGCAGGCGAAAGCCTACCTCGAAGGATCCCACCGCGGAGATCGCAGAGAGACCCCGGGGGCATCATCCGCCTTCGATCCTCTGCGTTCTCGGCGGTGAGAGTCCTCCCGCTGTGGTCGAGGGAGGCCGGATCACGAGGGGGCGCATGCTCTCGCCTTCGCCGGGGCCGGGGAGGGTTTCCACGGGCTTGCCGAGACGGAAGTCGCCCGCCTCGATCCGGCGCTTCAGCGCTTCCGCGATCTCCCGCGCCTTGGGCACGCTGGAGACCGAGGCCGTCCGGACCTTCTTCCCGTCCACCTCGATCGTCCCGCTCCGGAGCGCGGCGTAGCTCACGCGCGCCAGCACCTTCCCCGTGTTCTCCGCGTAATCCGTGCCGTAGTCCACCACCGGCGCCAGGATGTCCTCGTCCCTCACGGCGGTGAAGCGGGCCATCTCCTCGTCGAGGACGGGAATCGGAACGCCGATCCCCACGGCCAGCGACGCGCCGTACCCGCGCACCGAGACGCCCCTAAGGAAGTCGGCCGACATCCCCTTGAGATCGCCCGTCACCGAGAGCGTCCCCGCGCCCTCGACGGGCACGCCCTGTTTTGTGCGCTTCACCGTCGGGTCGTGCTGGGACCCCGCGAAGAAGACGTACCCCGTCCCCCCGCCGAGGAAGATCCGCGTCCCCACGCCGATCGTCCGGTAGAAGGGGTCGTTGAGAAGGGGGCTGAGCTGCCCGGCCGTGGCGTAGTTCGCGTTGGACCGCTTCGGCAGAAGGACGCCGAGATAGGTGTAGAGGGGGCGGGAGACCGACGCGTTCACTGCGACGTTGTAGTTCTGGTAGGCGTTTCGGGGGTTCAAAAGGATCGCGCGGTTCACCGAGGCGAGGTTGATCAGCGTCTCCAGCTTGGTCCGGGGGTACTCGTCCGTGCCGTAGGCCCGGGCCTCGAGGAGCACATCCTTGCCGCGGACGAGATCCTCGATCACGTGGCCGCCGCCGTAGGCGAAGCGTCCCGGAAAGACCTTGTTGGCGGGATCGTCCTCCGGCAGGGCGCTCGCCCCCACGTAGAGGTCGACGGCCGCCAGCCCCGCCTGGGCGGGCACGCCGTTGAGCCAGGCCTTTTGGATCTTCATGCGGGGGGTGGGGTGGCCGACGTTGATCTGGGCGCCGCTGGAACACATGGGCCCGAACGTCCCCGTGGTCACCACGTCCACCGTCTCGGCCGCCTTCTTCGCGCCCTTCTCCTCCACCACGCCGATCATCTCCTCGGCCGTGACCACCACCGCGCGCTTCGCCGCGATCTTCTCGTTGATCTCCTCGAACGTCTTCGGCATTGGATGGCTCCCATCGTTTTCCGGCCCGCCCTCCAAGGCGGCCGGCGGTTTTCACGCGCTGGAGGGCGACAGGCTCCCCGCGCCCGACGGCGGCATCGGCTCGCCGGAAGGCCCGTCCTCGAGAAATCCGTTCGCGGCGCGCAGGTGCTCGCTGACCGACTCGATCGCCCCGTACGCGCAGGCCGGGATGCACAGGTTGCAGGCGATGCACCGCTCGCTGTCGAAGGACACGCGCCGCGTCTCGGGGTCCACGGAAAGCGCGCCGGTGCGGCAGGGCCCCACGCAGGCGCCGCAGTGGACGCACTTCTCCTCGTGAAGGACGAGGTTGCGCGCCGGGAAGAGGACGCGGACCTTCAGGCGTTCCAGGAACGCGAGCGTCTCCTGCACGGCCTTCTCGCCCCCCCGCAGGATCGAGAACATATGCCCGGCCTCCTCCGGCATGATCGCGGCCTGGAGGATGTTCATCTCCACGTCGAACGTCTTGACGATGTGGCTGATGATCGGCTTGTCCAGCAACGTCCTCGGGAAGTGGAGAATCACGCTCTTTTGCATGGTGCGCTCCTTCGCTCGGGGGGAGGGACCAGACGGACGTTTCCCAAGAACGCGATGCGGTCCCCCGCCGCCGCGATCAAACTCTCCAGACGATCCCACGCGCCGTGCCCAAAGCCCTCCTGCCTCCCCGCCTCTTCCACGTCGGCGGCCCCGCGGATCCGGTTGGCCGCGGCCGTCGCCGCGGCGTCGGCGAACCCGGCGCTCGCCGCGACCGCCGCCACCGCGTCCGCCCGTCCCGCCGAGTAGGACGGCCCCACCCTCCCGCTCGACGTGCACACGCCCGCCCCCGCCCGCGCGTCCACCTCGAAGTGGACGCTTCCCGTGAAGCGGGAGGCCTCGCCCGCGTACAGGGCGAAGCGGAGCGGGCGGTCCGTGCGCGCGAACACGTCCCCGCCGTTCTCCACCACCACCGTTCCGGCGCGCTCGAGAAGGCGCCGCCCGACCGTTTCCGCCACCGCCCCCGCCACCGCCGCCATCGGACCCACGCCGAACGCCTCGCCCGCTTCCGCCATGGAACGAACGACCTCCGGCGCCTCCCCCGGGACCCGGCGCGGCGACAGCGAGGTCAGGAAGGCGGGGTCCGCCTTCGCGTACTCCTCGATCGCCTCCCGGACGTCGCAGAGGGCGCGGCGCGCCTCGGCCTCGAGCGGGGCGTCGCAGAGGATCAGCAGGTCGCTCTCCTTTCGCCTCACCTGGAAGCGATGGAGGCGTGTTCCGCCCATCCAGTCACGGTAGAAGCGTTGCACGTACATCGGATCCATTTCCGCCGGTGTCTTGGGTTCCGGAGTCCATCGGGCGCGGATGCGGTTCTTTCCCGAGATGTGCCCGGAAACGAAGAGCCCCGGGCGGAAGCCCGGGGCGGCGTGGCGGACGATCCGCGCAAGGTCACCGGCCCCCGCGGCCCCCGATCCGGGGCGCGGGCATCCCCATGAGCCAGATCCACGATTCCGTGTCCCCTGCGCTCGCAAGCATCCGTCGATCTCCGACCAGAAGCTGCCAGGATACCGGTCCTCACAGGCGTGTCAAGGGCCGAGCGGACCGCGAGCGTTTCGCGGTGTACGTAGGTCATGTCCCTCCCTTCCTTTTCGTAGCTCAC
>CAZDSO010000169.1:0-10797 GCA_964508045.1 uncultured Planctomycetia bacterium | reverse complement strand
ATTCCTTGTACATCCTGTCGAGCAGCCCGAAGTCGAAGTCCTTCGGATCCACGAGCCGGGCGTCGTATCCCCGGTCCGCAAGCTTCCTGACGAAGAACCTCGCGGCCTTGATGCCCTGGCGCTCCGTTCTCACCGATCCGTAGAACACCCGGATCTTCCCGCTCATGGACACCTCCGTCTCGAAGGAAGGGCTACGCGGAACCGGGAACTCCCCCTCCGCCTTCCGGGGTCCTCTCGTAGGCTTCCCGGCCGTACACCCTCGCATACGCCCGGCACCAGGGGCAGATGCGGGATTCGACGTGCTTGACGAGCCAGAAGAAGAGGCCTCGCTGTTTCCGGCGCGCGCGGCGGCAGACCGGGCACCAGGCGCAGAACCGGGCCCGGCGGCGGTCCTTGCCGGTGATTTCGCGTTCCGTCATGCCGTGGTTGCCCCTCGTTGGCCGCGCGGATCAATCCGCTTCCGGATCATCGCAAAACAGAACTCGAACCGACTGCATCGCCGACCTGCATGCCTCGATCTTCTCCTGGACGAGGTCGTGCGGGAATTCGGTGAACACAATGTAATCGGCCTCGCCTCTCATCTCTCTCGCGGTCATAGTCGGATTCCCGAGGTGTTGACATCCCTGTGGATCGAGAGAAGAGAGAACCCCTCGCTTTCCCACTGCTCCGCGGGGACGACGAGTGCGCTGAAGGCCGTGTCTTGCTCCAGATTGATTTCGAAATGGCCTCTCTTTCGATCTGCACTTCAGCATAGCAGCAAACAAGCCGGCTCACAACACGAAGGCGCGAAGGCACGAAGGCACGAAGAGAGAAGGATGTGGGAATACCATGTGCTTCTCATGTCTTGTCTTCCTCGGGGGGAGAAAGGAGGAAAAGGGGGAAATGCGAAAACCGGAGCCGTCCCTGGGCATTGCATCATGGAAGGAGTGCAACCGTTCGTCGTGAGCCCGCGCTCCCGACCGCGGCTGTTGCTGAACGCCCATCTCCAATCGAAAATGCAGAGAGGGTTTCATGGCGTCCTCGTCAATCGTGGGTGAAGCGCCAGTTGGAGACCGGTTCCGTGCCGATGTAGGGGGAGCTCGTGGGCCCGTCGTAGGCGAGCGTGCCCGAGGCGTCTTCGATCCCGATCGTGGCCTGCACCGTCGTGCCCCAGCCCGCCGTGTCGTAGCACAGCTCCACCGTGTCCAGAGCCTCGTAGAGCTTGATCTGCCCGTAGAGGTACGAGGACGTGTCGAAGGCCGGGCTCACCGAGCGGTACTCCACCGTCAGCACGCGCGAGCCCGGCGCGCCGTCGATCCGGTAGAAGACCTCGTCGGTGATGCCGTGGTCGCCCACCACGAGGTCGTCCCAGAAGAGCGCGATGACGTTGTCGGGGAGGTTCGCGTCCGGCAGGGGGTCGTTCGAGGCGTCGGTGCCGTCCGACCCGAAGGTCAGGTAGCCGTTGGTGCTCACCCGGCAGGAGGTGTAGGTCTGCCCGAAGAACTTGAAGGAGAAGCCGAAATAGACGATCGCGTCGGCGTCGTAGTAGGTGCCCAGCGAACCGTCGAAAAGCAGGGTGGCGCCCGATCGCACGCTCGTCATCCCCTTGGGGAAGGTGGTCACCGTGTAGGTGGGGGAGGTGATCGTCAGCTGCGTTGCCGTCTTGTAGGCCGTGTTGTTGTTCTCGTCCGTCTCCACCACGTGGTTCGCCCCGTCGATGATCCACCCCACCCAGTACGCCCCCTCGGGAATGCCCGCCGTCGAGGCGCCGACAAGGTCGCAGTCCGCGTACGATCCCGCGGAGATGCTCCCCAGGTCAACCGTGCCGAGATAGTAGTCCGCCGTCGTGATGACGGTGTTCGTGGAGGCGTAGACGTCCACGTCGAAGGCCCCCGACGCCGCCGTGCCCCCGTTCCGGATGTCGCAGGAGACGTGGACGAGGCCGCCCTGGACCACCGTGGACGGCGAGAGGCTCCGGTACGCCTCCCCGTCGTCATAGAGATCCACCGTGGGAGGCGCCGTCACCGTGAGCTGATAGCCCTGCTTGTATGCCGTGTTGTTCGACTCGTCCGTCTCGCTCACCGCGCCGTCGGCGTCGAGGATCCAGCCCACCCAGTACGTGCCCGGGGGCACGGAGGACGTCCAGCCGGATGCGAGGTCGCAGTCCGTCCAGCCGCCGCCGTCCAGCGACGACAGGTTCAACGATCCGATCTCGTGGTCCGAGGCGCTGATCGTCGTGTTCACGGAGGCGTAGAACCTCACGGTGAAGGCGCCGGAGGGGCTGGTCCCGCCGTTGCGGACGTCGCAGGAGACGCTGATCGGGGAGCCCTGGGTGACCGTGGTCGGGGAGAAGCTGCGATAACTTTCCCCGTCGTCATGCAGGTCCACATCGGGGGCGAACACCGTGAGCGTCTGGCCGGTCTTGCAGGCCGTGTTGTTTCCCTCCTCGACTTCCCTCACCTCCCCCAGCGGGTCGATGATCCAGCCGATCCACCAGGTGCCCCCGCCGAGCCCCGTCGTGTCGCCGTCGAGAAGATCGCAGCTCTCCCTGTCCCCCCCGCCGAGGGGATCCATGGCCACCGTCCCCAGCCAGGGGTCCGCCGTGGTGATCGTCGTGTTGTCCGAGGCGTAGAACCTCACCACGAAGGAACCGGATCGTTCGCTTCCCGCATTCCAGATCATGCACGAAACGGACAGCGTCTGGCCGGCGGACAGCGCCGACGGGCTGAAACTGCGAAAGGATTCCCCTGCATCCAGAAGATCGGTGTCCGGCGGCGGCGCAGGGGGGGGCGGCGAGCTGCTTTCCATGAGGCAGGACCCGAGACCGAGGACGAGAACCGGGAGGGCCAGGAGGAAAGGCGCGCGTGTCCGTTTCATCACGTTCTTCTCCATTGCCCGGGTCCATCCCCGGGACCGCTTCCACCCTCACCGTAGCATGGTCCCCGGAACCCGGCAAGCCGAAGCGCAGCAAGTCGCGCAGACGGCAGAACCACGCGCTGCTGCGTTCGACCGTTCGACCCGGCTCGCGGTCGGTCCTGCCCACGGACCCGTGATCATTGACTACGGACCCATGACCCATATCCCCCTTTCCCGTCGGATCACCACCCCTTGCGACCGTCGCGCCCCGGGCGATCGTCCTGCCCCCCTTCGGGTCGCGGGGGTTCGAGCTTCAGGGTCTTGACGATCTTCATGCCGGTCGGGTCGATCTTGTAGACGATCGGCCCCGACGCCACGAAGAGATGGTTGCCCACCGAGGTCATCGCGGCCGTGCCCCCCATGCGGGCCGCCCGCGGGAACCGTCCCTGTCCGGGCCTGTCGCCGCCGCCGAAGGGACCCCCCTGGGCGAGGAGATCGGATCCCTGCAGGAACGCGAAACCCAGGGCCGCGACAGCCAGGATCGAAAGACCCACGATCAACGTCTTGTTCATGTCGCCTCCTGAAAAATGCGGATGGCAGATGCTACACCGGCGAAAGCCCGGAAAGGAACTCGCCGAGCGTCTCGAAATAGTCCTTCTCGTTGACGAGGTGGATGTCGTTGTGTCCCCCCCGGGGAAAGATGCGGCTTCGGGTCCTCGACGGATCGCCCCAGGAGGCGAGCAGGCGACCGTGCTCCACCGGCACGATCTCGTCATCGGGGGCATGCATCACCAGCGCCGGCCCCGGGAACGCCCCCATCTTCGCCTCCTGGTCGAACGCGTCGCGAAGGGCCCCCTCGAGCCGGGCCATGTCGATCCCCGCCGCCTCGATCAGCGGGCGCATCCGGCCGACCCAGTCGTCGAAGCGGGCGATGCCGCTCTCGAGCACGAGGCCCAGCGCGTCCCGTCCCGGTCCGGAAGCGGCCTCGAGGGCCGCCAGCGATCCCAGCGACCGGCCCATGATCACGATCTTGCCCGGGGGAAGGCCCATCGCCTCCGTCGCGTGCGCCCAGGCCGCGCGGGCGTCCTGGAGGAGGTTCGAAAGCGAAGGGCTCCCCGTGGAGAGCCCGTACCCCCGGTAGTCCACGACCAGGAAGTTCGCCCCCAGCGAAGCGATCCTCTCGTGGAAGTCGAAGAGGAAGTAGTCGGTCATCACCTCTCCGTTGCCGTGGAAGAACAGGACGGTGAGGCCCTCCGGATGGGGGAACCGCCCCATCGCGCCGAGCGTGTCGTCCCCCGCGGGGATCTCGAAGGTCTTCCCGTCGGGAAACGCCGGCACGCTCGATGCCGCGATCCGGCGCGGGAAGAACAGCGTTCCCGTCACGGCGGGATGGTCGATCGTCTCCTCGAAGCGGTACGTGGCCATCGGTCGTCACCTCCCCTTGCCTAGAACCCCCTGGATTTTTTCACAGCCTCTCGGTCGAACCCCCTCGGTCGAGCCGCTCGCCATCCAAAACGCTTGTCCGCAATCGACCTTCGACCTTGGACGTTCGACTTCCAACCCATCCATGAATCCGCGACATGCATCGAGCGGATCACACGCTGATCGGCTCGTCGCGGTCGATGCGGCCCAGCGTGTCCAGCAGATCCTTGCCTCCTCCCGGATAGACGGTCTCGGCCAGGCGGGAGAGCTTCGCGTGGTCCGCCTCCGCGTGGGCCTTGTAGATCCGGATGAAGTCGGAAGCGTCCAGGTATCGGTCTGCCCGGGAACGGTACGGGCTCGCCATGGAGGCGAACTTCAGGCCCATCATGGTCTCCAGATCCGGGATATATGCCTTCTGACCTCGGAGGTCGACCTCGACACGCGAAGCCAGGGCTTCCTGGAAGATCTTCTCGGATCGGGGGCGGATGATGTCCACTGCTTCCTGCCCCTTGAAGTGGAGACGGATCCGCACCGGCTTCTCGTCCTGCTGAAGGCCCGGATAGGCTTTCTGGATGGCCTGCGCGGCTGCCTTTGGATCCGACGCGATCACGTCGACGTCCAGGGTCGCTCTCGGTTTGCCCGAGTAGCTCCCCACGACATGGCCTCCCACGAGAACGTAGGAAAGACCGGCTTCGCCCAGGATCCTCGCCACCTCCCGGGGCGTGACGGGAGAGGCGTGGGGTTCGGAGAGGAACATGGACTGGAAGACGGCGTCGCCGTACCGTGCGGACGGCTCGTTCACGCCCGGCGGTTTCTTCCCGTCTTCCGGGCCGCTCATCGCCTCTCCTCTTCCCGCTTCTCCAGGGCCTTCTCGATCTTCGCGATCGCCGTGGTGATCGCCCTGAAGACGTTCCGGTCCTCGAGGTCGAGCGCGTCGTTCAGATCGTCCAGCGCCCTCTCCGCGGTCGCCCCGAGCTCGCCGAGCGCCGTGGCCGCCGCGATCCGGACCCGGGCATCCTCGTCGTTCAGGTTCGCGCAAAGCCCGCGCACCGCGCTGCGCGCCTCGCGGCCGAACGCCCCCAGCGCCAGGGCGGTCTTCACGCGCACCTCGGCGTGGCGGTCGTGAAGCCTCCCCAGAAGCGCCGGCACGACCTTGCGGCCCTGCAGGCCGATCCGGCCGAGGGCCTCCGCGGCCGCCGCACGCACCGCCGGCACGCGATCCCTCAGCGTTCCCGTGAGCTGCGTGACGGCTTCTTCGGCTTCCTCGCCGATTCCCCCCAGGGCGAGCGCCGCCCCTTCCCGTACATGCGCGTTGTGGTCGCGCAGCTCGTCCGCGATCTCTCCGGCCCGTGCCGCCCCCACCTCGCCAAGCGCCTCGACGGCGGACGCGCGCGTCGCCTCGCTCCCGTCGCGAAGCGCCTCGATCAACGCGGGGACGGCCTCCTCCGCGCCGGGTCCGAGCTGCCGGACGGCGCGGATCGCCTCGCGCCTCAAGGCCTGGTCCTCGCTTTCGAGCATCGTAAGAAGCGTGGGCAGGGCGGGCAGGGCGTCGGGGCCGATCCGCCCGAGAACGCTCACCGCGAGCAGGCGGAGATCCGGGTCGGCCTTGTCGAGCGCCTCGACCACGGCGGGAACGGCCGGCTTCCCGATGCGGACCAGGGCGTCCGCCGCGCCCCCCTGGAGGGTCCAGTCGTCGCTCTCGAGCGCCTCGATCAGCGCGGGCACGGCGGGGGCGCCCATCGCGCCCAGCGCCTTCACGGCGAGGGGGGGGATGACCCGGTCATCCTCGGCCATCGCCTTCACGAGCAACGGAGCGGCTTCCGCCGCCCCGGGACCGATCTCGCCCAGCGCCTGCACTGCGCCCGCCCGTACGTTCTGCTCGTCTCGTTTCGCGGCCTCGATCAGCGCCGGCACCGCTTCCGCCCCCAGCTTCCCCAGCGCGCCCGTCGCCTCGCGGCGGACCTCGGGATAGGGGGATTCCAGCAGCGCGATCAGCTCCGGCGCCGCCTTCGACGCGTCCGGCCCGATGCGGCCGAGCGCGTCCGCCGCCCCGCTGTAGAGGAATTCCTTGCCGGAGCGAAGCGCACGGATGAGGGGATCCACGGCCGGGGCGCCGAGCTGCGCGAGGGCGGAGGCGGCGCGGTCCCGCACGTCGGCGTCGGCGTCGCCCAGCGCTTCGATCAGCGCGGGGACGGCCGGCTCCTCGCCGGGGGGCGCCTGGGCGACGGCGATCCCGGCGGCGAAGAGGGAGACGAGCAGGAGGGGGCCCAGGGATCGTTGGACGCGGGGCACGGCTCCTCTTCTCCAATCGTTCATCGGTTCCCGGCCGGGTTCATCCCGGATACCCTTCCTCTTCCCGGTCATTGTAACCCTTTCAGGCGTCCTTGTCTTTTTCGAGAAGCGCCGGCGTGAGAGGTGCAGGGTGTACGGACACCGACGATGTCTCAGAGCCTGTGAAAGAATTCGCCGGTTTCATTCGCCTCGGCTGACCGTCCTTTTTCTCGAAACACTTCAGGGGAGGCTGGGGGGGACAGCGCCCCCCCCAGAGGTAGAGGATGTGGAAAAATCGGTGGTGTCTGAGATTCGCTCACGTCAACAGGAATGGGGTCAGTCCTTGGTTATTGGTCCTTCGTTGCGAGAGGAAACCCGTCCTCGCGAAGAGAACAAGGACTAAAAACCAAGGACTGACCCCTTCCCGCAGGAGTACTTTGCTTGAAAAACCATGCACCCCTGCCGCAGCATGGAGGGGTCTTCTGTTTTCGGAGGCTCCATACGGGACGAGGTGCGCGGACAGGATGTCCCTGTCTGCCGTCGCTGACGGCGACAGGCAGGCGCGATCCGGCTTGAAGTGCTGCCGGCTGGAAGCCGGCGGTCCGTGCAAGCGTTGCACCGCGAATGGCCCGTGTGGGATCCGGTGCCGATGGAGGCGGGGCAGCGGGTATGATGTGGTATCGATATTTTCCGGATCCCGATATAAAATGACCGGCTGGTCATTGTTCGGGCCGCGCCGAGGGGCTATGCTGACGCGGTCGAAACGAGAAGAAGAAGGTTCATTCGAGATCGAGGAGACAGGTCATGACGGGCCACGCGTCGAATTTCGTGTCGAGAGCGTGGCGAGAGGGGGGGTATCCGGGGCCGAAGGAGATGGAATACCTGTACCGGACGGCGCTGGATTTCGTGGGATTCCCGCCGGAAGGCGACATCCACCAGTACATTGCTGACCGGATGCAGGAGATCCTGGGCGGCGTGTTCGTGGCGGTGACGACCTTCGACGCGTCGTCGAAGGCGTTCCAGGTCCGCGCCTTCGGCGATTTGGGTGGGAGGGGAGAGAGGCTGAAGGCGATCGTGGGAGTGGACCTTTCGGCCTTTCGCATGCCCGCCTGGCCGGACGTGATGGACGATCTGTCCCAGGGGGAGTTGATCCGCGTTCCCGGCGGTTTTCACGATCTGACCTTCGGTTCCATTCCGCGCACGGCGTGCGCGGAGATCGAGGGGCTTTTCTCGATCGAGGAGAATTTCGTGCTGGGGATCGCGCGTGGCGGGACGGTGTACGGATCGGCGGCCATCGGGGCGCCGGCGGGTCGCGTCCGTTCCTGCTGGGGGATTCTCGAGACGTTTCTGCACCAGGCTTCGCTCGCGGTGCAGAGGAAGCACGCGGAGGAGGCAGCGCAGCGTGCTCGCGGGGAGATCGCGGAGTGGGAGCGTGCGGAGGAGGAGCGGCGGAAGTTCGAGGGGAAGATGCTTCAGATCCAGAAGTGGGAGAGTCTGGGCGTGCTTGCGGGGGGGCTGGCGCACGACTTCAACAATCTTCTGACGGGCGTTCTGGGGAACCTGGAGGTGGCGAAGCTGGATCTTCCCTCCGGTTCGCGCGTGGCGTCGTTTTTGGAAGATGCGGGGAAGGCGGCAAGGCGTCTGGCGGATCTCACGGAGCGGATGCAATCCTTTGCAGGGAAGGGTCGCGTAGACAAGCGTCCTCTTTCGTTATCGGAGGCGGTGCGAGAGGCGGGTTCCCTGGCGGAGGTGACGGTCGGCCTGGAGGCGGATCTGGATTTTCGCCTGGAAGACGGCTTGCCGCCGATCCGAGGCGACGCGGCGCAGGTGAAGCAGGTCGTGATGAACCTGGTGCAGAACGGGGTCGAGGCGCTTTTGGAGGGGGGGGGGAAGGTGACGGTATCGACGGGGCGGATCGAGGCGGACCGGGATCTTCTGTCGGCGATGCACCTTTCCGAGACGCTTGCGGAGGGGCTGTATGTCTTTCTGGAGGTTTCGGACGACGGTTGCGGGATGGACCGGGAGACGGAGGCGCGGATCTTCGATCCTTTTTTCTCGACGAAGTTCGCGGGCCGGGGGCTGGGGCTGGCGGCGGTGCTGGGGATCGTGCGGAGCCACGGCGGCGCGATCGGGGTCCGTTCCCATCCGGGAGGGGGGAGCACTTTTCGCGTTTTCTTCCCTCCCTGCCCCGAGGCGGTTTCCGCTGACGGGGAGGCGTCCCCTGGCGTCTGCCGCGGGGGGGAGGGTCACAGCATCCTTTTGATCGACGAGGAGGAGGTGGTCCGGTCCGTGGGGCGGGCCGTGCTGGAGAGGGCGGGACACGCGGTTCTGACGGCGAGAAGCGAGCGCGAGGGATTGGCGCTGTTCGAGGCCCATGCAGGCGAGATCAAGGCGGTGGTGCTGGGCCTTCCGCCGTCCGACATGGACGGCCGGGAGGTGTTCGAGGCGATCCGGGACGTCCGGGCGGGGACGCCGGTGATTCTGTCGGGCGGTCATCCGTTGAGCGAGATCCGGCGTCGGGTTCCCTGGGACGCGTGCGTGTCGTATCTCCGCAAGCCCTACGACGGCGAAGCGCTCTGCCGCACGATCGCGAAGTACACCCGGTCGTGAAGGGGGCATCCCCTCTCAGAGGATGTGGAAAATTCCGCTCGCGCAGGGAACCAGGGATGTTTTCACAGCCTCTCAGGCGAAGGGTCCGCCCAGCGGGATGAGCTTGGGTTTCTTCTTGAAGAGTTTGAGGACGGACGCGGGCACGTACTTCTTGTGCGCGAGGACGGTGAACACGTACTCGTCGAACCATCCGTCCGACATCATGAAGATGCCCTCCTTGCCGAACTGCTTCCCCCAGCTGTTCTCGATCTTCCACTTCACGGGCTTTCCCTTGACGAGGTCGACGCCGATGAAGAGCTGGAGATGGTTGCACTGGGTGTCGAAGTAGGCGACCCGCTGGCCCTTGTCCATGGGGAAGGACATGTTCAAGAGGTTCTCGTAGTCGAACAGGGCGTGGTGGTAGTAGCCGGCCTTGGTGTCGCGGCCGGGCCCGGCGTCGGAGGCGTAGAGGATGGGGTCTCCGGCCTTGATGGACTTGATGGCGGCGTCCTTGAGGACGGGCATGTCCATGTTCAAGAAGACCATGTCCGAGGCGCCCACGGTGTTCTGGCCGAGCTCGACGATGTAGGTCTGCTTGAAGTCGTAGCCCTCGGCCGGGAGGTTCAAAAGCGTCACGTAGTCGTCGGGATTCAGTTTCAGGAAGCGGTCGGTGAACGCGCGGGGCGTCATGTCGGTGAAGCGGTGGAATTTCTTTCCGTCCTTTTTGCTTCCTTTCTTCTTCGACGCCTTCTTGCCCCCCTTCTTCTTCTTGTCGGGCCCGTCGTCCCAGTACGCCCAGGAGAATTTGGTGGGAGGCAGGCCCAGGAACATGCCGAGGAGGTTGTAGATCTCGGCCAGGAATTCCTCCTTGGCCTTCCGGAGCTGGGCCACCGTCTTCCCCTGCTTGGCCATCTCCCGGATGGTCATGGCCCCCTGGCGGCACTTGTAGGCCAGCTGCTTGTTCATCCAGCGCGTGTTCTTCAGGTTGAACGTGTCCGGCATCACCGACTGGGGGACCAGGCCGTACTTCTTGATGCAGTTGACCGTGTAGAGCCAGTCGCCCCCGTCGGAGACGGGGTTCTTGAGCAGTTGCACGAGATGGCGGTCCAGCAGGTCCCGTTTCCGGTACTCGATCATCTTCTCCAAGAAGTAGTTCGCCTTCTCCAGCTTGTCGAAGAACTCGTGAAAGTTCTGGGAAAACGTGAATGTCTTGCAGTTCAACTTCCGGGCCACGTGCCACCGGATCCAGTTCACGTCCGCGAACAGCCAGCAGGTTCCCGCGCGTTCCTGGTCCTGCGGGGGACCGCCGACCTCGATCTCGTTCGAGAACACGAAATCGAAGTCGTTCAGCACGTCGCGGTCCTGGGCGACCTGCTCGATGTTGGTCCGGGTCAGGGCGTTCATCGCCACGCGGTTGCGGGCGTCGCTCACGAAGTGCTTGCGAAAACGGTCGACCATCGCCGACGTGATCGCGCCGGGAACCTTGTTCGAGACCTTCAACATATCGTCACCTCGCAACAGAAACAGGCTACACGCGAACCTTGCCCTCCGCCGTTCCATGCAGGGCGGAAAAGGCCGGAAAACCCGATCTTTTATCACGGAATGAGCGATGTGTCAAGCTGCGTCGAAGACGAGCGTTTCGCGGTGTACGTAGGTCATGTCCCTCCCTTCCTTTTCGTA
>CAZDSO010000168.1:6190-10798 GCA_964508045.1 uncultured Planctomycetia bacterium | reverse complement strand
ACGGGCCGGCGAGCCGGCTGTGTTTGGGCTCGGGAGGACCCTCGCCCTCCAAGGCGGTCACCGATCATGGTTTTTCCCGGATTTTCGGAACCGATGTCAGCATGTTGCCGTTTGCATCCGCTGAAATCTGAAGGCGGAAATCTGTTATCCATGGTATCCGTGCGGCTGTTCGCCTCCCCCAAAGAGCCCCTTCACCTTCCCCACCCGCAGACCCTTGACTTCCCGGTGCGAAACGAGTATCAAAGCTGTTGCAGGCACTTCACTTACGCGTGCCCCCGTGGTTGGATGCGGCTCATGACGCCCAGCAGACACGCTTCGTCCTCGTCGCCTTGGCGGAAGGTGTTTCTTCCCGGCGTGGCCGTTTTTCTCCTTTTCGCCGCGACGGCCCTCGGTGGCGAAAACGCGGGCAAGGTCTTCCTCGTCCCCTTCGACGGGCCTGTCGATCTCGGTCGCAAGGATTTCGTCGAGCGCGCCATCGACGAGGCGATCGAGAAGAAGGCGGGCGTGATCCTCCTGGCCATCGATTCCCCCGGCGGGCGCGTGGACTACACCGAGGAGATCCTCGGCGCCCTCGAGCGCGCGCGCACCGCCGGCATCCGCACCGTCGCCTGGATCAAGGGGAACGCCTGGTCCGCCGCGGCGATCATCGCCACGGCGTGCGACCGCATCTACGTCAAGGGAAACGCCTCCCTCGGCGCAGCGCAACCCATCTTCATGACGGGCGAGGGCGTCGAGGAAGCCGGCGAGAAGTTCGTCTCGGCCATGCGCACCGAGGCCCGCGCCAACGCCGAGAGGACCGGCCGGCCCGCCGCGCTGGCCGAGGCCATGGTGGACCCCGACACCGAGGTCTACGAGGTCCTCGACCGCGGCAAACGGAAATTCCTCACCGCCCTGGAATGGAAGGACCTGAGAGAGAAGTCCTACCGGGAGGGCTTCGAGGTGGTGGTGGAGAGCACGGTCATCGAGAAGGGAAAACTCCTCAGCCTCACCGCCAGGAAGGCGCTGGACTACGGCTACGTGGACGGGGAGGCGGCCAGCCTGGACCGGGTTCTGGAGACCGAGGGCCTTGCCACTGCCGAGGTGATCGAGTTCGAGCTGAGCTGGTCCCAGCATCTCGCCAACTTCCTCACGTTGCCGCTCGTCTCCATGGTCCTGCTGATCCTCGGGATCGCCGGCATCTACGTGGAGATCAAGGCGCCCGGCTTCGGCGTGCCCGGCATTCTCGGCGCCGCGTGCCTCTTCCTCCTCTTCTTCGGCAAGTACAGCGTGGGACTCGCCGAGATCCACGAGATCCTCCTCTTCCTCGCCGGGATCGTGCTGATCCTCGTGGAGGTCTTCGTCACCCCCGGCTTCGGCGTGCCCGGCATCGCCGGCGCCGTCCTGATCGTGGCCGGGCTGCTCTTGTCCTCCCAGGACTTCGTCATCCCGGCGACGGAGCTGCAGCAGCGCGCCTTCTTCGACAACGTGGTCCGGACGTTGCTCTCGATGGGGGGGGCCGTGGTGGCCCTCGTCTTTCTCGGGGCCGTCCTGCCCCGCACGCCGCTGTTCAGACGGCTCGAGCTCCGGGCTCCCTCCCTGGAGGAGAGTCAGGGCGGCTCCGCCGTGCAACGGTTCGACGAGAACCTGGAAGGCCTTGCCGGCACCGCCGAGACGGCGCTCAGGCCCGCCGGGCGGGGGCTGTTCGGGGCGCGCCGGCTGGACATCGTCACCGAGGGGGATTACGTGGAGGCCGGGACGCCGATCCGGATCTACCACGTGGAGGGAAACCGCATCGTCGTCGTCCCGGAGGAGACGGCCACGGAAGATCGGGAGGAGCGCGAATGATCTGGCTGGCCGCCGGCATCCTGTTGCTCGCTTTCCTGCTCGTCTTCCTGGAGCTGATGGTGCCCTCGTTCGGGCTGCTGGCCGTGGCGGCGGTGGGCGCGTTCATCACCGCCGCCGTCCTCGCCTTTCTCGAGAGCACGGTCGCCGGCTTCATCTTCGTCGGCGTGATCGTGGTGGGCGTGCCCCTTGTGCTGTATTTCGGGGTGCGTCTCTTCCAGGTCTCGCCGCTGGGGCGCAGGATGATCCTGCGCGGGCCCGAGGAAACCATGAGCGGGGGCGCCGCGGCGCTGGAGCAGGAGGCGCCGGAGGTGGGCATGCGCGGCGTGACCCACACGATGCTCAGGCCCGTCGGCGTGGCCCTGTTCGGGGGCCGGAGGATGGACGTGACGACGGAAGGACGCATCCTCGACGCGGGCGTGCCCGTGGTGATCATCAAGGTCGAAGGGGCCCGGATCGTGGTCCGGGAAACGGACGAGCCGGATGAGGCTTCCGGGGCCGGAAACGGTGAGTCGAACCCCTAGTACATGGCTACACCTAAACGTATCGGTTCAATGGAGCTGTTTTGGAGGGCGAGGGTCCTCCCGAGCCACGAGTTTCTGGCTCGCCGGCCCGTACGACGCCGATCGGCTCTTGCGGTCCTGCTTCGCCTGTTTGCTCCTACCGGGGCTACGCAGGATCTTCGAGGCTACGTAGGGTCCTCCGTAGCTCTCGCAACCACCTGCAAGCGAAGGAAAAGAGGCTCGCCCTCCAATCCGAACCGATACGTTTAGGTGTGGTGCGCTACTAGCAGGCCTTCGATGAAAGAAGGTTCGGCTGGGGATCGGAGATTTCAGATTTCAGGAGAGGACGGCTACGAGGATGAATATACTGTAGTCTCCAGTCTGGAAGCTGAAATCCCGACCGGCAATTCTGGACGAATCATCGAAAGGGGGTTTTCATGGCGGACGCGATGGCCGTTGCGGCGCTGGGCGGATGGGACTACCTGTGGATCGGTCTGGCGATCCTGGCCGGAATCGTGGTGATCGTCTTCGGAATCTTCATCACGAAGTTCGCGGGCCTCTGGGTCCAGGGACTCATGGCCCGCGCGGAGATCGCCTTCTTCGACCTGGTGGCCATGTATTTCCGGCGCGTGAACCCGAACGTCATCGTCCAGGCCAAGATCATGGCGGTGCAGGCGGGCATCACGCTGCAGAGCCGCGACCTGGAGGCCCACTACCTGGCGGGGGGGAACGTCCCCAGGGTTGTCCGGGCCCTGATCGCAGCCAACCGCGCCCGGATCGCCCTGGACTACAAGACCGCCACCGGCATCGATCTCGCCGGGCGGGACGTCCTCGACGCCGTCCAGACCAGCGTCAACCCCAAGGTGATCGACTGCCCCGACCCGCGCAAGGGCCGGCCCACCGTGGACGCCATCGCCAAGGACGGCATCCAGCTCCAGGCGCGCGCCCGCGTGACCGTGCGCGCCAACATCGAGCGGCTGGTCGGCGGCGCCACCGAGGAGACCATCATCGCCCGCGTCGGCGAGGGGATCGTCTCCACGATCGGCTCCAACGAGACCCACAAGGACGTCCTCGAGAACCCCGATCTCATCTCGCGCACCGTCATGCAGAAGGGGCTCGACGCCGGCACCGCCTTCGAGATCCTCTCGGTGGACATCGCCGACGTCGACGTGGGAGAGAACATCGGCGCCAAGCTCCAGGCCGACCAGGCCGAGGCCGACAAGCGCATCGCCCAGGCCAAGGCGGAGGAGCGACGCGCCATGGCCGTCGCCCGCGAGCAGGAGATGGCTGCTTTGGTCCGCGAGAACCGCGCCAAGGTCGTCCTCGCCGAGGCCGAGATCCCCAAGGCCATCGCCCAGGCCTTCCGGGAAGGCAACCTCGGCATCATGGACTACTACCGGTTCAAGAACATCCAGGCCGACACCAGCATGCGAAACGCCATCGGCGGATCCCCCGACAAGCCGGAGAAATAGACGCCATGGACATCGGCGACATCCTGCTGCTCGTCATCCTGATCGGCGTGCCCGTCATCTCGGCCATCGCCAAGGCGATCCAGGAGAAGACCGCCCGCAAGCAGGCGGAAAGGAAGAAATCCGTTCCCCGGCCCGTGCGGCCCCGCCCCGGCGACGGCTCCCCGCCGGCGACGCCCGAGCCCTCGAGCCCCTCCGGCAGGGCGTGGGAGAACCAGGAAGCGGAGACGGAAGAAGAAGAGCCCCAGCCCACCCCCTACGACACCTTCCGGGAGTTCCTCGAACCCGCCTCGAAGAAGATCGCCTCCCCGCCTCCCCCGATTCCCCCTCCCGCGGAACGGGCGCCGGTCCCCCTGCCCGAAAAACCCAGGTACAAGAGCCTCGTGGAGCAGCTGGCGTCGCGGGAGAAGGAACACGTCTCCGAAGCCGTCAAGCACGACATCGAGGACCAGGTCCGCCAGGACATCTCCGAGGAGAAGTGGAAGAAGCGGGAAGACCATTTCCAGTGGAAAGGCGGGCTGCTCGGGCCGGGTCCGGAAAAACCCGAGAAGATCAGGATGAAGCACCTCCTCCCCTCCAGAATGTCCCCCGAGGACCTGCGCCGCGCCATCGTCCTCACCGAACTCTTCTCCCCACCACTGAGTTTGCGCGAGCCCGGGCAGGGGCCCGTTCCTCCCTTCCAGCTCGGATGACCCGGATGGGCCACGGATTCCACGGATGACCCGGAGGGGCCACGGATTCCACGGATGACCCGGAGGGGCCACGGATTCCACGGATGACCCGGAGGGGCCACGGATTCCACGGATGACCCGGAG
>CAZDSO010000168.1:0-6090 GCA_964508045.1 uncultured Planctomycetia bacterium | reverse complement strand
GCCACGGATTCCACGGATGACCCGGAGGGGCCACGGATTCCACGGATGACCCGGATGGGCCACGGATTCCACGGATGGCCCGGAGGGGCCACGGATTCCACGGATGGCCCGGAGGGTGGGACCGGCGCTAGAGGTTCGATGCAGCTCACTCCCTGGCCCTGAGCGAAGCCGATCCATTCGATGGGCTCAGGATCGACCGTGAGCCGGTTTGAACGATCGACGGGCCGTCAGATTTCAGCTGCGGCCGGGAGCGCGGGCTTCCAGCCCGCAGCACTTCCCTTGCGCGTACCGCGGGGCGAAATGCAACTTTTCACAGCCTCTCGAGCCCTTCCGCCCCTTGCGTGAATCCCCGCCCCGCTCTACACTGACCGATTCTTCCGTGTCACCCTTTGCGAGGTTTTCAAGATGCCCAGAAGCAAGAAAGGCGCACCGACCGGCCCGAGGCCCGTGAGACGGTTCGTGCTGAAGAACGGGCTGACCGTTCTCATCGCCGTGAACCGCTCCGCACCGCTCGCCGAGATCCTGCTTCACGTCAATACCGGGTACTGCTGGGAGCCCGACCGCTACCAGGGGCTCTCCCACGTCGTCGAGCACAACCTGATGCAGGCCTCCGCCAAGCGGCCGACGCGCACAGACGTCTCCATGGCCCGGCGCACCCTGGGCGCCTTCTACGACGCCGGCACCGGATACGACTTCACCGAGTACCTCCTGATGGTGAAGCCCGCGTTCCTCGAGGACGCCATGGAACTCCTCAGCGACGCCTTCTTCCATCCCGTCTTCCGCGAGGACACCTTCCGTTCCGAGATGGGGGCCATCCTCCAGGAGAGCCGCCGCAAGGAAGACCTCCCCAAACCCATGGCCCTGGAAAAACTCTACGAGGCCGCCTTCCGCGTCGGGCGCAGACGCCGCTGGCGCCTCGGAACCGAGGAAGGTCTCGGGCGACTGCGCGTCGAGGACCTGCGAACCTACTTCAAGGACCGCTACGGGCCGGGGAACATCGTCCTCGCCGTGGGCGGAAACGTCGATCCGGATCGCGTGGCGAGAGCCGTGCGCCGCATCTTCGGCAAGGTCCCCGCCGCGCCCGTGAGGGGAGCCTTCGAGGACCCCGAGCCGGAACAGCGGGGCGTTCGCTACCTCGAGCTCGAAAAGGCCGTCGGCTCCGTCTACTGGCGGGCGGGGTTCCACGCGCCTCCTTTCCTCCATCCCGACTGGTATCCCGTCAAGGTCCTGTCCGCCGTGCTGGGAAGCGGGCGGGGCGCGAGGCTTCCGGGTCTGTTGAAGGACGAGCGGGGCCTCGCCGACGGCATCGCAGCGTTCGCCCCGGACCACGACGAGTACGGCATGATGGTTCTCGAGATGGAGACCGACGCGAAGCGCCTCGAGGCCGCCGAGGAGGCCCTGTTCGAGGAACTCGCCAGGATCCGGCGCGGCGGCGTGACCGCGGAGGAACTGGACCGGGCCCGCGCGATCCTCGAGAGCGCGTACCTGCGCGACCTCTCCGATCTGAGGCATCAGCTCGACTGGCTGGCCCTCTACGAGTTCAGGGCCGGCGGCTTCCGGAACGCCTCCGCCCACCTCGAGAAGCTGTTCCGCGTGAAGCCGAAGGATCTCCGACGGACCGCCGAGAAGGTGCTTCATCCGAAGAACCTCTCCATCTGCGCCGTATTGCCGGAGGCATGTCCCGAAGCCGGCCGCCGCGCCGCCGACATCGAGAAGACGGTCACGCGGGTGGAAGCGCGCGTGATGGTGGGGGACACGGGGTATGGGCGGGACGACGCGCCGCGGAAGCGCGAGCCGGCGAAACCGGCGCTGGGGGCGATCCGGCGCCCCGGTACGCCCAGGAGCGAGAGCCTGGACGGCGGGGGCACGCTTCTGGTGCGGCCCGACCGGAACCTTCCGGTCTTCTCGGCGGCCGTGCTGTTCCGCGGCGGCCGGGGCGTGGAGGATCCCCAAGAGGCGGGCCTCACCGCCGTGATGCAGGGCGCGATGCTGCGCGGCGCGTACGGCCTGTCCGGCAAGGAGATCGCGCTGAAGTTCGAGTCCATGGGCGTGGTCGTGGAGCCGGCGCGGACGGCGGATGCCTTCGGGTGGTTCCTGGAGGGCCCCTCGACGAGCTTCGCATCGGCCCTGGATCTCATGGGCGGGATCCTCGCCGAGCCCCACTTCGAGGCAGACGACGTGAAGCGCGCGCGGTTGGAAGCGATCGGGCGGGCGCGTGCAGCGCAGGACAACCCGCGGGCGTGGGTGATGGAGACGTTCGAGACGAACCTCTTCCGGGGCCATCCGTACGGCAATCCGCCGGGGGGGGACCCGAAGGCGATGCGGTCGCTGAAGCCGGAGGACGTGGCGGCGTGGCACAGGAAATCGGTGGGGCGGGCCAGCCTGGTGGTGGCGGTGGGAGGCGACGTGACGGCGAAGAAGGCGCAGGGCGCGACGGAGGGGGGATTCGGCGGCCTCAGGAAGGGGAAGAAGGCGAAGGTCCCGGCGTGGAAGGCCCCGAAGGGGAAGCGCACGAGGACGGTGAGCCGGAACCTGCGTCAGACGGCGACGGCGATCGGGTTCCCGGCGGTGCCGGCGACCCACGCGGACTTCGAGGCGATGGACGTGCTCGCCTGGATGTCGCGCGGCGACGGGGGCCGCTTCTACGACGAGATCCGGGCGAAGCGGGGGCTGGCCTACATCGTGCACGCGTGGAACCTGGCGCACGGCAAGGGCGGGGGATTCATGGGATTCACGGCCACTGCGCCCGAGTCCGCGAAGGAGGCGGAGCGGATCCTGCTGGAGGAGTTCACACGCTTCGCCACGGAGCCTCCGGGCAAGGAGGAGCTGGCACGAACGCAGCGTCTCACGCTGGGCATGCGGGCGCTTCGCCTTCGCACGCCGAGCGCGACGTTGAGGGACATGGCGCTGGGGGAGGCGACGGGGGTTCCGTTGGAGCGCTGGTTGTCGTACGAGAAGGCGGTGAAGGCGGTGACGTCGGACGACATCGCGCGTCTGGCTCGAAAGCACTTCAAGCCGGAATCGCGGGTGAAGGTGCAGATCAAGGGCAAGGCTTCCACTTCTTGAGAACCCCTAGGGATTTCAGATTTCAGGCGGTTCGCAAATCAGGGATTTGGAGGGCGAGCCTCTCCTCCTTCGCTTGCCGGTGGTTGCGAGAGCTACGGAGGACCCTACGTAGCCTCGAAGATCCTGCGTAGCCCCGGTAGGAGCAAACAGGCGAAGCAGGACCGCAAGAGCCGATCGGCGTAGTACGGGCCGGCGAGCCGGCTGTATTCTGGCTCGGGAGGGCCCTCGCCCCCCAAGGCAGGTATAGATTCTCGTTCAGTCTATTTATTCGGAACAGATTTCATCACCCGGTCGGACCGCCGGCTTCCAGCCGGCATCACCCCGGAATCGTGCTTTCAACGCGCCGTTTGTGGGAGGCGTGTGTCCCGGGCCACGCGGGCAATCGGCCCGGGACCACGGCGATGCCCGCATGCCTGGGGGGAGATTGCAGATTTCAGCCTTTTCCTTTTGAACACGCTGAAATCTGACGGCTGAAATCTGAAATCTACAATCCCCGGCTCTGCTGTTCACCGGAGGATCCGCCACCCACACCTTTCATTCATCGTGCCTTTGTTGGAAGCGCTTTGCCGCGAGGGCGCGCCCTATTTCCTGTACGCGGGCCTGAGCCCCTTGATCATCGGGTAGTGTTTCGCGTTGAGGGTCTTCAGGTCCGCGTTTTCGGCAAGCGCGGTGGCGGCGATGAGGGCGTCCGCGAGCCCGACCCCGTGGGACGAGCCGAAGTCTCTCTTGAAGAGCCCCCCGGTTCGGGCGATGCCGGCGTCCACGGGAACGACGGGGAAGAGGGAAACGAAGCCCTCCAGCGCGGATCGCTCCTCCTTGCCCTTCACCCCTGCGAAGAGCTCGGCAACGGTGACGGCGGAAAGGACGATCCTTTCCATGTTGTCGTCGACGAATGCCGCCGCCTTCGCGCGCCCGCGCAGAAAATCGACGAGGATGTCCGTGTCGACCAGGATCGGTCCGTCCATCCGTCAGCTCCTGTCACAGGTCCTTCGGACCGACCGGAAGTCCGGGAGATCCTTGCGCCTCTTCCACATCCCCGCGGCCTTGTCGAGCACCTCCCGGCGGTACGTCCCGCCTTTCTTCTCGAGCAGGCGGTCGATGGCTTCCCGGATGAGCTCGCTCTGGTTCCTTCCCAGCGCCTTCGCCAGGGAAGCCAGATCCTCGCGCTGGCGGCGTGTCAGGTAGATCTGCGTTCGGACCATGGTTCGCTTCCCTTCGCAAGTGTACACCTAGAGTATACACCATGACGTCCATGCATGCACCCGTGCTTTTCTCGCCCAGGATCGCGCTTCTCTCATTTCGCTTCGGGGCGCCGTTTGTGGGAGGCGTGTGTCCCGGGCCACGCGGGCAATCGGCCCGGGACCACGGCGATGCCGCGCAGGCCGGCACTCCACTTCGTTTCGTGCCTGACTACGAGGTCGTGCACCTTCCTGCGCGGTGACCTCGTAGTGAGCCACGGAGCGCGAGCGGAGTGGCGGAGACGAGTTCGTGGCCGTGGAGCAGCCTCTGGAGGGGCTCGTCTTCGACGGACCGCTTCTTGCTGTCGTCGCGAAGATCGATCACGCGATGGAGCACGGGCGGAGCCTCAAGAAACCGGGACCTGATTCCTGAAATCGCGATCCCATGCTCCAACTCCACCCCGCCACCGCCCTACCAGCTTTTTCAAGATTTTTCCTTAAAAAAATATTCGCCCGTTGACGAATCCCCTTTCGCGGCAAAGCACGCGAGGGGATTCGTCAACGGGCTCGGTTCCTCTTGCAGATCGTAAGAGGGTAAGACCGCTCTACCGTAACGGCCTGGAGGGGCGGAAGCCGAGGGAGTTGATGCGGCTGGACGGGGCGCACCTGTCGCGGAACGCGGGACGGCAGTTCTGCGCGTTGTAGTTCCAGCCGCCGCCCCGGCTGACCCGGGTCGACGAGCCCCCTAACCATGCACTTCCGTCTGGAGGAGCTCCGTTGTAGTCATTGTGCCAGGTGTCTTCGCACCACTCCCATACGTTCCCGTGCATGTCGTACAGGCCGAAGGCGTTCTCCAGCTTCTGGCCTACGATTTTCGTGGAAGATGCGTTGCCCGAAAACCATGCATAGTTCCCCAGGTCCGTGCTTTCGTCACTGAAGTAGTACCGCGTCGTCGTACCCGCTCTGCAGGCGTATTCCCACTGGGACTCGCTCGGCAGCGAAAGCGAAGTCGTCTCGCAGAATCCGCCGGCCAAACGGATGTCGTCCCAGGAGACGTAATAAACCGGGTAATCGTCTCCCTGCCCGGAATCTTGCGTTTGCGGAAAGCTTCCCATGACGGCCAGCCATTGTTCCTGCGTGCACTCGTACTTGGCCAGGAGGAACGGCTCGAGCGTGACGGTGTGCTGCGGTCTTTCATCATCGTAGCTGTCCGGATCGCTCGTCGGAGAACCCATGGTGAAGGCGCCGTCCGGGATGAGAACGAAGCGCATGACGGTCGAAGGCGTGGAGTTCGGAAGCGTGTAGTCGTATTCCTCCACGTCGTGATTCTGACCGCCGCAGGAGTAATTGAAGGTGCCGACATATGAGAATTCCGAGGGAACATAGATGAACCCGCCCGCAAGGGTTTCGTGGTTCGTATCCGGATTCGTGACCACCACGTCGACCGCGCCCTCCGTCCCGACGGGCGTATCGCAGGTGAGGGTCGTCGCGTTGACGACGGTGATGCTCATGGCCGAGTTGCCGCCGAAGGTGACTGTCGCGCCCACCTGAAAGCCCGTACCCGTGATGGTGACGGAGGTTCCCCCCGAAGCGGTGCCGGCGGACGGCGAAACGCCGGTGATCGTGGGCTCTTTGTATGTGAATCCTCCAGGCAGCGTGCCGTACTGGTCATCCGGATTCGTGACCACCACGTCGACCGCGCCCTCCGTCCCGGCGGGCGTATCGCAGGTGAGGGTCGTCGCGTTGACGACGGTGATGCTCATGGCCGAATTGCCGCCGAAGGTGACTGTCGCGCCCGCCTGGAATCGTGATCCTGTGATCGTCACGGAAGTGCCCCCGTTCGTCG
>CAZDSO010000167.1:0-10851 GCA_964508045.1 uncultured Planctomycetia bacterium | reverse complement strand
GCTGGCCTACGACTCGACGCCGGGTCAGTCGACGGGGTCGCTGTCCGTCGCGGATCTCGCCGGGGCGGCGTCGCGGAGCGCGGCGGGTCGCGTCGTGCTCGTGCTGGACGCCGGTTTCACCGGCGGCCCGCGCACCCGGGGGGCGGGGGAGCCGCCCGCTTTCGAGAACGAGCTCTTCGGAACGCTGCGGGACGCGGTTCTTCCGGGTTGCGGGATGGTGGTGGTGGTGAATCGCGTGGGGGCGTCGGGGACGCGCGCGTTCCTGCCCGATTTCACGGCGGCGCTGGCGGGCAAGGCGGACCTGGACGAGAACGGGGAGGTGACCGGCGCCGAGCTGAAGGAGGTTCTCACGCACCCGGCACCGGGCGCGGGGTATGCCGTGCGGGTGTTCGGCGAGGATCTGAAGTCGCTTCGCATTCCATTTGCCAGGGGGAGGTCGAAGCCATGAGGAACTGGATACGAGGATCGGTGTTCGCGGTTTGGCTTTTCGGCGTTTCCGGCGTGGTATGGGGCCAGGGCATGCCCAAGATGCCGGGTCGCGGAGATGATTTCTTCAATCTGGGGCCCACCGGCGCGGCCGGTACGCCGCTCGACGCCAAGCAGGCCGAGGAAGCGGGGGCGGGCCGCGCGCCGGCCATCCGCGTCGACCGCGTGGACGAGAAGACCCCGGCCGCGGGGCACTTGAGGAAGGGGGACGTGATCCTCACGGCGGGGGGGCGCCCGTTTCCGAAGCGGGAGGATCCCGTCCACCTCTTCTCCCGGGCGGTGGAAGCGGCCGAGGCTTCCCGCACCGGGATTCTCAAGCTCACGGTCCTTCGCGGGGGGCGCCCCCAGAAGGTCGCGTTCAAGATGCGCCGGACGGGTCCCCATTCCCGGACGTGTCCCTCCCGCTGCAAGAAGTGCAAGGCGGCCGCCATGGCGGGTTTGAAGTATCTCGCCGACCACCAGTCCGGAGACGGCTCCTTCGAGTGCTTCACGGGGGGCATCAACGGCAAGGTGGCGGTGACGACGGTCGCGGGACTCGCGTTCCTGGCGTCGGGCAGCGTACCGGGGCAGGGTCCCTTCGGAAAGCCCATCGAGAAGGCGGTGGGATACGTGATGCGCAACGCGGGAAAGGAATCCGTCTTCAAATCGAGGATGACGGGCAAGGGGAACATGAGCCAGGTGAACTGGAACGTGGGCTACGCTCCCTGGCTCCTGGCCGAGGCGTACAAGACCACGGGCAATCCCGCGCTGCTCGAGAAGATCAAGGAACTGTGCGCGGCGATCGTGAAGAACCAGGAAACCAGCGGGGGGTGGGGCCACGGGCCCGGAGGGCCGAACGCGCTCAACTACGTGGAGCTGGAGATCGTCTCGAACTTCTGCCTGACGTCGCTGGGGGCGGCGCAGAGGCTGGGCGTCGAGGTCCCGAAGGAGCCGGTCGACCGCGCGATCGAGTGGATCGTCGCCACCAGCGCGGGCGACGGCGGCGTGGGGTACAGCACGCGCCCGGGCCAGCAGGGGTTCGGCGACGCGGGACGGACGGCCGGCGCGATCATCGCCTTCCACACCCTGAAGCTGGACCGGCACCCCTTCTTCGGGAAGATGAAGTCCTACTTCCGGCGGAACATGGACAAGCTGATCGGCGGCCACGTCTCGCCGTGCATGCACCTCCTGAGCGGCGCCATGGCGGCCAAGATGGAGGGCCGGCAGACGTGGAAGGCGTACATGAACACCTTCCGCGACGAGTTCATGGCCGCGCGGTGCCCGGACGGGTCCTTCTCCGCCCGGCCCACCAAGGAATCCCAGCAGCTCCACCACAACACGGATCGCGGCCTCGGCCCCGCCTGGATCACGGCGCACTATACACTCGTTTTGCTCTGGAACGACAGCAAGCTGAGAATCATCGGCAAGTAGGGGAGGCAAGGATGCGTGTCTCGGGTCTGCTCGGTCTCATACTCCTCGGCTTCGGCGCGTTCGCGTCGCCCGCCCTCGGCGGTCAGGCCTTCCGCGCGGTCAGCCCCCTTCGCCTTCGGGCTTCCGACCTGCCGCCGGGCTGGACGACCCTGCCCAAGGAGGTCGACACCGAGGAGGTGACCAAGCTGAAGAAGGCCTTCGAGGCCGTGGCCCAGGGCAAGGAAGGCCTGACGCTGGACGTCCAGGGCATCGACGCCGCAGGCGAGCAGGTCAACATCATCTTCATCGGCTACCCGGACGAGGACGCCTGCAAGTCGTGGGGATCGTTCGTGCAGCTGCTCTTCCACAAGCAGCGCCCCCGTACCTTCGGCTCCGCCCAGGCCGTGGTCATGTCCGACAAGAAGGAGATCGCCGGGACCCTCTACAAGAAAATCGCCCGCCGCCACGCCTTCCGCCGGATCGCCGAGGTGGAGAGCCTCATCCAGAAGGGCCAGGACGAGGAGGCTGCGCGGAAACTCGAAGCCCTGGCCAAGGACCTTCCCGACGTGGCCGAAGCGTTCCTGCGCATCGGCGACCTCTATCTCTTCCATCTCAGGCCTCCGAAGACCGACAAGGCCCTTCAAGCCTACCGCAGGGCCCTAACCCTCCACGAGAAGGACCCCATGGACGCGGTGCTCCTGGGCTCCACGCGCTACGGGGAAGGCCGCGCCCTCTCCTCGCTGGGGCGGAAGGACGAGGCCGTAAAGGCCCTTCAGCACGGCGCCGAGGCCGCGCGGGATCTCGCCCCGCTGCTGGCCGCGCGGATCCTGTTCGAGAAGGCCCGGATCCAGGCGCAACGGGAGGACGAGGAGGGATGCTTCGAGAGCCTCGAGGACGCCTTCGCGCTGGAGGCGAAGCTCGGGTTCAGCACCCTGGCCCGGGACGCGCAGGACGACCTCGTGTTCGAGGCCGTCTCGAGGCGGTCGAGGTTCCGGTCCCTCGTATCGAGGCACAAGCGGACGCGTCCCCTCGAGGCGCTGGTCCCCCACCCGGTTCCCGCGCTGGACCTCGCCCGCGACCCCATCGCCATCCTGCCCGTGGTCATCGAGGGGCAGAGGAACGCCGCCGCGGAACTGGAGAGCAACCTGGAGAAGGGCCTGAAGTCCCGTTTCCGGGGGGCGGAGGGCTTCGGCGTGGACTACGAGTCCTGGGGCGGCTCGCCCGTGCGCTGGACCGGCCGGGAACTGTCGGAACGGATGTGGGAGGGCCTCGAGCAGCTCGGGTGCTTCGACATGCGTCTCACCGGCGGCACCCACGACCGGGGGCGCGGGGCGGAGCTGGCCGCGTATGCGGGGGAGCAGGCGAGGGAGAAACGCCTCGCACCCCGCGTGCCCGCCCGCCTGCTCGTGGTCGTTCTCCACCAGGAGGTGGAGGGGAAGCGGACGCACTTCGAGGTGACGGCGGGATTGGTGGACGAGACGGGCAAGGTGCTCGCGGCGACCCGCCTGAAGTGGATGTCCGGCTCCACCTTCAACGCCATGCGGGCGTCCATGCGGAGGCTGGGCATGGAGATCTACAAACGGTTCGACCGCGCCTTGAAAAAATAGTACGTCCAGGGCGGGCACACGGGCCCGCCCCTACCCCTCTCATGGGACCCAACCTGGATTCCGTTCGCGCTGGGACGTACCCACAGCCCACGGGGATTCCGATCCCGACGGAACGAAAGAAGTGGAACTTTTTCACATCCGGAGGGACTACTTCGCTTCCACGATCATCTCCTGGATGATGACCGAGGAGTCCCGTCCCCGGAGCTGGATGCCGATGCCGCCGCCCGCCGGCGCGCGGTCGGAGACGATCGGCTCCCCGTAGAGGTCGCGCCCCTCCGTGTCCAGGAAGTTCACCTTGTTGCCCCGCACCTGCATGATCATGGTGAAGGGCGCTTCGGGATCGGGCAGCTGGTCCTTGCTGAACCCGCCGTTGAAGACGCTGTTCTTCCCCGGCAGGACGCGCAGGAGGAAGTCCAGCCCGCCGCGCTGGATGGTGAAGGTCACCCGCAAATCGAAGTCCTTCAGGTAGTAGTGGGTGGCGGTGATCCGGGCACCGGCGCCCTTGCCCTCGAGCATCAGGCGTCCGGCGGAGAAGGTCGCCTCCACGGGGCCTTCCTCGATCCAGTTCTTCCCTTCCCGGTCCACGAGATTGACGGGCATGGAGGGGGGCGTCCGGCGGACCATCTCGCCCAGCGTCTCGACCGATTTCAACGACTTGTCGATCTTCGCCATCACCTCGTCGTAGGTCGCCTGGTAGTCCAGGTGCTTCGTCTTCGCCAGCCGGTCCCGGGGGATGTCCTCGAGGCGGGCCGCCACCTCGCGGATCTTCGCCTTTCCCTCCTCGATGTTCTCGGGATGGCTTTCCGCCCACTGGACGGCGACGGGCAACCACTTCTGCTTGCAGAGTTCCACGATGGCGTTGTTCAGCCCCCACGGCGCGGTCTTGAACTCTTCCACCCAGTCGCCGGCGGGGAGCTCCTCGATCTTCTTCTGCGCGTTCTCGACGGCCACCTCGAGCTCGGCCAGCCCCGTGTTCCCCTGCATGTACTCGTTGAGAACGCCCTTGAACTGGTCCTTGACGAGCTCGATCTCGATGTCCGTGTCCGAGGCCCCGCCGCCGCCTTCGCCGCCGCCTTTCTCCTCGTCCCCCTTCTTGTCCCCTTTCTTGCCCCCCTTCTTCTTCCCCTTTTTCGAGGATCCGCCGCTGCTTCCGCCGCAACCGACGGGCGCCACGAAGGCGCCCAGCGCCAGGAGCGCCAGCAGGACCGCCAGGGAAGCGAACCACCGCGATGAACCACGCCGTATGGACATGACAACCTCCCTTATCTCTCTTGCGTTTCGATGAAAAATCGATTCTACCCCCCCCCAAGCGCGGAAACCATAGATTTTCCGGACGATACGCTCGTATCGAACCGTTCGCTGGTGCTATCCAACCGAGAAAGATTCTCAGCGTTTGCGGTTGTTCTTCCGCGTTCTCAGGGTCGTACGAGGATGCGTCCACCGAATCCGTACTCGCGTTCCGACTTCCCTTGACAGCGCGTGAGAAGGAGATGACAATCCGTTTCGGCCCGTCAACGCGGGCGCGAGACGAGATGCATCTGCGTCAAGCAAGGGAGCCCTCTATGTCCCAGATCTTCCTCACCCAGGCCCCGGCCCGCGGCCGGGTCCTCGCCCGTTTCGAGTATCCGGACCTCCGCGTCGAGCGGGGCTACGCGAACCGGACGCTTCACGTCGACCTCTCGGCCAACACGATCGAAGCCAGACCGGTCAGCGAGATTATGAAGGAGACGTTCATCGGCGGCCGGGGCTTCGGGCTCAAGCTCCTCTGGGACGCCGTGACCCCCGAGACGACGTGGGACGATCCGGAGAACGCGATCGTCATCTCCTCGGGACCCCTGGGGGGAACGATGCAGTTCCCCGGCTCGGGCAAGTCCATCGTGGTCACCCTCGCGCCGGCCACCGGCGTGCCCATCGACTCCAACGTCGGCGGACACTTCGGCCCCATCCTCAAGTTCTCGGGCTGGGACGCCCTGGAGGTCAAGGGCCAGGCCGAACGGGACGTGATCGTGGCGGTGGAAGGAAACGACCGGGTCGTCACCGTCGAGGAGGCCCCCGAGGGCCCCTCGGACAGCTACGTGGTGGCGGAACAGCTGCACGCGATGTTCGCCCGGGACGAGGCCGACCGGCAGTACGTCTCCACGGTCTCGGCCGGCCCCGGCGCGGAGCACACCTGGATGGGCTGCCTGAACTTCTCCTACTGGGACTGGCGCCGGAAATCGATCCGCCTCAAGCAGGCGGGGCGGGGCGGCACGGGAACGGTCTTCCGGCACAAGAAGATCAAGGCGCTCGTCGTGAGGAAATCGGGATGGAGGCCCAAGTGGACCATCGTCAGCGCCCTTCCTTCCGCGGCTGAAGCCGAAGAGGCCCCGCTTCCCGCCAAAGCGCCTCTCCCGCCCGTTTCAGAGGAACCGCCCGCCAAGAAAGAACCTGACAAGAAGAAGCCTTCCGAGAAAAAAACGGCCAGGAAGAAACCCGCGATAAAGAGACCCGCCAAGAAGAAGACCGCCAAGAAGAAGAAATAGCCTTCGAGACAAATCCCGAAGAACCTAGGCGAAGGAGAAGACCATGATTCCAGTGACCATCTCCGGGAAAACGATCGAGGTCGAACCGGGGACCACGGTCCTAGAGGCGGCGAAAGCGGGGGGCGTGGAGATCCCGACGCTGTGTTTTAACCCCATGGTCTCCCCCTACGGGGTTTGCAAGTCGTGCGTCACGGAGATCGTGCTGGGGGGGAAGAATCGCATCGTTCCCGCATGCACGTACCGGGTTCGCGAGCCGATGGAGATCCTCCACGACTCGGACGCGACGATGGCGGCGCGGCGTGCCGCGGTGGAGAAACTCCTCTCCAGGTGGCCGAACGTTCCGGCCTTGCGCCGATTCGCCGACCTCTACGGGGCGGTGGAGCCGGCGGAGAAGCACCCCCTTCGCGACGAGCGCGAGGTCACGTGCGTCCTCTGCGGGTTGTGCATTCGGGCCTGCCGCGAGGTGGTCATGGAGAATGTTCTGTCCTTTTCCGGCAAGGGCGACTCTCGCCGGGTGGTGATGCGAACCGATCTGACCTCCGAGCCGTGCATCGGGTGCGGGACCTGCGCCTACATCTGCCCCACGGGCGCCATCCGGCTCGAGGGCGACCCCAACAACCCCGCCGATCCCGACCGCATCCGGAAATACGGCATGCGCGTCAACCGCGAGGTGGCCATGTACGACGACGAGCAGTCGGGCATGCGCAAGTGGGGCACCTCGTTCCTCTTCGGCATCATGAACGACTACGACCTTCTCCCCACGCACAATTTCAAGTTCGGCAGTCACCCCGACGCGGACGCGATGCGCGCGCCCGTGTGGAAAGAGCGCTACTTCACCCAGAACATCCCCGACGGCTGCTGGCTCGGCTGCACGCTGGCCTGCGCCAAGGGCATCGACGGCTTCCGGCCCAAGACCGGCCCCTTCCAGGGGAAACCGGTTCCCGTGGACGGGCCCGAGTACGAGACGCTGGCCGGTTGCGGGCCCAGCCTCGGCATCCTGGATCCCGACGCACTCGCGGAGATCAATCTCTACTGCGACAACTACGGGATCGACACGATCTCCTTCGGCACGGCGCTGGCCTTCGTCATGGAATGCTTCGAGAACGGCATCCTCGACGCCTCCAAGACGGGCGGGCTGGAGCTCACGTTCGGACGGGCGGACCAGGCGCTGGAGCTGCTCCACCGCCTGGGCCGGGGCGAGAAGGGGTTCCCGGCCGATTTCGGCAAGGGGATCCGAAACCTCAAGAAGCGGTTCAAGGAAGAGGGATGGGGCGACCCCGGCTTCCTCGACGACATCGGCATGGAGACCAAGGGGCTGGAGTTCTCCGAGTACGTGACCAAGGAATCCCTGGCCCAGCAGGGGGGCTACGGGATGGCCAACAAGGGCCCGCAGCACGACGAGGCGTGGCTGATCTTCATGGACCAGGTCTCCAACCTCCTGCCGACGTTCGAGGACAAGGCCGAGGGGCTGCACTACTTCCCGCTGTTCAGGACGTGGTTCGGGCTCAACGGGCTGTGCAAGCTGCTCTGGAACGACATCCAGCCGCCGGACAACGCCCTGACCGACGAGCCCGAGAAGATCCCCGAGCACGTGGAAAATTACGTCAACTACTACGCCGGCATGACCGGCCGCCCCTTCGACAAGGAGAGGTTGATCGAGGACTCGGAGCGCGTCTTCAACTTCCAGCGGGTGTTCAACCTGCGCATGGGGTACGGGACACGCAAGGACGACCGGATCCCCTACCGGGCCATGGGCCCGGTCACGGCCGAGGAATACGAGTCGCGCTCGGAGCGCTACGATACGCAGCTGCGCGAGAAGGTCGGCTTCGACCCGGAGGGGAAATCAACGGCGGAGAAGATCGCGGCCCTTCGCGCGTTCCGGGAGGACCAGTACGAGCAGCTCATGGACGCGGTCTACAAGCGCCGCGGCTGGACGCCGGACGCCGTGCCCACGAAAGCGAAGCTGAAGGCGCTGGGCATCGACTTCCCCGAGCTGCTGGAGGTCGTGGAGAAATTCCCGGGGACCTAGGGTAAAGCGAGGACGCGTAGGGATTTCAGATTCCAGCGGTTCGACGAGGCTCACCACCGTCCTGAGCGAAGTCGAAGGGCCTTCAGATTTCAGCCGTAGCCGCGGTCGGGGCGCGGGCTTCCAGCCCGCAGCAGATTCACACAAAAAGATCAGAGAAATTGGAGGCGAGCCTTCCGGCGAGCCGCCTACGTTTTGGCTCGGGGGGACCCTCGCCCTCCAAGGCAGTTCCGATGAAATCAGTGTCTTGATCCCACCTTTGCGTCCTTTGCGTTTGACCTCGTATTCTTTTGGTGTCTTCTTCGTATCCTGGTGTCTTTGTAGCTCAGGCTTTTTATTTGTGGCTTTGCTCCTTTATGATCTTGATCAGGTGTTGGGATTTTCATGATGATCCAGGTCAACGGCAGGTCGGTGGAGTGGGAAGAGGGCATGACCGTCGCGGACGTGATCCGGAAGATGAAGTACACGTTTCCGATGCTGGTGGTCACGGTCGACGGCCGGCACGTCCCCAAGAAGAAGTACCCATCGACGCCCGTGCCCGACGGCGCCGAGGTGCGGGTCCTTCACCTCGGCCAGGGCGGGTGAGATTTGAGGAAGAGGTTGCAGAAAAGGGATTTCAGATTTCAGAAACGCCATGCCTCTTGTGGGAGGCGCCGTGAAGGGGCGGTGCAATCTGGAATCTACAATCCCCCAATCCACTTCGACCTGGCCCTCATCGCATGGCCCCCTCCATCTCGAACAGGACCGAAAGGCCCGCCTTGATCTCGAGGAGCCGCGCCTCGCCGAGCCGGCCGATCCTCTTCCCGAGGTCCTTGCGGCCCAGGGTCCGGATGAGGGTGAGGTTGACCAGGCAGCGCTTCGGAAGGCCCGCTTCGCGCCTCGAAAGCTCCACGCTGGTTGGCAGGGACCGGTACTTCAGATTGGAGGTGATCGCCGCGACCACGACCGTGGAAATGGCCGTGCGGTTGATCGCATCGCACTGCAGGACCACGACCGGCCGCTTGCCGGCCGGCCGCGATCCCCTTCGGCCGGCGAAGTCCACCCAGTAGATCTCTCCCTGCCGGATCACCAGCGATCCTCGTCAAGAGAGAGCGAATCGAACAGATCCGCCTCCGCCTCCTGCGCCTCCCTCACCCTCCGGTCCGAAAACACGTCGTCGAAAGCACGGACGAGACGTTTCCTCGCCTGCGCGCGAAGAACGATTTCTAGGCCCTTCGAGATGAACCGGCTGCGGCTAACCCCCGCCTTGCCGGCCAGCCGGTCGATCTCCCGCACGAGTCGATCAGGCATCGAGATGGATACGCGCATGGCGCCCCCCCAAGGTTAATAATATTATTCATACTTATTGTATGAACTCTCTCGCGCCTGTCAAGACCGAGAAGAGCGTTTCGCGGGGACGCCGTGTCCGGGGCCTTACACCCGCACCCTCAGCCCGAGGCTGAAGACGAAGAAGTGGAGCCAGTTGCGCACGTAGTCGTCGGGAGAATCGTCGTCCCCGCTGTCCCCCACCGCGCCTCCGCCGAGGTAGCGGACGTTCGCGAAGCACTCCACGGCGCCGAACACGGCCCCGGCCCGAAGCGAGGCGTCGAGCAGGGCGCCCACCACCTCGGTGTCGGACCCGTTGAGAACGCTCACCGGCGCGTAGATCCCGTCGATTTCCGTCGCCAGCCAGACGCGCTCATGCAGCGACCACCGGCCCCGCAGGGACAGAAGAGGCACGGGGCCCACGTCCCGGTTGTCGCGGAACCGCGTCCCGTCGGCCGACCGGAAAGAGATGCGGGCGTTTCGGATCTGCAAGGCGAGCCCTGCAGCCAGGACGTCCGGCCCGCTTCCGAGGAAATCGCAGGCGTAGCCCAGGCGGTAGAAGGGAAAATCGTAGAGGAGATCCACCGTCGTGCCCGCCGGAAAATCGAGACTGTCCACGCGGACGTCGCGGTCGAGCTCCACCGCGGTCTCCAGGCGAAGCGGCTGGTAGAGGAAGGTCACGACGTGGCTCTCGTCGATTTCCAGCTCCGCCGAGAAGCGCTTCACGAAAAACAGCGTGTCCTGCCCCCCCTCCGACCGGTAATCGAAGACGGTGCCGTCCCGGCCGAACTTCGCCTCGTGCTTCAGCACCGACAGGAAACCGGCTTCCACGACCCCGGAAAGACGCAGGGGAAGGTCCGTTGCCGAGGAAGACGACGTACGGGTCACGTCGGGACGCGTCTCGGAAACCGCCTCCCCGCCCGCCAGCGCGGGAAGAGCCGGACCCAGCAGGCCGAGGGCGACCGCCATCCACGCCACTCGGACTCCGCGCCGCGAAACGATTCCGGATCCGTCCATCGCATCCCCCGAAAGTCCGGATGAAAGAGCCGCCGGACCCAGGACGGTCTGCGCCATCGACAAAAGCCCGGCCCAGGCGAAAAAGCAACTCCCGTGCCGTCGAGAAAGGCCGCGAAAGGACACGAGCGGGGAAGGCGAACGTAGCCGACGGCTACACCCGGGCGCGGAGGGAAGCGATCGGCTACGCTCGGGCCCACCTGAGACTCCAACCGCAGAAGTCAGCCGTCACCCGCGGCTCGTCTCGGAGGCCGGGCTGAAGATTTGCTCGAGGATCTCCTGCAGGGTCTCGAGGTCGATGGGTTTGCGGTAGAGGTCGATGGCCCCGCAGGCTTTGAGCTTCTCGCGGTTCTCTTCGGTGAAGTAGCCGGTGATGCCCACGATCTCGGTGTGCTCCGTGCGGGCATCCGACTTGATGCGGCGGCACACCTCGAAGCCGTCCATGCCCGGCATCATGATATCCAGCAAAATCAAATCCGGCTTCTCCAGCCGGCAAAGCCGG
>CAZDSO010000166.1:0-10871 GCA_964508045.1 uncultured Planctomycetia bacterium | reverse complement strand
GGCGAGACGCCCGCGCCCCGTGCTGCTGCGGGCGAGACGCCCGCGCCCCGTGCTGCTGCGGGCGAGACGCCCGCGCCCCGTGCTGCTGCGGGCGAGACGCCCGCGCCCCGTGCTGCTGCGGGCGAGACGCCCGCGCCCCGTGCTGCTGCGGGCGAGACGCCCGCGCCCCGTGCTGCTGCGGGCGAGACGCCCGCGCCCCGTGCTGTTGCGGGCGAGACACGCCGTCGCCTGCATTGCACGCGCAAGGGCTGTGGCGGGCCGGCTGCTCAAGGCCCGGCCTCAGAGCAAAGAAAATCGCCGCGACCCACCTTCGCTTGGTTTGCTGAAGCGAGAGCTGCGGCGGGATCGCGCCTCCCACACATCGCTTTCGGCTGAAATCTGACTGCTGAAATCTCCATTCCCTTCAAGCGCGGAACGAGCCCCTCACCCCTTCACCACCCCCATCGGCTTGAGCCTCGCCACCTTGTTTCCGATCCCCGCCGCGTGCACCACCTCCACCACCTCGGAGACGTCCTTGTAGGCCTCCGGCATCTCCTCGGCCAGCGTCCCCCGCCCCGCCGCCATGACGGTGACGCCGCGGGCCGAGAGCTCCTTCCGGATGTCGCGCCCCTTCGCCGCCCGCTTCGCCCCCTTGCGGCTCATCGTCCTTCCCGCCCCGTGGCACGTGCTGCCGAAACTCTCCTCCATGGACCGTGCCGTGCCCGCGAGGATGAACGAGGAACGACCCATGTCCCCGGGGATCAGCACCGGTTGCCCCACGTCCCGGAACGCCTCCGGCACCTCCGGATGCCCCGGGCCGAAGGCCCGCGTCGCACCCTTGCGGTGGACGCAGAGCTTCCGCTTCGCGCCTTCGACCTCGTGCGTCTCCAGCTTGGCGATGTTGTGCGCCACGTCGTAGAGGACGGGAAGCGAGGCGTCCTTGCTGAGCGCGCGACGGAACGTCTCCCGCACCCAGTGCGTGATCAGCTGCCGGTTCGCGAAGGCGAAGTTCGCGGCCGCCGCCATCGCGGAGAGATAGCGCTTCCCCTCCGGCGAGGAGACGGGCGCGCAGCAGAGCTGGCGGTCGGGAAGGTCGATGCCGTAGCGGCGGCTGGCGTCCAGCATCACGCGGATCGCGTCGTCGCAGACCTGGTGGCCCAGGCCCCGCGATCCCGTGTGGATCAGCACCAGCACCTGCCCCTCGGAAAGCCCGAACGCGTCCGCGAGCTTCGCCTCGAACACGGCGTCCACGACGCCGATCTCCACGAAGTGGTTCCCCGAGCCCAGCGTTCCGATCTGCGGCCGGCCGCGCTGAAGCGCCCGGTTGCTCACCGCCGAGGGGTCCGCGCCGGGGATGCGCCCCTCCGCCTCGATGTGCTCCGCGTCCCCCGCCTCGCCGTATCCCGCCTCCACCGCCCACTGCGCCCCCTTCTCCAGCACCCGCCTCTCCTCGGCCTCCGAGACCTTCAGGTCCTTGCGCTTCGAGCCCACGCCGCAGGGGATGTTCCGGAACAGGCCCTTCACCAGCGCCTCGATCCGGGGCGCGACGTCCTCCCAGCCGTAGGGGGTCTTCAAAACCCGCACCCCGCAGTTGATGTCGTAGCCCACGCCCCCGGGGGAGACCACGCCGTCGTTGGCGTCGAATGCCGCCACCCCGCCGATGGGGAACCCGTAGCCCCAGTGGATGTCGGGCATGGCCATGGACCGCCCCACGATCCCTGGCAACGTCGCGACGTTCTGCACCTGCTGCAGGCTCTGGTCGGAGAGGATGGACGCCATCAGGGCCTCGGAAGCGAAGACCAGCCCGTCCACGCGCATCCGCCCCGTCCTCGGGATCAGCACCCGCGAGTCGTCCAGCCGCTTCCATTCGCCCTGCCATGCCTTGCTCATCGGACACTCCTTGGAATCGGAATTTCAGATTTCAGGTTGGAGGTTTCAGCCGCATCACGTAGCAGCCGACTGAAATCTGCCGGCTGAAATCTGGAATCTTCTGGCCTCCACCCGCATCTTGCTCTCGACGGCCTACGCGTCTCCAAGATCGAGCTGGATCCGGATCGCGCCATCGACCCTTTCCATGTCCTCGGAAGAGATCCTGCCGGCTTTCCTCAGCAGTCTCTTCTTGCTGACGGTGGTGAGCTGGTCCGCCATGGCCTTGTTGCGGCGCCCTCGAAACAACGCATAGGCCTCGCTGGGGTAGAGCCGGTCGACGGCCCGCGTGAGCGGGACCACCTGGACGCGGTTCAGGAATTTGTTGGACGCGTCGTTGCTGACGATCACGGCCGGCCGCTTCTTCCTGACTTCCCCGCCGACGGACGGGTCGAAGTCGATCCACCAGACCTCACCGCGGTTCATCGGCCACGTCTCCGATCAGCCCCTCGCTCCACTCCAGGGCTTCCTTCTCCCTGGCCTCGTCCCGGGCCATCTCGGCGTAGCCGTCTCGAAGGGAGCCTTCCAGCACGTGCGGTCGGACGAGGTCCTCGATGAACCTGCTTATTTTTCTGCTTCCCAGGCGTTTGTGGAGCGCCCGATAGATCTTCTCGTCCACGCTGATGGTCAGTTTTTTCCGCATGAGGCCCCTCTTTTATACGTATTCTATACGTATAAAATATCGATCTTTTCGCACCGGGTCAACCCCCCACGTCTCGTGATTTTCCCCAAAAGCCCGAAGTTCAAGCCCCGATCTCATCATTGAGAATTTTTCGTGATTTCATGCTGTAAGACAAGGGAGGGGATAGGGAACTAATCTTGTGGGAAAAGAATCAGACCCAAGAGATGTTTTTTTTGGAGGAGGCGTCATGAACAAGTTCGTGCTCTTGACCAGTCTCCTTCTGGGTGCTTTGGCCTTCGTGGCGGCCGAGCACCTGGAAGCCGGGTGATGCCCGGGTGGCGGTAGCGCCCCGAGGCCTACGGGGGGATCAGGCGGCGGCGGTGGTGGTGGCGGCCGGGTGCCGGGCGGCGTTACCCCTGGTGGTGGGTCACCAGGACCCAGCGGCGGGACTCCGACGAAGAGGGACCTGACCCGATCCGAGTTCGGCGGCTCGATCGATTGGGTCGACTCCGACGGCAAGTCAACGCCCAAGCTCACGGGAACCGATTCGGAAGGAGAAGAGGAGAACGGGAAGGGGAAGGACGGGATCTACGAGATCAGGAAAGCGGCAGAAGCGATGAAGCCCATCCTGGTCTACTTCCACAAGCCCAAGGATATCCTCGCTTTCGGGAAGAAGAAGCGGAAGGATCCGGAGGCGGAGGCATGCGAGGATCTGGACGGAGATTTGTGGAAGCGATGGGTCATCACGGAGCTCTCCAAGGAATTCGTGTGCGTGCGGGTGAACGTCCGCAAGGCGGACAGGCATCTCTTGCGGAAGAACCGTGTGGCCCGGGCACCCGTGGTCATGATTCTCGATTTCAACCTGAAGCACCTCTACTTTACGCCTTCTCCGCGGTTGCGGTACACGACGCTGTCGGAAGTGATGGATCGATCGCGAAGGCGGGTGGAAATCCAAGTGAGGAGGCTGGCCCGAAAGGACGAGGATTCAGCGCTGGTGAAGCGGGCGGAGTTCCGTTACGACGAGATCCGTCAGCGCGATTTCTACAGTGCCGGCGCCGAAGCCCTCGGGGAATGGGACTGGGGGAAGGCGGGAGCGAACTTCGAGAAGGGGCTGGCCATCGACCGGGATACGGAGTGGAAACAGAAGTGCCTGAACGGCCTTGTGGAGATCAAGGCCGGCAAGGCCGTGGAGGAGGCCGAGAAACTGATCGACGGCCGCAGGTACGAGGAGGCACGGAAGGCCCTGGAGAAGATCGTGAAGGAGTTCGGGGAAGCCCAGTACTTCCACGCGATCGCCGAGGACCGGCTGGAGCGCGTTGCGAGGAAACTGAAGGAGTAGCGGGGGCCTTCCACAATACAGGGGCGGGATTGCCGGCGGGCAATCCCGCCCTTTCCCCCTCGGGCACGAGGGGATCGTTCAGGATTTGTGTTCATGAGACGATTCCAGCGCAAGGGCTGAGTGGAAGCGCGACTTCACGGGGTGCACCGTGTGCATCCGCGAGTCCGTTTCCGCCGCAAGGGGCTGCAGGAGACAGGAAGGGAGATCCGGGCGGGTCCATGAAGTGGGATGCGGACACGTCCCTCCCTCCGACCTTCCCGGAATTCCTTCCTTCTCTTTTGCCGGCTTTCCCGGATCCACTGGATCACGGCGCGTTCCCCGTCTTCGGTCCGCTCGTCCGAGGGGCGCGCCGGAGGCAAGGCCTGGCGGCCCCGCACGAGCGGCCTTGCGTTCCCGTACGCGAGGAGACGTGCATGGGCGTCAGCCGGATCGTCGCCGGGGTCATCGGGACGGCAGGTCACATCGACCACGGGAAGTCGGCGCTCGTGAAGAGGCTCACGGGCACGGACCCGGACCGCCTCAAGGAGGAGAAGGAGCGGGGGATGACGACCGACCTGGGATTCTCCTCCTTCCTTGTGCCTTCGGGGAAACGAGTGGGAATCATCGACGTTCCCGGCCACGAGCGGTTTGTCAAGAACATGATTGCGGGAGCGACAGGCATCAAGGCCGCCCTGCTCGTCGTCGCGGCGGACGACGGTGTCATGCCGCAGACACGGGAACACCTCCGGATCCTCGAACTGGTCGGAGTCGGCGACGGTATCGTGGCCCTGACGAAGACGGATCTCGTCGACGAGGAGTTACTAGCCCTCGCCCGGGAGGACGTGGCCGATCTCCTCGAAGGGACGTTCCTGGAGGACAAGGCCGTCATCCCGGTCTCGTCCGTCACCGGGGATGGGTTCCACGATCTCGAAACCGCCATCGAGGAGATCGCGTCCCGGTTCCACGAAGATCAAGGCGTCCCGCGGGTGTTCCGCATGCCCGTCCAGCGCGTGTTTACGGCCAAGGGTTTCGGAACCGTCGCCACGGGTGTTCCGCTTTCTGGTGAAATACGACGAGGCGACACGATCGAGATCGTGGACATCGGAATACGAGCGAAAATCCGTGGAATCACAGCCTATCACGAGCCGATCGAGTCCGTCCGGCGAAACCACTCCATCGGGCTGAACTTGCAGAATGTCAAGGCCGAGCAGGTGCATCGCGGACACACCATCGCACAGCCGGGATGTCTTTCCCCGGTGCGCATCTTCGAGGTCGATTTCGAGTGCCTTCCGGAGGTCCTGCGGCCCATAGAAAGGATGTCCGACGTCACCTTTCACCATGGAACCGTCCAGCGCGCCGGTGTCATGGTGCTTTTCGACCGGGAGAGGGTGGAACCCGGAAGGAGGGCATTCGCCCAGATACGTCTCTTGGAACCCGTCTTCGTGGTTCCTGGTGATCGGTACATCGTCCGGCGTCCGAGTCCCCCGGAATCGCTGGGAGGGGGCCGGATTCTCAGCCTCTCCGGAAAAAAGCAGAAGGGGAAGCGGTGGCTTGGACTTGGCCTGGAGAAGCGTGATCGACGAGTGGATGGACCGGCCAGCCTGCTCGAGTACCTCCTGCTCGAATCGGACGGTCCGATATCCCTGACCGATCTCGCGGGGGAAACCCTGATCACGACGCCTTTCCTCACGACCCGGATCGAACATCTTTGCAAGGAGGGGAAGATCACGCCCCTCGGCTCCGGAGACCTTCTCATATCGTCAGACCGGCTGGAGCGGCACCGCCGGGAATTCATGAACATCTTGATGCGTTATTTCGAGGAGAATCCTCTGTCCGCCTGGATCGAAAAGACTCACGCCGTGGCTCTCTCGGGATGGAGGAAGGAGCTCCAGGACAAGGTCATGGAGACCCTCGAGGAGGAGGGAAGAATCGAGGTGGATCAGGGGCGGATCCGTTTGCCCGCCGCGGGTCGTGGAAAGCGGATCCGTACATCTTCGATCCTTGCCGGGATCGAGGAAACCGTCAGGGAGAACGGATTCCACGCTACAGGCTTGGAAGAACTGGATTCCCGTTTCCAGGAAACCAGGGAGGAGATTCGTGCGGCTGTTGGACGCCTTGTTCGAGTCGGCAGGATCGTTCCTCTCCCAAACGACGTCTTTCTCCATTCGGACAGCTTGGCCAGGGCCAGAAGGCTTCTCCTCGACCATTTCGGCGGGAATCCGGGCTCGAGGATCGGATTCGCGGCGTTCAGGAGGCTCCTCGGCACATCCTCCAGACCGTCAGACAGGTTGCTCGAGTATTTCCATCAAGAGGGACTTCTCGTCGCCCGGGCCGGGAATCTGATGTCCCTTTCGCCGAGAGCGCGGGAAGCAGGGACGCGGAATAGGCCAGGGGCCGCTTCGACGGCGGAGGGCGGAACATGAAAGAGACCGTAAGGGGGCAGGGGGGATCGGAATCCACCGTGGAGGTCTCCATGGACCGGGACACCCCGAAACTCACTCGGTTCGTCCGGGGCGCCGGGTGAGCCTCGAAGATCGGTCCGGGGGACCTGGACCGCACGCTTTGCAGGCTCGACATCCCCACGCACCCCGACCTGATCGTCGGCGTGGGCGGGTCCGACGATGCCGGTGTCTGGACGATCTCGGAGGACACGGCCCTCCTCCTCACGGTCGATTTCCTCACGCCCATCGTGGACGATCCCTTCACGTTCGGTCGGATCGCCGCTTCCAACGCGCTGAGCGACGTGTACGCCATGGGAGGAAGACCCCTCGCCGCCATGAACATCGTCTGCTTTCCCCTGGGAGAACTGGGGATCGACGTCCTGGAGGAGGTCCTGAAGGGCGGTCTGGAAAGAATGGGCGAAGCCGGCATCGCCCTTGCCGGAGGGCACAGCGTAGACGACAGGGAAATCAAGTACGGTCTCTCCGTCACCGGCATGGTTCACCCCGGCAAGATCCTCCGGAACACGGGAAGCCGGCCGGCGGACCGGATTGTACTCACCAAGCCGATTGGAACGGGAATCGTGAACACGGCGCTCAAGGGCGGGATGGCGAGCAACGAGGCGGTGGCCGCTTCCGTCGCGTCGATGATCGCGTTGAACCGCGAAGCCTCGGAAGCCATGATCGAGGCGGGCGCGCGGGCCTGCACCGATGTCACCGGTTTCGGTCTTCTGGGCCACGCCTGCGAGATGGTCCAAGACTCCGGCGTCGGGATGAAGATCGATCCGGAGGCGGTTCCGCTCTTGCCGGGCGTCCGCGAATTCGTGTCGATGGGCCTGGTGCCCGCGGGCACGCAAAGAAATCGTGAATTCAGAGAGCCGTTCATCGAGAATAGGCACACAATCGATGGTGAAACGATGGACATCCTCTTCGACCCGCAGACCTCGGGGGGGCTTCTGATAGCCGTTCCCTCGTCCGGGCTTGACGGACTGATGGAGCGTCTTGGGAAGGCGGGGAACACCGCCGCGGTCATAGGAGACATCGTCGAGCAACCGGAGGGGCGCATCGTCCTCGTCTGAAGCGGCGGGGTCTGCGCCCCCTCCGCCCGGCGTCTTCCCTGACGACGCGGTCGCGTGGGCCTGCGCCCGGAATCGATGCGAAGAAAGGCCGGGAATGAAAAGAGATCTGTTCTGGATTCTTTCCGCCGGAGCGACCGTCGGCATCCTCGCCGTCATCCTCGTGCAGCTCGGAAACCCGCCCAACATGGGCTTTTGCATCGCCTGCTTCGAGCGCGACATCGCGGGTGCCCTCGGCCTGCACCACCCCTGGAAGGCGGCGTGGTTCAGGCCCGAAATCCTCGGGATCGTGCTGGGCGCGTTCCTGACGTCCCTCGTGTTCCGCGAGTTCCGTCAAGAGGGCGGATCCTCGCCGCTGGCGCGTTTCCTTCTCGCCGTGTTCGTGATGGTCGGCGCGCTCGCCTTTCTCGGCTGCCCGTTGAGGATGGTCCTCCGCCTGGCCGGGGGGGACCTGAACGCCGTGCTCGCGTTTGCCGGGTTCATCGCGGGCATCTGGGCCGGCGTGTTCTTGCTCAGGGCGGGCTTCAATTTCGGCCGGACCCGCAAGACGAGGCTGTCGAGCGGCCTCATCCTGCCCGCCGTGATGGTCGTCCTCCTCGCCTGCGCATTCCTCTTCCCCCTCTTCCGGGAGGGACCCGGCCGTTTCCTCGGAACGAGCGGCCATATCGGCGCGGGGGGAAGGGGGGCCATCCCGGAAGTCGCCGGGATCCTCGTTTCGCTCGCCGCCGGCCTGCTCGTCGGGTTCTTCGCCCAGCGGTCGCGTCTTTGCCTCGCCGGGGGCATTCGGGACGTGATCCTGATACGAAGCGGACATCTCGTGATGGGCTTCCTGGCGGTGTTTGTCGTCGCGTCGATCGGCAACCTCGTCCTCGGCGGGTTCCACATCGGGTTCGCGGACCAGCCCGTCGCGCACTCGAGGCACGCCTGGAATTTCCTGGGCATGTCGCTGGTGGGCCTCGCCTCGACCCTTCTCGGCGGATGTCCTCTCCGGCAGCTCGTGCTGGCCGGAAGCGGCAACACCGACTCGTCCCTCACCGTCCTCGGCATGCTGACCGGGGCGGCCCTGGTGCACAACTTCGGGCTTGCCGCGGCGCAAACCATCCCGGCGCAGGCCGCCGTCGTGGCGGGCCTGGTCATCGTCGTCCTCGTGGGCCTTTCGAACCGGGAGAAGGAGTAGATGCGCGGTCTGTTCGGGAAACGGAAGGATCCCTTCGACGGAGACGGCCTCGTCCTGTTCAAGACCACGGCCGGCGCGTTGAAAGCCGAGAAGGTCCTCCGGGCGGCGGGGCTCGACGCCAAGCTGGTCGCCCCCCCGCTTTCGAGAAGGAGGGGATGCGATCTCGCGGTCGAGGTGAACCTTCTCGAGACGCTGGCGGTGGAGAGGGTTCTCCTCGACAGCGCGGTCCGTCATGAGGGCCTCGAAGTCCTCAGCTCCGAAAGCGCAAGACTCCTTGAACTCGTCCAGGTCGTCGAACTCGGCGATTTCGTCATGGTGAAGGCGGGAAACATGAAGATGACCTGTGAACGGCGAACCGGAGTCATCGCGAACGTTTCCGGAGGCGGCTGCCCGGATATCCCCTATCTCTTCCTCGAACTCGTCGGTCGCGTCGTGACGGAATGCGCAAGGCCTCGGGAACTCGGCTCCACCTTGTGCGCCCTCCTGCTCGACCGGGCCTGGGAGGAAAGCGCAAGGATCGTTGAGGATCGCGAAGATGCTTCTCGTTGCCGGAACGGCGCCGATCCGGGATCTTCCCCTGACCTCGGGCAGAGCCAGCCTTGAGGAGGGCCGGCTGGCCGTCGGGGACCGGAAGCTTCCCTGCGGTCAGGGCACGGGGGCGATGCTGAGCGCCGCCGTGGAGACCGCCGGACACCTGGGCATCGAAGCCCCGCAGGCCTTGCTCGCGGGCGACATCGGCGACGGCAAGGGCAGCAGGGCGATCTACCGGCATCTCGTCGAGAAAAGCGACGAGATCGAGGCGTCCATTCTCGCTCTCCACTACCTCCAGCCGGTCATGGGCCTCATGAAAAAAGTGGTCGAATCCCTGGGTCGCAAGCGGTCAAAGCCCCTCCTGGTCGCGGACGCGGGCTCCATGTACGCCGCCAAGGCCGCGGGCATCGCAACCGCCTTCGACGTCTTCACCCCGGATGCCGCGGAGATGGCCTTCCTCGCCGACCTTCGTGCGACCCACCCGGCCTACATCGCCAGCCACCTCCTCACGTCCGGAAACGAGGACGTCGCCTCCATGGTGGAAAGCGCCTACGGGCACGGCAACGCGGCCCGCGTCCTCGTCGTCAAGGGCTCCAGGGATCTCGTCGTGGAGAACGGTGACATCCTCCATGTCGTGGAGGCGCCGGACCTGCCGGCGATGGAGGCGATCGGCGGGACCGGCGACACGATCACGGGCATGATCGCCGCCTTCCTGTCGGCGGGGATGGAACCCCACCAGGCGGCCGTCTTCGCTTCCCGGGCCAACAGGACGGCGGGAGAGTACGCGCACGCAAGGCCGGATACCCGGATCGAGGAGATCATCGGGCAGATCAGGCCCGTTCTCCGGGAACACCTCCGTCGATGGTCGGAGACCGGCACGGTTCCGAAAGAAGAAGGAGAAGGAGATGATTGAAGTCGACGCAAGAGGGCTTTCATGCCCCCTCCCCGTGGTGAAGACCAAGAAGGCCTTCGAGCGGGATCCCAAGGCCGAGGTCCGCGTCCAAATCGACAGCGAGGTCTCCATGGAGAACGTTTCCAGGCTCGCCGGGAACCGCGGATACACCGTCGTGGTGGAGAAGGAAGGCGGGGAATACCGGCTCCACCTGAAACCGAAAGCGTCCTGACCGTACACGACCTCGAATGCGATCGGCCCCTGATGCATTCCCGCCCGGGCTCTCCCTCTCACACGTCGAACAGCACCCGCGCCCGCCAGGTCCGGTCCGTTTCCCGCTCGACGAGAAGCCCGTGGTAGGTGACGGCCTTGATGACCAGGCCTCCTTCCTCTTTGACCGCATCGAAGCGGCGCCCCTTCAGGGTGGCGGTGAGGCGTGCCTCGTTTCCCCCCGAACGCGCCTCGACCTGCCGGACCTCGACCGCCGGGTAGATCTCCGATCGCGTCTCGAAGAGGAAGAGCAGCTCGTGGAGGAAGCGGACCATCAGATCGGGCAGGTCGGTCCCCGCCACCTCGACGGTCCGCTCGAGGTCTTCTTCCGGCTCTCCGGCCTCTCCGGCGACGAGTTCCGCGAAGGCCCCGGCGCCGGTTTCGAAGAGCCCTTCCAGGCTCTCCGCCGACCATTCGATCCCTTCGTCGGCGGTGTGCTCGATCCTGTGAAAGCGCATCATAGATAGATTGTAGTCAACCATGAGCCTTCGGTTCTCCCAGAAACCATGAAGATTTGGAGGGCGAGCCTCTCCTCCTTCGCTTGCCGGCATCTGCGAGAGCTACGGAGGACCCTACGTAGCCCTCGCAAGATCCGATCGGCGAAGTACGGGCTGGCGAGCCGGCTGTGTTTGGGCTCGGGAG
>CAZDSO010000165.1:0-10881 GCA_964508045.1 uncultured Planctomycetia bacterium | reverse complement strand
GCCTTGCGACGGTCCCCGTACCCCGGCGCCTTCACCGCGGCGCACTTGAGAATGCCCCGAAGCTTGTTCACCACCAGCGTCGCCAGCGCCTCGCCCTCCACGTCCTCCGAAATGATCAGGAGGGGGTTCTTGCCCTTCGAGACCGCTTCCAGGAGCGGAACCAGCTTCTGGATGGACGAAATCTTGTCCTCGTGCACCAGGATCAAGGCGTCCGACAACTCGACCTTCATCGATTCCGGATCCGTCACGAAGTGCGGCGAAAGAAACCCGCGGTCGAACTGCATCCCCTCCACCACGTCCACCGTCGTCTTCAGACCCTTGCCCTCCTCCACCGTGATCACGCCGTCCTTGCCCACCTTCTCCATCGCTTCCGAAATCATCTTCCCCACGCTCGCATCGTTGTTCGATGCGATCGTCGCAACCTGCTGGATCTCCTTCTTGCCTTCGACGGGACGGCTCAACGTCTGGAGATGTTCCACCACCTTCCTCACCGCCGCCTCCATTCCCCGTTTCAACGCCGTCGCGTTCGCCCCCGCCGTCACGTACTTCAAACCCTCCTTGAACATGCTCTCCGCGAGAACCGTGGCCGTCGTCGTCCCGTCCCCCGCCACGTCGCTCGTCTTGCTCGCGGCCTCCTTGACCATCTGGGCGCCCATGTTTTCGAACTTGTCCTCCAGCTCCACTTCCTCCGCCACCGACACCCCGTCCTTCGTCACATTCGGTGCGCCCCAACCCTTGTCGAGAACCGCCGCGCGGCCCTTCGGACCCAGCGTCACGCGGACCGCCCTGGCCAGCTTCTCCACTCCCCTGGCCAGCGACGCCCGGGCGTCGGAGTAGTACGTCAATTGCTTGGCCATCCTCCGTCCTCCTCAGAACAGGTTGTCTTTCTGTACGTGATCTCCAGAAGCCGTGCTTCATGCAAATCACATGCCCCGACCTGTTTGATGGACGCAAGCCGATTCCCTGCATGCCCTAAGGGCGTTCCTCCTGCAACCCTGCTCATCCCGGAACTGTCAATCTGGCAGTTTTCGCACCGGCTCCCGACCCTCCCTGTCATCCTGACACCCCGGGCTCACCCTCCAGGCCAGCAAGCCCGGGGCTCGAATCTCGGGCGGTCGGCGAGAGAAATGCCGCGGCGTGGCGGGACTCGCGTCGAAGGCGGGTGGGGGACGGGCTGTGGAATTTCTCGAAAAACCCAGGGATCCCTCTGAGGATGAACAATTCCAGGATCACCCCGGGGTATTCCCATGGAGGCGGGCGCGGAGGGCTCGTCTTGCAGCCGTCGCGTCCCCTCCGTATACTCGGGAGAGCCCGGGCATCATCCTCGAAATCCTGTTGCGGAGAACGAGATGCACCCCTTCCGAATGCTGGCGACGGCCCTTCCGGTCTTCCTCCTGGCCTCCTCGGCCCTCGGAGAAACGGAAGTGAAGCTGATCCAGGTGGGAAAGAAGGAGCGGACCTGCACGCTCGAGACCATCGGGAAGGACGGGTCCCTGCGGGTCCAGGCGGGAGGCAAGACCGAGAACGTCCCCGCCGGATCCGTGGTGGAGGTTCTTTTCAAGAGGGGGGAGTTCCCCGCCTCCCCGGAACAGGCCCGCCTCCTCCTGCACAACGGAGACCGGCTGGTCGGGACGGTCCGCGGGGGCACGGAAGGGGGAGGAGGGTTCCTCTTCGAGGACTCGGCGCTGGGATCGCTCGTCTTCGAGGACTTCGGCTCGGTCCGGTGGGTTCTCTTTCCGGGAACCGAAGAGCCGCCGGCGCTTCCCGGCGGGGACGAGGACGCCGACGTCGTGTTCCGCGGCGAGGAGGGCTCGGTCTCGGGTTCCCTGAAAGCCTTCGGCCAGCACGCGCTTTCCCTCGAACGTCCGGATCTCGACCTGACGATCGAGGTCCCCTACCGCGGGGCCCGGGCCGTCTACATCGCCCCGCTCTGGGAGCCGGAATCCTCCACGGACCTCTGCGCCGTGCTGACGCTGACGAACGGGGACATCCTCACGGGCACGGTCCGGGGAGGGGGAGAGGGATCCGTCGTGGTGACGCTGCCGGGAGGCCTGAAGGCGCGCGTGCCCCTTTCGAGGCTGGTCAGCCTGGGCGTTCGGAACGGGGATTTCGTCTACCTTTCCGACCTCGAACCCGTCCGGATCACGGAGAACCCCTGGGCTTTCGACCCCCCCGTCACCCACGAGGCGCCTTTCGAGGGGAAGGCCGTCTACAACTTCCGCCGCGACCGGAGCTATACGGGCGGTCCCCTGCGCATCAACGGCAGGACCTATCTCAAGGGCGTGGGGAGTCATTCCTGGACCGAGATCGAATACGACCTCGACGGCGCGTACGAGCGCTTCGAGGCCCGGGTCGGGATCGACGATTCCGCGGGCCCGGGAAAGGGCAGCGTGATCTTCCGCGTCCGTTTGGACGGCGAGGAAGTCTTCACGAGCCCCGTGATGGTCGGCGGGAAGGATCCCGTCCCGGTTCGCGTGGACGTCTCGGCAGGAAAGAAACTCGTCCTCGTCGTCGATTACACGCACGAGCTGCTCACCGTCAAGGACGGACGCGAGGAGGACCACGTGCTCGACCGCGCGGACTGGGCGCTGGCGAGGCTGGTGAAGAAGAGCGAGTAGGCTCCCTAGGATTCTTTCTACAAGGGAAATCATGTCGATCCGGGTCGAATGACATGCCTGATCCGGCTGGTCGTCCGTTTTGCCGCGGTTATGCTGCTTTCATGAGAGAGGCTTTCCCATGCTTTTCGAATGGGCGTTCCCCTATCCGTCCCAGAGGATGCCCGTGCTGGCGAGGAACGTGGTCGCCACGTCGCAACCACTTGCGGCCCAGGCCGGCTTGTCAGCCTTGCAGCAGGGAGGCAACGCCGTCGACGCTTCCCTCGCGGCCGCCATCTGCCTCACCGTCGTCGAGCCCACCTCCAACGGCATCGGGGGCGACGCCTTCGCGATCGTGTGGGACGGCTCCGATCTGCTCGGCCTCAACGGCTCCGGGCGTTCCCCGGCTTCTTGGTCTCCCGAACGGTTCCGGGATCTCGAACGCATGCCTGACAGAGGGTGGGATTCGGTGACCGTCCCGGGGGCCGTCGCGGCCTGGGCGGACCTTTCCGAAAAGGCCGGCGCGCTTCCCTTCACCGACCTGTTCGCCCCGGCCGTCCGTTACGCACGGGAAGGGTTTCCCGTCTCCCCGCTCACGGCGCGAGCGTGGGCGCGTGCCGCGGACCTTTTCAAGGACTTTCCCGCCTTCGCCGGGACCTTTCTGCCTGGCGGTCGCCCGCCGGAAGCGGGCGAGACCTTCCGATGTCCCGAGCTCGCGGACACGCTCGAGGAAATCGCGGAAACCCGGGGGGACTCTTTCTACCGGGGCCGCCTGTCCCGGGCGATCGTCAAGGAGGCCCGGCGCGGAGGCGCGGCCCTCTCCGACGAGGATCTGGCGGGCCATGCCTCGACGTGGGTTCACCCCCTGTCCATGCAGTACGGGGATGCGGACCTCCACGAGCTCCCGCCCAACGGGCAGGGCCTTTCAGCGCTGGTCGCACTGGGCATCCTGGATCGCCTGGACCTGTCGGGATGCGCTCCGGATTCGCCGGATGCGATCCATCTACAGATCGAGGCCATGAAGACCGGCCTCGAGACGGCCTACCGGCACGTCGCCGATCCGGAACACATGACGGTGCCGCCGGAGGCTTTCCTGGAGGAGAGTTTCCTCGATCGGAAGGCCGCGGAGATCCGGCGGGACCGCGCCCGCCGGGTCGGCGGTCCCGTCCGGAAGGGGGGAGGAACCGTGTATCTGGCGGCCGCGGACGAAGCGGGGAGGATGGTCTCCTTCATCCAGTCGAACTTCTACGGGTTCGGCTCCGGTGTGGTGATCCCCGGCACGGGGATCAGCCTGCAGAGCCGGGGTCTGGGTTTCACGCTGGAGGCGGGGCATCCCAACCGGGTGGGCGGGGGCAAGCGGCCGTTCCATACGATCATGCCGGGTTTCGTGACGCGTCAGGGCGGGCCGGTGATGAGTTTCGGGGTGATGGGGGGCAACATGCAGGCCCAGGGCCATCTCCAGATGATGGCCCGGATCTTCGCCTACGGGCAGAATCCCCAGGCGGCGTCGGACGCCCCGCGCTGGTACCTGTTCGAGGATTTCCGGCTGGCGCTGGAGCCGGGTTTCGAGCCGGCCACCGCGGTGTCGCTGGCCGCGCGCGGACACGCGATCGCCGGCGACGACGCCGGGGCGCGGTTCGGAGGCGCGCAGCTGATCCACAAGGTCGAAGGCGGATGGCTGGCGGCGTCCGATTCCCGCAAGGACGGCCAGGCCGTCGGGTACTAGCGAGAATCGCCATTCGCGCTGTACCGGATTTCGGGCTTTTCCCTCCAGGGGGCAGGGATTTCGGATTTCAGCCGTCAGATTGCAGCCGCAGACGGGGCAAGGAACGCCTTTGACCTCGTCGTAAGCCAACGAAGCGAGAGCCCCGAGAGAGATCTGGCGATTTCTATTTCTTCCCGGGGGTGTAGAATGGCGTCTTCCGATTCGGAAACCGTCGATGCGAAGGAGGAGGACATGGCCCTGCCCGAGCGCATTCCCCTGGAAGTCCTTTTCGGAAACCCCACCTACGCCGGCCCGGAGCTCTCGCCGGACGGAGAGAGGATCGCCTACGTCGCCCCCGACGAGGGCTTCCTGAACCGCCTGAAATTCTACGAGGCCGTGGACGCTTTCCTCGAAAAACACCTCGCGTGAAGAAGGGCCCCTCGAGGCCTTGGCGGACCCCGGGCGTCCCGGCGACCGCTCAGCCGGACTTCCCTGCCTCGAAGAAGGTCCGGAACCTGGACTCGATCGCCTTGCAGGGGAGGATCCAGGGTTTCTCCGTGATGCGGATCGTGAGGCGGTCTCCCGCCGTTTGGTAGATCCCGCTCACGCCCTTGCCGGAAAAACGGCCGGCGGAGGCGTCGCCCTGGAAGAGAAGCCCCTCCTCGTCGGCCTTTCGCTTCACGTCGGCCAGGAGCGCCTCGATGTCGCCCGGGACCCGGATCTCGAACGCGTCGCATCCCCGCGCCATGGACACCTCCTGCGAAACGGCGCAAACAAAGCGTGGAAACCCTTTTCCCCGGTAGGGTACCCTGTCTTTCCCGGCAAGACCATCGTATCGTTTCTCGTGAGCGGGCATGAATCTGATCGAAGCGTTCGATCTTCAGCGGCGTCACGGGGTCGCGATCGCGGGATCGGGCGGCAAGACGTCCCTGGTCCTCCGCCTCGCCTCCGAGCTCCGCGCGGCGGGAAAGCGGGCGGCCGTGACCTGCACGACCCGCATGCGCACCAGCGAAGTGCTTCCCGAAGCAGACGTCTGCCTGTCCGCCCGGCCGGAGCGGCTGCGCCGCTTCATGGAGGAGACCTTCGATGCGGGACGGGTTCCCTTCCTCTTCGCCGGTCGGGAGGGAAGGAAGCACGTCGGCCTCCCGCCTTCGGCCGTGGACCGGCTCGCCGGCGTCGCGGACGCGCTGATCGTGGAGGCGGACGGGGCGCGGGGTCTTCCCCTCAAGATTCCCCGGGACGGGGAGCCGGTCCTCCCGGCGTCCGCGGACCGCTACGCGGTCGTCGTCGGGGCCGGCGCCCTCGGCAGGAAGGCCGGCGACGACACCGTCTTCCATCTCGAAGGCGCGGGATCCCGCCTCGTTTCCGGGGACCCCCTCACGCCCGAAGCCGTTGCGTCCCTGGTCCAGGCGCCGGGAGGCTATCTCCGGTTCGCGACCGGGGGACGCCGGACCTTCCTCGTCGTCAATCAGGCGGACGCCGCGGAAGCGGGCAGCCTCGAAGCCCTGGTCCGGAAACTCGGGCACGGCGCCGTGGAGCGGATCCTCGCGGGAAGCGCGTCCCGCCCCGACGTCCCCTTCGAGGTCTTCGACAACCGCGCGCACCGGGTCGTGGCGATCCTCCTGGCCGCAGGCGGTTCCTCGAGGTTCGGCGGGTCGAAGCTGTGCGTGGACGTCCGGGGGACGCCGATGATCCGCCGCGCGGCCGAGGCGTCCCGCGCCCCGGGTGTCGAGAAGACGATCGTGGTCGTCGGGCACGGGAAGGAGAAGGTTCGCGAAACCCTGGCGGGCGTTCCCGGTCTCGAGATCGTCGACCATCCGGACTTCGCGCAAGGGATGAGCTCCTCGCTGAAGCGCGCGCTGGAAAGAGCCGCGGGCTTCGACGCCTGCCTCGTTCTGCTCGGGGACCTCCCCTTCGTGGACGCCGGTCTCGTCGGGCGCGTCGTCGAGGCGTACCGCGCCTCCACGACGCCCCTTTGCTTTCCGCGCGTGGAGGGGAGGCAGGGCCACCCCGTCCTGTTTCGCCGGGATCTCTGGCCGGGCGTGATGGCCTGCGCCGGGGACGAGGGAGGCCGGTCGGTCGTCCGTCGCTTCGAGGCGAGGGCCCGCGTCCTGGAGGGCGTCGACCCGCGGACCCAGATCGACGTCGACACCCCGGAGGACGCGCGAAGGGTGGAAGGGTACAATGACCGGTGAGCGAGATCGGAGGTTCTCCTTGACGAGCGAGACAAACGATCCCGGGTTTCTCTTCTCGAAGATGGCGGAGCTCGAACGCGCGGGACTCCCCTTCGCGCTGGCCACGGTCGTCGAGGTCGAGGGATCCACCCCGCGCCGGGTGGGCGCGAAGATCCTCGTCCTCCCCGACGGCTCCCCGCTCGGGTCCATCGGGGGAGGCGCCCTCGAATTGAACGTGATCCGGGAGGCCGAAAAAGCCCTGGAGTCGGGGCGATCCGCCCTGTTCGCCTACAGCCTCACGCCCCAGGACAAGGGGGGGATCGGGACCGAGTGCGGCGGGGAAGCCCGGATCTTCATCGAGGTGCGCGGAAACCGTCCCCGGCTCGTCATCGTGGGCGGCGGGCACATCGGCCTCGCCCTGGCCCGGGCCGCGCAGCCCCTCGGCTTCGCCCTCACCGTCGTCGATCCGAGGGAGACCTACGCGAGCCGCGATCGTTTTCCCCCGGGAACGGATACGATCCAGGCCGACCCCGCCGCGCCCGAAACCGCCGAACACATCCGGCCAGGGGCCGATATCGTCATCCTCACTCACAGCCACGAGCTGGACCGGAAGACCCTCAAGAACCTGCTTGGAAGGGACCCCGGCTACATCGGCATGATCGGAAGCCGGCGCAAGGTGAAGACCGTGATCGAGAGGCTGGAAGAGGAAGGAATCCCGAAAGAACGACTCGACCGCGTCTCGGCCCCGATCGGCCTCGACATCGGCGCCGAAACCCCCGAGGAGATCGCCGTGAGCATCCTCGCCGAGATCATCCACGTCCGAAGGAAGGGCGCCCCTTCCCCTGCCGGCCTGAAGCGTTCCGTCTGATAGCCGTTTTCTACGAATTCTTTCTCTTGGACAAAAGAGGCAGAATATTCATCTCATGGCTCGTTCTGATATGGATAATATATTGTAGATAATTATGTATAATAACATGTATAATCAATCCGTGTTGGAGGGCGAGCCTCCTGGCGAGCCACGAAGATCAGAAGGGATAGCCGGCATGAAATCCATCCAGGTCCCCATCGATGAAAACCTTCTTCGAGCCATCGACCAGAGCGTCAAGAAGGGATTCCCCAGCCGTTCCGATTTCATCCGAAAAGCCTGCCTGTTTTTTCTCCGCCATATCGAGGATCTGGAAAAGGAGAAGACGTATGTCGAGGGTTACCGGCGGATTCCGGAGAAGACGGATATCGCGGAGGGTTCGGCTCGCACGGCCGGGTTCGTTCTGCCTCCGGAGGAATGGTGATGAGGCGCGGAGAAGTGTGGTGGGCGACGCTGCCTGATCCTGCGGGCACGCGTCCGGTGGTCCTTCTTTCCCGGGATCGAGCCATCGAGGTCCGCAATGCCGTCATCGTGGCGGCCGTCTCCCGTACGGTCCGCGGGATTCCCACTGAAGTCCCCCTGGGGAAGAAGGACGGAATGCCCCGGAAATGCGCGGTGAACACCGATGTTCTTTTCACGGTTCCGAAAGATTTCCTGCGGGAGAGGATGGCCGTCCTGGCGCCAGCCAGGATCCGGGACATGGAGGAGGCGGTGAAGTTCGCCATGGACTTGCCGTGACGACGCGAAAGGCTACTTTGGATCCCTATGGCTTGAATGGTTGTTTTTACGAGAACCTTTTCCAGGCAAGTGACGGAAGACCTTCACCCAGAGTGGGGAGCAGCCGAATTGGAGGGCGAGCCTCCCGGCGAGCCGGCTGTGTTTCGGCTCGGGGGGACCCTCGCCCTCCAAGATTGCGCCCGTGAGATTTTTGCATGAGGATCCCACAGCAGAGATCGCGGAGATCGCAAATCTTTTTCAAAGGGAATCGTCACCCTTCGAACCTCTGCGTCCCCTGCGTCCTCGGCGGTGAGAGTCCTTACGCTGTGGCTGCTTTGCTGCTTTGAGAGGGAGGATCGTTGGAACTGCTTCATGAAGCCCGCCGGATCGCGCCCCGCTACGGGGAGATCCGCCGCCGCATCCACCGGCACCCCGAGCCCGCCTACGAGGAGGTGAAGACCGCCGGCCTCGTCGCGGAGACGCTGCAGGGGCTGGGCATACCGGCCGGGACGGGGATCGCGAAGACCGGCGTGATGGGCCGGATCGACGGGCGCGCCCCGGGCCGATGCGTGCTCCTTCGCGCCGACATGGACGCGCTGAGGAAGGAGGAGGCCGTTTCCGAAACCGAGCGGCCGCACCGCTCGAAGGTGCCCGGCGTCATGCACGCCTGCGGGCACGACGGGCACGTGGCCGTTCTCCTCGGCGCGGCCGAGCTGCTGAAGAGCAGGGCGGAGCGTTTCGAGGGGACGGTGAAGCTCGTCTTCCAGCCGGCCGAGGAAGGGGGGCGGGGGGGCCTGAGGATGGTGGAGGAAGGCGTACTCGAGGATCCGAAGGTCGGGGCCGCGTTCGCCCTGCACGCGTGGCCGGAGCTGCCGTGCGGTGTTGCCGGGTTCCAGTACGGGACGCTCATGGCGGCCTCGGCGGACTTCGTGGTGGAGATCCTGGGCCGCTCGGGCCACGCGGCCTTTCCCCACCAGTGCGTGGACCCGGTACCGGCAGCAGCCCAGCTCGTCTCGGCGCTGCAGACGATCCGCTCGCGCGAAGTGGGGCCCCTGGAAGGGTCGGTGGTCTCGGTGACCGTGCTGGAGACGGGATCGAAGACCGTCCCCGGGTCCGGTCCCGGGGAGGATGCGCTTCGCCCCTCGCAGACGAACATCATCCCGCAGCTCGTGCGCCTGAGGGGGACCTCGCGATCGCTGAGCCTGGAGGGGCAGGAGCACCAGCTGAAGCGGATCCGGGAGATCGCGGAAGCGGTGGCGTCGGCCCACGGCGCGAGGGCAACCTTTGCGATCGGCAAGGACTATCCGCCCACGACCAACGACCGCGCGATGACCGACCTCGCGCGCGGGGCCGCCCTCGTTGCGCTCGGCGAGGAGAACGTCGTCTGGCTCGAAGAGCCCACCATGGGCGGGGAGGACTTCTCCTATTTCCTCCAGCGGGTGCCGGGCTCGTTCATCCACCTCGGCACGGCGCGCGGAGACACGCCGGAGGCGCTTCGAGAAGAACCCGCGTTGCACGCCGACCGCTTCGATTTCAACGACGACGCCCTTCCCGCCGGCATGGCCCTCATGGCCTCCATCGCCCTTGCCTTTCTGGAATCCCCCCGGGGTTGAGAAGCTTCCGGATCGCGTCATCCTGCCCGCCGCACCTGGTGCGTTGCCACACCCAAATTTATCGGTTGGCGTGGAGGGCGAGCCTCTCCTCCTTCGCTTGCCAGCATATGCGAGAGCTACGGAGGACCCTACGTAGCCCTCGCAAGAGCCGATCGGCGTAGTACGGGCCGGCGAGCCAAGAATGCGTTTGGCTCGGGAGGACCCTCGCCCTCCAAGAGGCCGTCTTTGAACTGCCGATGGTCTTCCGGTCGTGGGCTACAAGGCTTCCGGAAACTTCGCGGGGGCCGCCCTCACGCCCCTCTTCCCAGCAAAACGAAGCACGCCTCCAGCACCCCGCCCGCGACCGCGTTGGCCTTTTCCGAGATGCGGAACACGCGGAAGGCGTTCTCCGGGAGCTCGACCTCGCCGATCTTCAGGCCCGCGTCCACATGCAGCCCGTCGCGGACCAGGCCGCGGAGCACGCCGCCGAAGCCCGCCTCGACCGGCTCGCCTTCCACCTCGGCGACCGCCTCTCCCTCCTCCACCTCCGCCCCGATCTCCTTGCACGCGTGCAGGACGCCGGAGCGGGGCGCGCGCAGGACCCGGCGCTCGGGATCGAGGCCCGAGGGGGACCCGCCCGGAAGGTCGAGAGGCGTCGGCGGGCCTTCCGCTTGGGAGGCGGACCCCGTATACAGCACGCGCCCCATCCCCGCGCCCTGAAGCGTCTCCACCACGGCGTGGCAGTCCTTGCCCGCGGTGAATCCCGGCCCCAGCGCGATCACGACCGGCGCGTCCCCCCTGGTGATCCCGAGGTTCCTCTTCGCCATCCTGGCGTCCACGAGAACCTCGAACGCCCGGATACGGAGGATCGCCGCGCCCGGGTCCACGAGGACGGGGACCTCGCCCCGCCTCCAGGCGGCGTCGATCTCCGACTCCTCGCACCGGACCGCCGTCACGCCCTCGACCGTGTGCCGGCTCGCGTGAACGGCCTCGGAGAAGGAGACCGGACGCCGCACGGTCAACGGGGAAGGCAGCTCGGTCGCGACGACCCGCGCGCCCGCGAGATGCAGCCGGCGGATGACGCCCGTGGCCAGGTCGCCCGCCCCGAGTACGAGCACTCGTTGATTTTCCAGCATGGAACCTCGGGATCATCGATTCTGGATTTCAGATCGGATTTCATCGGAGCCGCCTTGGAGGGCGAGGGTCCTCCCGAGCCGAAAAGTCTTGTAAATCC
>CAZDSO010000164.1:0-10890 GCA_964508045.1 uncultured Planctomycetia bacterium | reverse complement strand
GGCCGGCTCGGGTCCAGGGGGCGCGAAGGACGCAGAGGGATGGGGGATGGGCGATTGAGGAATTGAGGGATTCAAAATTCTTGAATTTTCTTCGTGCCTTGGTGCCTTGGTGCCTTGGTGTTCAGAACCGCGTCGCCGCGGTGCTGCGGGCTGGAAGCCCGCGGTCCAACGCCGACGGATCGCCGTGGTCCCGGGCCGGGGGTCCGCGCGGCCCGGGACACACGCCTCCCACAAGCGGCGCGGTTTGCGCGGCCCCGCATCACTTGCCCGCGCCCGCCCGGCTCCACTGGAAGCCCTCCCCCTTGCAGATGTAGCACTTGCCTCCCGTGTCCTTGCACGCATAGCATTCCCGGGGTTCGCTCTTGCCGGAACCCCCGCAGGCGGGACACGGATCGCCGTTTTCGGTCTTGCCGGAACCGCCGCAGGCGAAGCAGTCCTGCGGCTTCGTCTTGCCGGTCCCGCCGCACTCGGGGCACAGCCCGCTTCCTTCGCACGCCCAGCATTCCTTGCGCCACGCCCCGATCTTCCAGTCGCTTCCGGACTTCACGAAGCGGAGCTCGTGCTCGAGGACCTTCGTCTCCAGCGTGAATCGGGGACCGTCCTCGTTGCCCCCGCCTTTCCACTTCCGTCTCGTGTTCTCCTGGGTGGCCCGGATCACGACCGCTCCGTCCCCGCCCTCCTCCTTTCCCGCGAATTCCAGGGGGCCGTCCACATCGCCCCCCGGATCCCCCTGCCGCTTTTCCGCCCTCGCCTTCAAGAAGTCGTGGAACCCCTTCGTGACGGCGTCCCCCACGATCTCGTGCTCGGGCACGGTGAAGAGCCGCCTCATCGTATCCTGCATCTCATCCGTCAGCGCCTTGAAGCGGGCCGCGAACGAATCGAACGCCGCGCGGGGAGAGGAGAGGTCCGCCGCGGGCGCCGCTTCGCTGTCCGCCGCGGGCGCCGCTTCGCTGTCCGCCGCGGGCGCCGCTTCGCTGTCCGCCGCGTTCCCTTGCTCGCCCCCTTCCGCGCCCGCTTCCGCGCCCGTATCCTCACCCCCCGTCTTCCCTGATTCCTCCTTCCCGCCGCCGCCCTTGTCCATGGGGCGGCCTGCGCCGCGAATGGATCAAGCGACGTATCCGTTGGTCCTCCGGCGGGCGATCTGCTATCTTGGTCCCGAAGGGCATCGTGGATTGTCATGCATCCCCGTGAGGAAGACCATGGCCGTCGAAGGAGACTGTCCGAACTGCGGCGAGCCCTAAAGGAGGCGACATGCGCAAAACCCCGATCTCCCCTCTCCTCGCCCTCTCGTCCGCGGCTCTCGCCCTCCTCGCCGGGTGCATCAGCATCGGCCGGACCTTCGACGGCAATCCCATCCCCCGCGAAGCCGTCGAGTCCATCGTGAAGGGAAAGACCACCCGCGCCGAGGTGCTCGAGATCCTGGGCTCGCCCAAGGCCGTCGAGTCCGCCAACATCACCAACCTCGCCGAGGAAGCCGTCTCACGCTACGCCGGGGAGGAGCTGGTCCTCAAGATCGATCCCGCCCTCTTCAACGACGTCTATATCTACGAGCAGACCCGGACGAAACACTTCGTCCTCGCACTCATCCTCTTCAACTACTACTACTCCGAGGAAGAGGCCGACCGGCTGGCCGTCTTCTTCGACAAGGAGGGCAAGGTGCTGGGCGTGGGCTGGACGCCGGGATTGGATTGATCCGCCATGCCGATCGAAAGACCGCCTTTGTCCCGTCTCCGGGGCGCCCTGGGGCTTGCGCTCCTGGCCTCCGTCCTCGCGGCCGGACCGGGATGCCTGAACGTGACCCTTGCCCGCGCCCGGCGCGGCGACGACATCGACGCCGGGGCCGTCCGGGCGCTGCAGACCGGCCGCCCCGGCCTGCAGGACGTTCTCGACTCGCTGGGCGCGCCCCTGGAGGTCCACGCCCACCCCGACGGCATGATCCTCGTGTATCGCTACCGGGCCCGGAACACCTTCCGGTTCGGCATCGAGGCCGGCGCTTCCGTCCAGTTCCTCGACGTCACCCGCGTCGTCTCCTCGATCCTGGAGAACCTCCGCTTCACCCTGGAACGCATCCACGCCGACGAGGACCGCGCCGTGATCCTCATCGGACGGGACGGTCTCGTGAAAGGCATCGGGTTCCGTGATCCGACGAAGGACCTTCCCCTGTTCTGACCGCCGCCTCCGGCGCGCGGCCGCCGCCCTGGCCCTGATGTGCCTGCTCGGCCCGGCCTGCACCCTCCGCCGCGCCTGGATCGGCGCCCCCCTGCCGCCCGAACGCCTCGCGTCCGTCGCCCCGGGCGCGACCAAGGCCGAGGTTCTGAGAACCCTCGGGCCGCCCGACACCGTCGGGCTCCGCCTGGACGGCTCCGTCTTCATCTACCGGTACCGGAGCGAGTCCGACGACGGCCTGAGCCTCTCCTTCTTCCAGGCGTCCGTCGAGGTCGACTTCGAGAACCGGCGCACCGACCGCGTCGCCGTCTTCTTCGACAAGAAGGGCGTCGTCACGGCCGTGGGGGCCTGGGGAAGGGAACCCGACTAGCGCCTCCGCTCCATCCGCTCCAGCAGGTGGCGGACCAGCGCCTCGAGTTCCTTCACCTCGCGCCGCAACGCGTCGATCTCCCCGCGCATCTCCTCGAGCGCCCGGGGAAACCTCTCCATCCCCTCCCCGGGGTGCGGGCCGGGCCGGTCGCCTTCCCGGGGCCGGTGAAGCCCCTCGTCGAGGATCCGGAAGACCTTGTGAAGCCGCTCCAGGACCCATCCCGTCATCTTCGCCCGCTCACGGTCGCCGGCCTCCTTCGCCTCGGCCACCTCCCGTTTCAAGTCCCCCAGCCCCTCGCCGAGCGCCTCCAGGAGCCAGGCCATCTCCTCCGGCCCGTGCGCGCGGCGCAGCGCGTTCACGAACGCCTCGATGTGCTCCATGCCCTCCCGGATGCCGTGGGCGGCGTCCGGAAAGCCCGCCTCGCGGGCCTCGTGGAACCAGCCCTCCATCTCCTCGTGGACCTCGTGGAGAATGCCCAGGGCGCGGTCCAGGCCCTCCCCCGGCGGGCCCTCGCGGCGTTCCTCCGGTCCGCGGCCGGGCCGCCGGGCCTCGCGCTCCCCGAGGCCGCGTTCCACGGTTTCCGCGAACTCGCGCGCGCGATCCAGGATCCAGGCGAGCATCTCCGCCCGCTCCCCTTCGCCGCGCTCGCGGGCCTCGCGCATCTGGCGTTCGAGCTTCTCCACGCCCTCCCTCATGGCCGGAAAGAGCTTCTCCCGCAGCTCGGGAGCGGAAGCGTGAAGAAGGAATTCTCCGAGGTCCTTCAACGTCCCCCCGGCATTTTCCAGATCCCTCGCGGCGCGGTGGTTGCGCTCCTCCCGGGCGCGGCGTCGCAACGCCAGGAACCGCTCGCCCACCTGCCGGAGGATCTCCACGGCGCGGTCGCGCCATGCCCCGCGCTCCCCGCGCCCCGGCCTGTCCGTGCGGCGCCCATGGAAGCCTTCCCCGCCGTGGCAGGGCCCGCGGCCGTCTTCGTGGCCCGGACAGGGAGGCCGGTCCATCTTTTCGTGGGGGGGACGGACGCCGTCGTGCAGTTTCCTTTCCAGGTGTTCGCACAGATCCGCGATCCGCTTCTGGATGCGGATGAAACGGTGCCAGTTCCCCTCGTGCTGCGCTCGTTCCTGCAGCGCCTGGAGCTCGTGGATCTCCCGGATGAGCTGGTCGGGATCGGGGGCGGCTTCGGTTGCCGGAGCGAAGAAACCGGCCAGGACGACAAGGCCCGCCAGGACGAACAGGGAATTCCGGATCATGACTTCCTCCTCTTTCTCGTTTACGTTCTCCGCCTTGCGATTTACGATGACTACCAGCGTACCATGAAATCCGGCGTGCAGGAGGTTCTTTCGTGTGGGAACGACGGGAATGCGGGCGCCTGCGGGATCTTCTCCGGAAGCGCGGCACGGCCATGGAAGGGGACCCGGCGGTGGAGCGGGAGATCCTCGAGCGGTTCCAGGACGATTGCGCGGTCATGATCCTGGATTCCAGCGGGTTCACGCGGCTGACGCAGAAGCGCGGCATCATCCACTTCCTCGCCCTGGTCGTCGCGATGCACGACCAGGCGAAGCCGATCCTGGACGCCCATCATGCCTTGTGCCACTGGGCGGAGGGGGACAACCTCTACGCCGTCTTCCCGACCGCGCGGCTCGCCGTCGAGTGCAGCCTCGCCATCCAGGAAGCCGTCACGGCCTCCAACAGCACCCGGCCGCCGGCGGAGCGGCTGGAAGTCTGCATCGGGGTCGGCGCGGGACGGATGCTGAGGATCGGCGATGAAACGGTGTTCGGCGACCCGATGAACCTCGCGAGCAAGCTGGGGGAGGACATCGCCGGGCCGGGCGAGGTCCTGGTCTCCAAGGCGGCGCGCACGGAGATCGGAGACCAGCGTTCCGATCTCGAATTCGTTCTCCTGCACGAAAGCGTCTCCGGCGTGGACCTGGAGTTCTTTTCCGTCCGGCGCAACGCCTGAACGGGGAGGAAAGCCGACATGATCGTGTTCGCCCACGGCCTGGAGGGAAGCCCGCACGGGACGAAGGTCCGCGCGCTCCGGGAAGCCGGCTTCGAGGTGGTCGCGCCCGACGGCCGCGGACGGGACCTCGCCGCGCGCGTGGCCGGTCTCCAGGAGGCGACGGCCCGGGGAGGCGTCGTCCTGGCCGGCTCCAGCTACGGGGGGCTTGCGGCGGCGTTTCTCGCCCAGCGGTTTCCGGAACGCTTCACCGGCCTTCTTCTCTGCGCGCCGGCCTTCAACCTGGCGGAGGCGCCCGCCGACCGCCCGGAGACGATCGTCGCCCCGGCGGGGCTGGAGACCATCGTGATCCACGGCCGAGCTGACGACATCGTTCCGGTGGAGGTGAGCCGGGCGTACCGCGACCGCTCGGGACCCCACGTCACGCTCCGGGAGGTGGACGACGGTCACCGGCTGGCGTCGTCGCTGGACGCGATCCTCAAGGCGGCGCGGACGCTGGAGGGCTAACCATGATGATAACGAGGGGACCATTCTTTTCTAGATCGAAAATCTGTTCCGAAAATTCGGGACAAACCACGATCGATGACCGCCTTGGAGGGCGAGCCTCCCGGCGAGCCACATCGGTGGGCTCGAGGGCCCGCCGACGCCTGGCTTGCCCATAGGCAGGTGGAAGAATTCGCCCTTGCCGTACATCAAGGACCTCACGGTCAGCCGAGCCGAATGAAACCGGCGAATTCTTTCACAGGCTCTGAGTTCCAGATGTCCATCTGCGATCCCTGCGTTGGGATCCTTCTCGAGATTCCTTGCGGGGCGACTCGTTGCTTCGTACCGTTTTCTTGGCAGGGGGGCCTGGGTAGGGTCCTTCGTCACGATTCGCTGGACGAGGAGGTGTCGTGCGTTCGAGCAGACCGGTTCGAGGCAGCGCGTGGGCGCTGGCAGGGTCGCTGGTGTTCCTCGTGTGTGGCGCGGCCCGGGGCGCGGGGGCGGAGCGGATCGATCTCCTGGGCGATGCGAGGTGGGAATTCCGCGTCGAGATCGAGAAGGAGCTCTCCCCGTGGGGGGACGCGGCGGTTCTTCGCGCGGGCAAGACGGCGCGGATCTTCGCCCGGAAGCGCTTCGTCGTGGAGGCGCCTTCGCGTTTCGCCGCGCTCGAGGCCTTCGGCTCCCACAAGGGGTACCTCTGGCTCAACGGGAAGCGCCTGGAAGGCCCGGTGAAGGGCATGCGCTACGAGCGGATCCCGGCGATCGATCCCGGTCTGCTCCGCGAGGGGGAGAACGTCTTCCAGAAGACCTGGAGCCTGCGGGGGAAGGAGGACGGCGAGGTCCGCCCCGAGGTCAACGCCAGGCTCTTCGGCCTTCCGCCGGAGGCGCTGGACATCCAGACCGGCCCCATCCTCGGCTACGCCTCCCCGCGCGTCTTCACGGTGACGTGCCGCACGAACATGGTCGCCCGGGCGTGGCTCCATGTGGGCGAACGGACGCTGGCGTCGCGACCGGGCCTTCTGCACGCCTGGACGGTTTCCGGTCTCGATCCGTCCACCCCCTACGTCTACTTCATCGAGATCGCGCGGGACGGGCATCCCTTCACGCGCCGGACCGCAAAGCGGACGGTGCGGACCCTGCCCGCGTCGGGGCGCTTCGAATTCGCGGTGCTGGGGGACAGCCGCACGTTTCCCGAGACGTGGGGGAAGGTCGCCCGCGCCGTCCAGGAGGCGCGGCCCGTCTGTTCGGTCTTCGTGGGGGACATGGTCACCGACGGCCGGAACGACTGGGAGTGGGACCTGGACTATTTCCGGCCGGCGAAGGCGTACTTCGCCACGGTTCCCTACTTCGCCGTCATCGGAAACCACGAGCACGACGCGCCGATCTTCACGCGCCTCTTCCGGACGCCCGGCGGGGGCAAGCGATGGAAGCTCGCGTTCAACGGCGTTTTGTTCATCGGCATCGACGGCAACGAGGACTGGACGGCGGGAAGCGCCAACCTCCGATGGCTCGAGAAGACGCTCGCCTCCTCGGAGGCGAGGTTCATCTTCCTCTTTTCCCATTATCCGCCCTGGTCCTCGGGGGGCCACGGCCGGTCGGGGCGGGACGGGCGTCCCCGGGAGCGCTCGGTGCGCATGGCGCGTGAGACCCTCCTTCCCCTGATCTCACGGCACGGCGTCACGGCCCTGTTCGCCGGCCACGATCATTTCTACGAGCGGTCGGAACCCGGCGGGACGACGGTCGTCGTCACCGGAGGGGCGGGAGCCCCCCTCTACCCCGCCCTCCCCTTCGGAAAGAAGCAGAACCCGCATTCCAAGGTCTGCGAGTCCGATTACCACTACTGCATCCTCACCGTGGGCGACGCCATCTGCACCCTCCGCGCCAGGAACCTCGAGGGGGAGCTCATCGACACGCGCATCTGGAAGGCGCGCGAGGGCTCGACGCGGCAGCATTAGGGGCTGTCGGTCTCCGGGTCCGCGGGCAGTTCCACCACGAAGCGCGCTCCGCCCCCGGGCCCGGATTCCGCCCGGATCTTCCCGCCGTGCCCCCGGACGATGCCGTGGCAGATGCTGAGCCCCAGGCCCGTCCCCTTGCCCACGTCCTTGGTGGTGAAGAACGGGTCGAAGATCCGGGGAAGGACGTCCTCCTGGATGCCGGGCCCGTCGTCGGTCACGGACGCCTCGATCCAGCCTCCGCGTCGGCTCATCGAAACCGTCACGGACCCCCTTCCCCGGTGGCTCTTCACCGCGTGACAGGCGTTGTGGAGGAGGTTCACGAAGACCTGCCGCATCGCGCCCCGGTCGCACGTGATGGTTGCGCTCCCCGTCGCGCCGTTCCTCGCCATCTCGATCCCGTCGTCCGCGACGCCCAGCCGGACCATCTCGATGGCCTCGTCCACGATGTCCAGAAGATCGGCGGGCCGGCGCTCCTCGTCCCCCGCGTGGGCGAAATGGAGGAGCTTGCGGACGATCTCGCGGCAATGCTCGGCCTGCTCGAAGATCTTCTGAAAGTACGCCCGGGCCTTTCCTTCCGCGAGATTCATGGCGCCGAACTCCGACATGCCCAGCATGCTGGTCAGCGGCGTGTTGATCTCGTGGGCGACACCGGCCACCAGCTCGCCCATGGCGGCCAGCTTCTCGCTCTGCACCAGCTCCGCCTGGAGCTTCCGGATCGGACGGAGGTCGCGGAACACCGCCACGTTGCCCGTCCTCTTCCCCCGGCCGTCGACGAGATGCTTGTACGTGGCGGACACGGGGACCATCTCGCCCGACGCGTTCCGCAGGCCGATCTGGAAATCGGCCCGCGACGTCGTCCCCGCCCTCGCCATGCTGCGCTCGGGACTGTCCTCCCCCTCCAGGAAGTCCCAGATCGGGCGGTCGACGATCTCCTTCTCCGGCGCTCCCGACATCTCCAGGAAAGCGCGGTTGACTTTCTGGATCGCCCCCGTCTCGTCCAGCAACGCCACGCCGTCCGGAAGGGCCGCCATGACCTCCGAGGCCGCCTGCTCCGGCGACATGACCAGGAAGCGGTACCGCAGGACCCCGTAGGCGATCACGAAGGAGAAAACGACCGTCCCCATGTAGGCCTCGCCCACGAAAAACCCTTCCGACGTCGAGGAGAGGAAAAACTCCATCACGCCGAACAGGACCGCCGGAACCACCGGTGCCGCCGCCAGCGTCCAGGCCTGCTTGCGCTCGCGCTCGTCGCGTATCCGGGCCTGGAAGCCCACGAGAAGACCCACCCCCAGAAACGCGGCCGCGATCCCCCAGCCCACGATCACCGGATACCCCGCGCCCGTGACCACGCTGGAATGGCCCCCCGAGAACGCGAACCCCTCCGCCACCCAGGACGTCGACGGGATCGAGAGGAAAAGCGCGACCCCGGCGCCGTCGATCACGATTTCGGGAACGCGCCAGGCCCTCAGGCGGAACCTCTCCCGCACGCCTTCACGGAGGAACAAAACGGCCATCCTGAGGTACAGCGCCGCCGTCGCCATGGCCCCCAACATGGCCATGGAAAAGAAGACCTTCGCCGGGCCCGGCTCCGTGGACAGGTACCGAAGGACGATGCCGCACCCCCAGAGCCACGTCGCCACGGACCACGCCAGAAACGTCCGGTTGACGGCGTCGGCGGGATTCCGGCCGAACGTCGCGGCGGCCGTGTAACAGCTCACCGCGACGCCCACGAGAATGGCCAGGATGTTCAGTTCCATCTCGTAACGTCAAGCAAAGAGGGAGGTTGGGATTCGCTCCCGCACGGCGAGTATACCCTGCGAACGCGGCCAATTGAAACGGATTCGCCTGTTTGGCCCATGCAAGGGCTATGGCGGACTTCGGTTTCGTGCCTGACTACGAGGTCAATGCCCTCCTGCGCGGTGACCTCGTCGTAAGCCACGGAGCCGAAGGCGGCGTGGCGGGACTCGCGGCGCCGGCGCGGCTTCGTTGCTCTCGGTCTTCCGGCTTCCGACGCTCAACGGCCTTCCGTCGGCGCCAGGCGGAGCACGGTCCCTTCGGCGCTCTCACCCGCCGGAACCTCCACGGGCCCCGTTTCGGCCGCGAATCCCTCCGCCCGCGCGAACAGCCGGTACGAACCCGGCGGGACCCCCTCGAAGCGGAAGCCCCCCGACGGCGCCGACCAGGTCTTGAAGGAAAGCCGCGCCCCCGTCGCCGTGACCTCGACCCCTTCCTGCCCGACGCCCTCGTACGCCACCCTTCCCGCAAGGCGCCCCAGCCGGCGAAGCGTCACCGTGAACGCCCCCGCCCCCGGCTCGATGTCCGGGAACAGCGCCGACCCGAAACCCTCCGCCCGGACGGCGAGGGACACCGCCCCCGGCGGCAGGCCGTCGATGCGAAACCGCCCGTCTTCCCCCGTCTGCGCCTCGGCCCCCGCCCCCGTTGCGCTGGAAGCCCGGACCCGCGCCCCGGACACCGGACGCGCCAGGCGATCCTGCACCCGGCCCTCCAGACGCCTCCCGCCCCCCAGCGTGATGTCCAGGATCGCGTCCTCCCCCTCGCCGGCATGGAACCGGACCCGCGACACCTGGTACCCCGGGGCACGCGCCGCCGCGGCGTGGTCCCCGAACCCGAGGTGTTCGACGCCGTACGCCCCGTCGCTTCCCGCGGTCGCGGGAGGGTAGAGGTGCGAGAGGTCCGGCGTCGGGCCGATCCGCTGGACGAGAACCTCGGCGCCGGGCACCGGACGTCCCCCGGGCGTCACGACGGTGCCGCGCAGGGCGATCCCCGGCCGCATCAGGATATCCGCCCGCGACGTCGTTCCGCGGCGCGCGCGGAGACGTCCGAACACCGCGGGAGCGAACCGGGGATGGTCGGCCTCGAGCGAGATCGTCCCGTGCAGGACGTCCATCGCGTAGGCGCCGGTCTCGTCCGTCTCGGCCAGCACCGGCGAGGCGCCCCGCCGGACCGCCTTCACGGTCGCGCCGGACACGGGGCGCCCCTGCCCGTCGCGGACCGCGCCCGAGACGCGCGCGGACACCGAGAGGGGGAGTTCCAGCTCGGGATCGAAGGATCGGATGCGGAGCACTCTCGGGGAGGCCGGGCTCCGAACGTAGCCGGGCGCCTGCAGGTCGAAGCGGAACTCGCCGCGCGGCAGTCCGGCGAAGTCGCAGGCGCCGCCGGGGCCGCAGCGGGCGGAGAAGGTGCGTCCCGTGAGGGCGTGGGTCAGGGTGACGCGCGCGCCTTCGACGGGTTGCTGGCCGTCGCCGGCCAGGACGCGGAGGCGTGCGGTTGTGCTTTTTCTCAGGACGAGGTGGACGGTCGCCGGGGTTCCGGGGGAAACGCGGATCTCCTTCTCTTCGGGAACCAGGAAGGCACGGGAGCGCGCGGCGACCCGGGCCAATCCGGCGGGGGCCTCGATCTCGAAGGCTCCGCGGCGGTCGGTCCGGGCGGATCGCGTCCAGGGGTCCTCGCCGTCTCCGGAAGCGGTCACGCCGATGCCTGCGAGCGGTTTTCGATCGGGCCCGGTCACGTCGCCGCGGATCAGGCCGGTGGGCCGTTCCTGGGTGGGGGCGCGGCTTGGATCGGGTCCGGGGCCCGGCGTCCGCATTCCGTTCCCGTCGCGTCTCGAGGCGGATTCCGCGCCGTCGCCGTCTTCGTTCCCGCCGCGGATCGTGTCCGGGTACTCGTCGGCGAGGAGGGAGACGGCGACCAGGACGGCGAGCGCAGCAAGGGCGGGCGGCAGGAGGAGGCGCGCGAGGGTCTTCGCTGTCATGGGGCGGTTCCTCGTGGTGGGAGACGCGGTTCCGATTGTAATGAACGCGTCCGTAGAATTCTTCCATGAAGGGGAGCTACGAAAAGGAAGGGAGGACCATGACTTGTTTGCAGCGCAAAACGCTCTGCCTCGATCCATTCGCGCTGTAGACGATTTCAGGTTGCCATCGCGTGGGGATTGTAGGATTTCG
>CAZDSO010000163.1:7652-10911 GCA_964508045.1 uncultured Planctomycetia bacterium | reverse complement strand
GCGTTGCAGTTCTTGATCGTCACGTGGTCCAGCGTCACGCTCGCCCCGTGGATCACCGCCACCCCCCCGCCGTTGGTCTCCGCCTCCTCCGTCTGCGCCTCCTTGATCTCGCGACCCCGGCCCCCCTCGATCGTCGCGTAGGTCAGCGTCGATCCCGACGCCCCCTCCCCGTCGAGCAGGACGTTGTAGAACCCGTCCGCGAGGTCCGCCGCCTCCAGCGTCACGGGACGCTCCTCCGTTCCCGCGACCACCAGACGGCCCAGAGACAGGATCCCGCTCCGCGGCCCGAATACCGCCTTCGAGCCCTCCTGGAACGTCACCGTCGCGCCCCGGTTCACCGCCAGCTCCGCGTTGCTCTCGAAGACGAGCCGCGCCCCGGGCTCGATCGTCACCGACGCGCCGTGGCGGACCACCAGGTCCTTGTCGTCCGAGAAGGAGAGCGTCGCCCCCTCCTCGAGGACGAACGAGGCCTTCTCCCGCACCTCCAGCGCCCGCGTCACCGTGTAGTCGCCCCGGGGAACGCGGACCTCCCCGTCCGCCTTGCCCGTGGCGAAGACCTGCTCGGCCTTCTCCGTGGACCGCTGCAGTTCCTCCCACCTCGATCTCGCCTCCTTCAGATCCGCCTCCAGCCCGCCCGCCTCGACCCCCGCCCTGGAGGCGAGCGCCAGGAACGTCTCCCCCTTCGAGAGCGCCTCCCCCACCGAGGTCATGTCGCCCTCCTCCAGCTCCTTCCGGCATTCGTCCTTCAGCGTCTCCAGGTACGGCGTGACCTCCTCGACCAGCGCCTCGCGTTTCGCCCGCGCCTTCGCCGCATCCGCCTCGGCGGGCTCCTCGTCCAGGAACGCGTCGATCGCCTCGAAGGCTTCCATCCACTTCTTCTGCTCCCGGGCGTCCTCCACGCGCTGCATCGTCTCCTGGATCGTGGGACCGCCGGGCTTCAGGAAGATCAGGACCGCCGCGATGCCGCCCGCCCCGAGGATCACCAGCAGCACCACGATCACGACGAAGGGGCTCAAGCGCCTCTTCTTCCCGGCCCGGTCCGACTTGCGGCGCTCCGCCATGCGCTCCTTCGCAGCCTTCCGCCGCGCTTCGCGGTCCGCCTTCTTCCCGGACGTCGCCTCCTCCTCCACCGGCAAGGCCTTGGCCACCTTCGGCTTCGCCTCGCCCTTCCCCCCCGTCCCCCCTTCCCCGCCCCCCTCGCCGGCGTCCTTTTCGGCGGGCGCCGCCTTCGCCGGTTCCGCCTCGGCGACCGTGCCCGGCACCGCCTCCGCAGGGCGCGCCGCGGGCGCCTCCTCGAGGGTCTCGGGCGTCTTCGCTTCCCCGGTCTGATCCCCCTCCGTCGCACCCGCCTCCCCGCTTTCCTCGACCAGGGAGCGGGCCGCGGACGCATCCATCAGGCCGCGCTCCACAGCCAGGGCGGACGCGCCGACCGTCTCGCCCGTCGCGCGTTTCTCCAAGAGAGCCGCGAGGATCTCCTCGGATTTTTCTTCCGAAAGAAGCCCCTTTTCCACGGCGTTGCGCAGGAATTCCCGGTCCTCGGGCGGAATGGATTCGCGATCCATGGGCTTCACCTCCTTCAGGGGGGTGTCCATCCTATCCGGGCCCTCCGCGCAAGACAAGGCCTGGCGCGAAGGGGTCAGAACGTCAGCGTGGCGTTGACGCCGCCTCCGCCGAACTCCAGGAGGTCCGGCTCGAAGTGGGCGAAGGCCGCGATCTCCAGGCCCGGGCCGAACCAGAAGCCGAGGTAGAGGCCCACCTTGGCGCCGAGGCGGTGGGTCCGGCGGTGGTCGTCCTCGGGGTGGTGGTGGAAGTGGTTGTCGTGGCGGATGTTCCCGAGAAAGAGGTCGAGGATCATGTAGAGGGGGGAAGCGAGGAGGATGCGCGTCCGCCCGTAGACGGCGAAGTCCCGCTTGAAGAGGGTCCGGTCTTCCACGCGATCGTGCAGGGTTCGCCAGACCTCGTGGAGTTCGATCCACTGGAATCCCGCCCCGACCGCCTCCTCGAACCCGTCAGGCCGGGTCCACGTCCGCTCGCCCTCCAGTCGCAGTCGACCGGCGTCCCGCCGGAAGCGTCGGGTCTCGGGGTCCGGGGGCGTGTAGGCGTCGCGGTTTCGCTTCTTGTAGGTCCACTCGCCGGACGCTTCCAGGTGGATCCCCCACGCCTCGGCGGGTTCGGCGTCGGCGCGAAACCCCAGCCTCAGCCGCTTGAAGCGGTACTCGACCTTCTCGGCGGCGTCGTCCAGGATCATGGGCGTGTCGAAGGAGACGAAGAAGCCGGCCTTCACGGCCGAGGGGACGATCCAGAAGGACGAGTCGTGCTCCAGGTAGAGCGGCGGTTTCTCGTACGACCTCTCCTTGGCCTTCCGGTTGAACACCGCGTCCACCAGCGTGAACGAGAGCGATCCCTCCCAGACGCCGGGCCATCGTCCCGAGACCCCGATCCCCAGGTCGATCCATTCCTTGAAGGGGTCGAGCTCGGTGAAGACGGCCGGCCGGATCCCCCGCCACGCCGGCCCCTCGATCTCGATGCGGTGGCGCAGCGTCCGGGCGTCGTAGTCCTCGGCCTGGAGGAAGGAGAAACGGAAGAGCAGCCACTCATCGAGGTCCTGCACGAGTTGCGCTTCCTGGCGGATCCAGAACTCGTCGGTGAGCACCGAGCCGAGGTCCAGGCGGTAGCCGGTCCGGTCCTCGTCCCAGAGGGCGTCCCACCGCAAGGGGGAGGAGAAGGAGAGCACCTCGAAGAAGTAGCGGGACGAGTAGTTCCACGTCCGGTCCTCGAAATCGTCGTGCGTGAGCTGGGCGGACGCCGACCCGGCGAGCAGGACGAAGACCGCGACGACCGCAAAGACGGTTGCCGGTCCCGCCCTCCCTGGTCCGCATGCTGCGCTCATGGATCGCTCTCCCGCGTCGGGAATCTCTCCGCGTTTCCGCTTCCTCTCATCATCATGCACAATCCCCGGCGGTTTTTGCATCCCCTTCGCGTCTTGTGCGTCCCGGCGACGGAACCCGACGCTTGCATGAAGATCCGCCCCCCTGCTACAGTACACGATCGAACGAGGGGATCTTGAAAGGGAAGGGAACATGGACGGAACTCCCGAGGATTCCTTGGCGTCGGGCGCGTCGATGCTCCGGGACGCCCTGGAGAGAATCGTTCGCGGACTGATCGAAGAAAACGTGCAGCGGATGCGAGAGGAAGGAACGCTTCCGGAAGGCAGCGTCGCGCCGGCCCCCGACGAGGAGGCGCTTCGCGGCACGATCCG
>CAZDSO010000163.1:0-7552 GCA_964508045.1 uncultured Planctomycetia bacterium | reverse complement strand
CGAGGAGATCGAGAACGCCGGCGGAAACGCGCCCGACGAGGAGGCGCTCCGGGGCACGATCCGCGAGGAGATCGAGAACGCCGGCGGAAACGCGCCCGACGAGGAGGCGCTCCGGGGCGCGGTCGCGGACCAGGTCCGGGAAGCGCTGGAAGGGGTGCGCGTCCCGACGGAGGAGACCATCGCGGAGATCGCGAAGCGCGAGGCGGCGCCGTTGCTCGAGGGGCGGGAGGACGCCGGAGGGGGGATGGAGGAGGAGGGCGTGGCGGCTCTGATCGAGGAGAAGCTCCGTTCCTTCGCGGAGTCGGACGGTCTGATGGCGCGTCTCGAGGAGAAGATCGAGTCGCTTCGCGAGGAGACGGTGTCGGAGGAGCGTATCGCGGAGCTGGTCTCCGAGCGGTTGACCGCGGCGCTGGAGGAGGACGCGTTCCGTTCGACGGTGGAAGCGATCGCGGCGGAGAAGGCGTCGGTGTCCTCGCTGGACCTGGATGCCCTCTACGAGCCCATCGGGGAGATCGCCAGCAAGACGACGGAGAAGATCCTCGCGCGGGAGGCGGAGGGTCTGGTCCGCCAGATCAAGATCGAGCTGGGGAAGATCCGCAACGAGATGAAGAAGCATTCGGAGCAGCTGGGCGCGATGCTGCAGTCGCCGGAGATGGCGAAGCTCATCGAGGGGATCAGCCGGCGCGCGGTGTCGAAGGACCTGGAGGCGCTGAAGGGCCAGGTGGAGGCGTCGGGGGTCAAGCCGGCGGACGAGGCGGCCTTGAAGGAGATGGTGGAGGAGGTGGCGAGTCGCGTCTCGGAGGAGGTTTCGCAGGAGAACCTGAAGGGATTCCTGGGGGATCTGAGGAGCCGGGTCCAGGACGGCATCGAGGGCCAGCTCAACGAGTTCATGGAATCGGACCGCTGGAAGGACGCGGTCCGGGAGGTGGCAACGACGGCCGTGCCGGCGGGGGGCGGGGGCGAGAGCGAAGGAGGCGGGATGAACACCGAGCAGGTCCGCGTGCTGGTGGGCGAGGAGATCCGGCGCCGCACGGAGGAGGCGTTCCAGGAGATGGTTCCCCGCTACGTGGGCAAGTTCCTGGACGACAAGCTGCCGCCGCCCGAGTTCTTCGAGAGCCTGGTGAGCATCACGCAGGTGCGCCAGGAGATCGAGACGCGCCTCCGGGGCTCGGGCTCGGGGTCGGCGGTCCGCGGCTACGGATCGCCGGGGGGCCCGGGGGAATCGGCCATCTTCACCAACATGATCGGCCGGTTGCTCTCCAGCGACGAGCTCAAGGAGATGCTCGACGACAAGTTCCGGGTCATCAACAACTACATCAAGAACGAGCTCATTCCCAAGACCGTGAAGAAGATGCTCAAGGAGCAGTAGGCCCGCGCCGGCCCCTCAGAGCCACCCCGCCTCGCGGTACCAGGCCGCGGTCCGGCGGAACCCCTCTTCCAGGGAAACGGAGGGCCGGAAGCCGAAATCCTCGCGGGCCCGGTCGCCGGAGCAGGTCCAGCACGGCTCCAGCATCTCGCCGATCTTCCGGCGGTTGAGGGGATGGGGAACGCCGGAGAACCGCGCCCGCCTCTCGAAGAACTCGCCGACGGCCCGCAGGACGAGCGCGGGAAGGGGGAGCAGCAGGGTGCGCCGCTTAAGCGCCTGTTGCATCGCCCGCCGCGCCCGGAGCCAGTCGGCCGATCCCCCCGTGAGGAAGTAGGCGCCGTCCACGGGCGCCTCGGACGCGGCCGCGATGCCCCCGGCCAGGTCGGGCCCGAAGACGAAGCTCAGCTCCTGCAGGCCCGAGCCCGCCACGGGAAAGACCCGTTTCGAGGCCACGCGGAAGAGGGCGAGGAGATTCGTGTCCCGGGGCCCGTAGACGATGGGCGGCCGGACCACGACCAGCGGCAGGCCTTCGACGGCGCGCAGTTCCCGCTCGGCGTCCCGCTTGGAGACCCCGTAGGAACTCACGGGTCTCAGGGGATCGGTCTCGCACAGGGGGCGTCCGTCGCGCGCGGGCCCGGACGCCGCGAGGCTGGAGACGTAGACGAAGCGGTCGAGGCCGGGTGAGGCCTTCAGGGCCGCGCGGGCGAGGCGGACGGCATTCTCGCAGTTTCCCTTCCGGAAGGCCTCGGCGTCGGCGGAGCGGGTGACGCCGGCCACGTGGTAGACCACCTTGGCGCCGGCGAGCGCCTCGGCGAGCCCCGTGCCCGTGTCGAGGTCGACCTCGCGAAGGGAGACGGGCTTGCCGTCGAGCCAGCGGCGGTCGCTGGTCTTGCGCACGCAGGCGACCGTGTCCTTCCCCGCGTCGAGGAGCCGGTCCACCACGTGGCTTCCGATGAATCCTGAAGCGCCGGTGACGACGTGCACGCGTCCCTCCCCTTGTGGGCCGCCCATGTCATCGAAGCGATCTGGAAATGGGAAGTACTTCTTGCGCGGGCCCTTACCGGTACCCGGGGCGGACGCTCTTGTGCCAGGCGACGAAGTTCGCGAGGTCGTACCCGGCCGCCTCGGCGGTGGGGTCTCCGTTGGGGGCCGGGTAGCGGTACCGGGACTGGACGCGTCTCGTCAGGATCGTCCGGCCCGTGGCATCGAAGAACCGGTAGTCGATGATCGCAAGGCCCCTCACGTCCACGCCGGTGAAGACGTTCAAGGCGGTCCGTCCGTGGCTGTGGCCGCGGTAGCCGGTGACGACGCCCTGGACGAAGAGGGTGTCGGGCCCGCCGCCGCTTCCGCTCTCGTCGACCTCCATGAAGAGGTTCCGGGACCGGAGCCAGCGGACGGCGGCCTCCTTGACGTTCTGCAGGCTCTCGGGCGCGACCCGGCCCTGCTTGTGGGGGGCCACCGAGTAGTCGAGCACCGAGATGCGGTGGTACATGTTGAACGTGCCCAGGGGCCCGCACCCGGAGCCGGCGGCCGTGAGCAACAGGGCCCCCAAGGCGATCCAAGCCGGATGATGTCGTTTCATGTCTCGCTCCTTCGTATTCATCCCTCTCGAGGGGGGGCGCCGGGGGACGCGCCCCCCCGGCGTCAGTTCTCGTTCAGCCTCCGTTGCGCCCGGAGGACGGCGTCGCGCTGCTGCTGGGTCACGTACCGGAGATCCATGAGGACCTGCCCGATGCGGCGGATGCCCTTGCCGGCCTTGAACTCCTTCTTCTGCAGGGCCAAGGCGTCCGCCACCTGCTCCCGGGTCACGAAGCCGTTGGCCACGGCGATCTCCCCGAAGCGCCGGTCGTCGGTCCGGGCTTCCAGAAAGGCCTGGACGATGGCGAGCCGGTCGGCCTGCTCCTCGGAGAGGAAGGCCTTTTCCACGGCGATGCGGCCCAGGGGCTTGCGTTCCCCCTGCTCGTTCCGTTCCGCCTGGATCTTGAGGCACAGGTTGATCTGTTCCCGTGTCAGCAGATCCATCTGCATCGCCACCTTGCCGAACAGGGAGATGGCTTGCCGGTTTTCCATGACGTCTCCGCTTACAACGCCTGTACGCCTCTTCGACCAGTGTCGGCGATCGGGGCATCCGTTTCAAGTCCGGAAAGCCTGGGAGCGGAGCTTCTCGTAGCCGAAGAGCTCGTCCCGGCTCATCTTGCCCGCCTCGCAGGCCGCCTGGAAGACCTCCGCGACGGCGCCGGACACCGCGTCCCGGAAGGCCTCGAACGAGGGCCGGCTTCCCGTCTCCTCCTCCACCGACGAAAGAGGCTCCACCACCTTGTCCTTCACCTCCGCCGGGACCCAGATGACGTCCATGAACCGGTCCACCTCGAAGCGGCCCAGGAAGACCTGCGCGTTCACCACGTACACGCCCTCGGTCTCCGAGATCAGGAAGCCGCCCATCTTCTTCCCCTCCGCCTGGCGCAGCGCCCCGCGGTGGACGTACCAGGCCTTTTCGGCCCCCAAGGCGTGGAGGGCCTGGATCAGCGCCTCCCCCGTCCGGCGGTACAGGCCGTCCAGGTCGCCGTCGGCCGGGGGGGCCAGGACGAGCTGGACGAAGGCCGTGGAGTCGGGATCGGCGAAGGTGATGTTCCTCTCGCCCGTGTAGATCACGTGCTCGAGGGCCTCGCACATGGGCAGGACCTCGTTGACGAGCGGGGCGAAGCTGGAAAGCGCCACGAGCGCGCGGGCCCCGGAATCCTTGAGGATGTGGGCCACCTCCCCGCCCTTGTACATCGTGTTGAAGGGGACCGCGACGGCGCCCAGCTTCTGCACGCCGAAGAACACGTAGATGAACTCCGGCACGTTGGGCAGCATGAGGGCCACCCGGTCGCCGGGGCGCACGCCCAGCTTCTTCAGCCCCGACGCCACGCGGTTCGAAAGCCGATCCACGTCCGCGTAGGCGATCTCCCCGCCCTCGAAGAGCAGAGCCGGCTTCTCCTCAGACGACTCCGCCCAGGTTCTCAGCACCGATTCCAGGCCCATCGATCCTCCCGATCAGTCGCCGGTCCACGTAGTCCTCCCGGAGCTCCTTCTTGAGCACCTTCCCCGTCAGCCCCTTGGGAAGGACGTCGCGGAACTCGACCACGTTGGGAATCTTGTACGCCGCGAGGTGCTCCTTGCAGTGGCCCAGGATCTCGTTCTCCGTGGTCCCCTTGCGCGCCACCACGAACGCCTTGATGGCCTCGCGCTCCTCCCGCCGCACCCCGATGACCGCCGCCTCGCGCACACCGGGGTTCTCCAGCAGGATCTCCTCGATCTCCCGGGGCGAAATGTTGAACCCGCCCTTGATGATCAGCTCCTTCTTGCGGTCCGTGACGTAGAGATGGTTCTCCTCGTCCAGGTAGCCCACGTCGCCCGTGAGGAACCACCCGTTCCGGAACGAACCCTCGGTCTCCTCGGGAAGGTTGTAGTATCCCTGCGTCACCGTCGCGCCCTTCAGGGCGATCTCGCCCACCGTCCCCGGAGGCAGCGCGTTCCCCGCCTCGTCGAGGATGCGCACCTCGATGCCCGCCGGCGGGGCGCCCACCGACCCGGGCTTCGCCTGCGGGTTGACGTTCAGGCAGGCCGCCGAGGTCGATTCCGTCAGGCCGTAGCCCTCCATCAGGGGGGCGCTGAAGACCTCCTCGAACTCCCGGATCGTCTCCTTCGGCAGGGGGGCCGCGCCCGTGATGCAGAACCGGAGCGTCCCGGGCAGGGGAAGCCGGCGCCGCTTCTGGAGCCGGATGAGGTGCACCACCATGGTGGGGGTGGCCAGAAGGCACGTGGCCTTCGTCTCCACCATGGTCTGCAGGAGGTTCGCCGGCGAGTACTGGGGCACCAGCGCCGCGGCCGCGCCGTGCACCAGCGCCCCGAGCATCACGTTGGTCAGCCCGAAGACGTGGAAGAGGGGAAGCACCGCCACCACCCGGTCGTCGGCGCGGATCGGGCACAGCTGGTCCATCAGACGGCAGTCGGCCAGGAAGTTCCCGTGGGTCAGGATCACCCCCTTGGGCTTGCCCACCGTGCCCGAGGTGTAGAGGAGCACCGAGAGGTCGTCGTCCGCGGAGGGGTGGGGCTCGAACGCATCCGGCTCATCCAGGATCATCTGCTCCAGCGAGTGGGCGCCGGCGGGCAGAACCCCGCCCCGGCCCGACCGCGGCATGCGGGCCACGTCGATCCCCGCCTCCTTCGCGCCCGCCTCGTCCACCACCACGTCCGGGCCCACCAGCACGCCGGGCTTGTCCACCCGCTGGACGACGACGGTGGATGGGCACCCCCCGCCCCCGGAGAGGAGGTACCGGCTGGCCACGCGGCCTTCCACGAGGGCGCCGGGAAAGGCCAGCAGGTCGGCGGCGTCCGCCCCGGGCCGTTCCATGAGGCGCCAGCGGGGGGCCTTGCTAGCCCTTTTTCGAGAGAAAAGCTTCCACTTCATCGAAGAATCTCCGCTTGACGGGTTCCGCCGGCGGGCGGGTGACAAGGCTCACCACGACATAGAGTATCAGGTTCACGGCGAGCGTGGGGAGGGCGGGATTCTTTCCGAAGAAGATCCGGGGGGCCTCCAGCTCCCCGGCCCCGAAGAGGAGAACCGACAGGACCACGCCGATGATCAGGTAGGCGCTGCCCACGCCGGCCCCGACCAGCGCCCCGGCCCGGGTCCCCCGCTTCCACAGCATCCCTCCGATCAGGGCGGGCCCCCACTGGGCGAACCCCGGCACGGCGATGTTCACCAGGTACAGCGCCAGCTCCACCGGGTACCACCAGGCGATGAGGATGCTGAGCCCCAGCACCCCGATCACGGACAGCTTCGTGGAGGTCACGAGAAATCGCTCGCTCGCGTCCGGCTTGAAGAAACCGTGGACCACGTCCCGGGCGATGATGATGCTCGAGGTCATCAGCTGCACCGAGGCCGTGGACACGGCCGCGCCGATCACCCCGATCATCACGAAGATGGAGAACCACCGCGGCAGGTAGGTGGTCACGGTGGTCTGGACGATCGTGTCGGCGTATTCCCGGACGTCCTCCTTCGCCTGGGCCTCGGCCTCCGCCTCCGTGAGGGAAGCGCCCTCCTGTTCCGCCGCGACGAGGATCTCCCGGGTCCGGCCTTCCACGCTCTGGTAGGGCGTCTTCTCGCCGTCGGGGTGGAAACCGATGGCGGGGGCCACGATCAGCCCGAAGAAGAAGGGGATGGAATAGAAGAAGAGGCCCGCGACGAAGAGGCCGAGGATGGGCATCCACTTGAAGATGCGCTTGTCCTGGGCGGTCATGGTGCTCACGGCCACGTGGGGCCAGGTGATGGAGAGCAGGCCCACGACCAGCACGCCCGCGGTGAAATCGGGGGTGAAGCGCCCCTCGGGACCGGGCGTTCTCAAGAGATCGGGCCGGTTCTCCTTCAACACGTCCACCGCCTCGACGAAGCCCCCGGGAAAGAACTTGAAGGTGACCCAGAGCAGGGAGCCGAGGAAGGCGACGGTGAAGAGGGAGCCGAGGAGGATGTTCACCCACGCGGTGAGGCGCATCCCGCCGAGGAGGACGATGAGCACGAGCAGCCCCCCCGTGTAGAGGATGCCGATCTCGCGGGGAAGGCCGGTGAGGGCGGTGAAGCCGAGCCCCACGCCCAGCGACTGGTCGGCGACGTAGGGGATGACGGCGCCGAGCAGGACCAGCGCGAGGAGGAGGCGCAACCCCTTGGACTCGTAGCGCGCGGCCACGGCCTCGACGGGGGAGAGGTAGCGGTTGAGGCGGCTGACGGCCCAGAAGCGGGGCCCGATGAACATGTAGAGGGCGATGAAGCCGATCAGGCATCCCCAGATGAAGTAGACGAAGCCGGGGCCGTTCCGGTAGAGGAAGCCGGGATAGCCGTAGAAGGTCCACACGCTCGAGATGGTGAAGAGGGAGAAGAAGAACATGACCACGATGCCGATGCCGCGGCCGGCGAGCATGTAGTCCTCGGCCGTCTTGGCCGAGATCTTGTAGCCGTAGACGGCCAGAAGGAGGAGCGCCAGGCCGAAGATGACGAGGACGGCGATTTCCATGGCTTACCTGTAGGGCCAGAAGCGGAACAGGTAGACGCCGCACACCGCGAGCGCGAGCAGGACGAACCCGATGCCCAGCGCGAAGGGAAGCGGCATCCATCCGAAGACCACGATGCCCTTCTCGAAGGTCCAG
>CAZDSO010000162.1:0-11061 GCA_964508045.1 uncultured Planctomycetia bacterium | reverse complement strand
GAGATCGAGAAGCGGGTCAAGTCGGATCTGCGGAAGACGGGAGACTTCGAGAGAATACACGCGCTTCCCCAGTCCGGGCAGGACGTTCCGGACGACACGGACGCCCGACTGGTCGTGCTGGGGGTGGACCACCCCTGCACGAAGGAGACGGATTGCCAGGCGGTCCGGGAGGCGAAGCAGATACTCGAATTCCGCGGCAACACGCCCCGTCTATTCCGCAATACGCTCGTGTTCGCCGCGCTCGACAAGACGCGGTTGCAGGACCTGGACGAGGCCGTATGCCGGTATCTCGCCTGGGACTCCATCGTTAGGGAAAAGGAGGCCCTGAACCTCGACCCCCATCAAGGGAAGCAGGCGGAACAGCAGCTCGCCGGAGCGGACGCGACCGTGACGGCCCGCATGCCCGAGGCGTACCAGTGGCTGCTCGTTCCCGTCCAGAAGAGCGCCCAGGACCCCGTGGAGATCGAGAAGATCCGCATGAACGGCACCGAAGCACTGGCCGTCCGTGCGAGCAAGAAACTGAAGAACAAGGGCCATCTCATCACCACGTTTGGCCCGGCTGTCCTTCGACTGGAGATGGATCGGGTACCGCTCTGGCGCGGCGGCCACGTCCCCATCGCCCAGCTGGCCGAGGATTTCGCGAGGTATCCCTACCTCCCACGTCTCGCAGGGCCTGAGACGCTTCTCGATTGCATCAGAAGCGGCCTCGCCCTGTTGTCCTGGGACCAGGATTCCTTCGCCTATGCCGACAGTTTCGACGAGGAACGTGAACGCTACCAGGGCCTCCGCTTCGCCCAGAAGGTCACGATCAAGGACGTCAACGACCCCGGCCTCCTGGTCAAGCCGGACGTAGCCCGCGCCCAGCTCGACGCCGAAGTGCCGGCGGCGCCACCGCCGACAGGCACCGGGGTGAGTGAGACCGGCGATACGCGGGACGAAGACGAACCTGTTGAACCGAAACCTCCCATAAAGCCCGAACCGCCCAAAGCCAGGCGCTTCTACGGCACCGCCGCCCTCGATCCGGAACGCGTAGGCCGCGACGCCGGTCGGATCGCCGAAGAGGTCATCTCACACCTCTCCGGCCTCATCGGCGCAGACGTCAAGATCACCCTGGAGATCGAGGCCGACGTGCCGGGAGGAGTACCCGAAAACGTCATCCGAATCGTCACAGAGAACAGCCAGACGTTGAAGTTCAAGAGTCACGGGTTCGAAAATGAGTAAAGGAGGTCCTGATGCTTAAACCTTTGAAGCAGTGGATCTGCGATCGATGCGGAGAGATTATCCAGAAACCCGAAGATGGATGGGTAGAATGGATCAGAAATGAGGACCGAAGAATTAAGCAGATAAAGATTGTCCATTCCGTTCAATCGTCACCAGGAGGACCTCAAAAAAGTTGTTTATTTCATTTGAAGGCAAAAGGGGAACAGGATGCAGGACTAATCTCGTTTATTGGTTACGAAGGAATAACGAGAATGTTGAGTTTTATCGATCCCGGCCCATTCATTTCGAAAGTATACGGTGGGCCTGAGGTGCTGGATTTTCGAGAATATGTTGAAATTTTCCGGCGGCTTCACACGCCCTTCTACGAAGAAGCACGGCTATATTTTGACGAGGCAAGCGCTGCAGGTATCATTGACGGACATAACGAATTTGCCTTGTACGATGAGGCCCTCCTGCGAGATATTGCAGAGAGATTTGGTGGAAAGCACCAAAGCGAGTGAACCAAAACCACTACCTTTTGAAACAAATCTAGCCCTCTGAGATGTGGCTCGAAAGGGCGGTTTCGAGGCGTTCTACGCGGGATCCTCGGGCAACCCTTTTGAAACACCCGCCAGTACCCGGGAGACCTTGGCCGGCGATGTTCCCAGCCTCTCGGCGATCTTCCTGAGGCTCAAGCCTTGCTCCCTGAGGTCCGCAACGGCGGAGGGGTCGACCTCGGACATGGGCCTGCCGATCCTCTTCCCCCTCTCCTTGGCCCTCCGCATCCCGGCCATGACCCTCTCACGGATGATGTCGCGCTCCAGCTGGGCCATGGCTGCGATGATGGCGAACATGGCCTCCCCCAAACGCCTGCACCGGGCTTATCAGCTCCGCGTCGATTTCGAAGAGCTGTGGGAGATTCGCGACGAAGAAGAAGCGCGGGTTTTTCTCCGTCGCTGGACCCGCAGTGCCCTGCTCTCCCGTCTCGAACCGTTGCGGAAGTTCGCACGAACCGTTCGGGAGCACATGGACGGCATTCTCGGGTTCATGCGCTGGGACGGAATCACGAACGCCAATCTCGAAGGCATGGCAAACAAGATCAAACTCTGCATTCACAAGGCCTTCGGTTTTCACAGCGTTTCCGCCCTCATCGGGATGATTCATCTTTGCTGCAGCGGCATCAATCTCGAGTGATTCCAGAACCAGTACGATGCTCCATCAAATCCATCGGGGGGGGCCGGGGGGATCTTATCCCCCCGGCGGGGGTTCGGGGGCAGAGCCCCCGCGGGCTCTCAGCGAAAGCCCCCCATAGTACTCCCAGGGGGCTTTCGCCTCGTGAACCCCGACTAGTTGTACAAGCGAGCGCCAGCAGGGGCCGTGACGGCGCGAAGCGAAAGCGGAGAGCCGGCGCGACACCTGCAGGCGGCGGCAGAAGGCCCCCCGTCGTGACCAGGAGAAAGGATTCCAACCATCAAAACCCCCATCTTCTCTCTCTCTCTCTCTCTCTCTCTCTTCACCGGCGGGAATGGTCAGAAGAACCGGATTTTGGATATTGGATCGCGCGTAGGGGCGACCCCGTGTGGTCGCCCTTGCCCGTGCCCGGCAACGCTGCACGGGGCGCGGGCGTCTCGCCCGCAGCAATTCGGAACGGCGTTTTCAACACGCCATTTCTTGCAGAAGGCCTCGATCCGGCCTCTGTCCACGTCGATGCGGATCACGGTTCCTCCACGTTCTTTCGATCTGGCGCATACTACCATGTGCTCGCCCCTGCTTCGCGCCATCGAACCGGGCGCAGTCTCCGAGATCCTTCATCCGGTTGTCGAGATAAGAGCAGCCGGAAGAGAGAAGAAGCAGCAAGATGAGCAGGCGTGTTCCCCTTCTCCATTCGCGCATGGTTCCCCCTGATCCGCGTCGGCCACCTGCCCCGATCTCGAAGGGCGTCCGGCGATTGGACCCTTGTACCCGATCAAGCACCGCGCCGAGGTGCTGCGGGCGGGACGCCCGCGCTCCCGGCCGCCCGCGGGATGGATGCCTTGGCTTCAAACACGAAGGCGAGGGACGCCTTGTCCCCGTCGTTTCACGCCCCTATACTGGCGCCGGAGGGATGGCCGAGCGGCCGAAGGCGGCGGTCTTGAAAACCGCTATCCCGAAAGGGATCGTGGGTTCGAATCCCACTCCCTCCGCCATCCTGGTAGACCCGGGGACCCGCCCGCGTTTTTCGACGGAGGATGCCATGAAGAGACTCGCCTTGCCGGTTGCCGCCTTCCTGTTTCTCGTTTCCGCCGACTCCCTGGCCCGCGATCCCGCCTGGTGGGGTCTGGGCGCCGTGGCTGCGAGCCCCGACGGCGCGACCGTCGTCGCCGGCGGGCAGAGCCGCACCCTCTACGTCCTCGACGGCCGGACCCTCGACGTCACCCGGCGGATCTGGGTCGAGGCGCGCGTCGGCGAGCTCTGCTTCAACAAGGACGGCTCCCGCCTCGTCGTGGAGGACGAGACCGAAACCCTCTACTACTACGACACCCAGAGCTGGGACGTCGTCAAGAAGGTCGAGAAGGCCGGCTACATGAACTGCGTCCCCGCCGCCGACCTCCTCGCCGCCTACCGCTGGGACGGAGAGAGGAAGATCGTCTTCCTCTCCATGACCGACGGGTCCGAAAAGGGCGAGGCCGTCCTCCCCGACCGCATCCGCGCCTTCGGCCTCGACGCCGGCGCCAAGAGGCTCGCCGCCCTCACCGACGGGCCGGACGACAAGGAGAAGAAGATCCCCTACAACGAGATCCCCGAGGAACTCGAAGGGATCGACAAGGACACCTTCCGGCAGAAGAACGACGGCAGAATGTCCGTCTACACCGTCTTCGAGGTGCCCTCCGGGAAGCGGCTCTCCGGCGCGGAGACGTGGTTCTCGACGAGCTGGGAAAAATCGGAACTCATCCTGGGCGAGGAGAAGGCCTGGGTGCTCAACTACGACAACAAGAACGCCGTGATCCTCCCCTCGGGCGAGACCACCCTGTTCCGGTCCGGAAACTCGTTCAACTACGGCATCGGCGTCTCCCCGGACCGGAAACGGTTTCTCACCGGCGGCCTCCGCGACGGAAGCCTCGGAGACGTGGACTCCCTCGAGACCACCCCCTTCGAGATCGAACGCATGCGCGGCTGGCCGGAATACTTCGCCCGGTTCTCCTTCCAGGCCGACGGGACCGGCTGGGGAGTGACCTCGAACTTCCGACTCGTGAAGATCTCGAAGGAGGGCAAGGTGGAAAAGGTCGTTCCCGTCTACTAGGGCGAAAACAAATGACCTGGTAAAGAACCAGATTTCGCTGTTCCAACAAGAGGGCAGGATCAGGTGAATCCGTTCGTGGAGTCGCATGTCCGTGGAACGTGACGCGAAGGCGGAGACGGTGCGGCGGGCGCTCGACCGGCGACAGGAAGAAACCGGCCGGGGCTTCGTGGCGGTGCTGGGCAGCGCCCCGCGGGAAGGGGGACGAGGGCTGAAGCACGGAGTCGGGCGCTCCGCGATCGCCGACCGCGTCGCCGGGCGGATCGGGGCCGAACGCCTCTCCACCGGCAAGATCTTCCGCGACCTCGCCCGCGAGCGAGGCATGCCCATCGAGACCTTCCACCGGCTGATTCCCGAGCACCCCGAATGGGACGCCGATCTCGACCGGCGCGTGATCCGCCGGATCGAGGAGGCGAAGGAGACGGGGGAGGTCCTCATCCTCGACAGCAACCTCGCGGCCGTGCTCGGAAAGCCCGATCTGGCCCTGCAGATCGACGTCCCGGACGCGGTGCGCGCCGCGCGGGTGATGGAAGGAAGGCGCTACGGCGACCGCTCCTTCGACACGCCCGGGGAGGCGCTCGCCTTTCTGGACCGGCGCTCCGAGGAGGAGGCCGAGCGCTACGCGAACCACCCCGATCCCCTCTACCAGGGCGTCGATCTCGCCGACCCGGCCTTCTACCAGGGCACCGTGGTCAACGACGGCGCGCTCGACGAGGCCGCGGACCGGGTCCTGCGCTGGCTCCTGCAGGTCCTGGAAGAGGGAGGAGGCATCCAGGGGAAGTGAAAAGGGCTTTCGATCCAGGAATGTAGGGATTGAGGAAGTACGAATTCAGGGCAGAAAACGAATTCCTCACTTCCTGAATTCCATTCCCCTTTCCTATTTCCCCTCCCCCCCCGTCTCGAACAGCACGGTCCGCGACGGCGCGGATTTCCAGCGGGCGAGAAGGGAACGGAAACGCGCGAGGTCTCCGGCGCCCACGTCACCGCCGGGCGCCTCCACCGAACGGAACAGGAGCACGTCGCCCCCCTTGTGCCAGCCCAGCACGCTCATGCGGAAGGCCCCCCCGATCTCGCCCGAAACGGGCGCGGGCAAGGCCGCGGCCTTCCACCCCGCCGGGGGCTCGATCCAGAGCTCCACCGTCTCCGCGAAGGGGGAATCGAACCGATAGGGATGCGCGCGCGCCGGGGAGGGAAGAACCGGGGGATCCAGGAAGAACGTCCCTGGAAGCGCGAGGCGGGCGATCCCGCCTTCCGGCTTCACGGCCCCTTCGGCCTTGCAGGAGAGGGCCGCGATCGTCTTGTCGGGACCCGAACGGACCCAGACCCACGTCCCGATCTCGGCGCCCGGCAGGACCTTCCGGACCGCCTCGCGGATCGCGCCCTTCGAGGGCCCGCGCGTCCCGTTCACGAACCAGGGGTTGAGCGCGCCGTGCAGCTCCACCGTGAGGCTCGCGAGGACCGTTCCGCCGGGGCGGAGGACGATCGTTCCGCGCACCTCCGCCGACCGCGCGTTCGTTCCCTTGCGAACGGGTCCCGCCGGTCCCGACGCCCCTTCCCTGGAAGGCCGGACGTGCCAGGCGAGCGGGGGCGCCGAGAACCCCGTCTCCTTCGCCGGCCGGAGGGGGTCGATCCACCACGATCCGTCCTCGGAGCGGGCCCGGATCCGCAACGCCGGAAAGGACGAGGGGATCGCGAAGCGAGGCTTGTGGCGGGCGCGGGAGAACAGGGCGGGGTGTCCCTCCAGGCCCAGGCGTTCCAGGCAGGCGCGCCAGAGCGCGCCGAGATCCGCAGCGTGGGCGTAGCCTTCCCGCCAGGTCCGGGAGGCGGGGCGGAGCTCGCCCGTCTCGAAGTCGTAGGGCACCTTTCGCACGCGGCGGGAAAGGACCGTCTCCAGCGCGAGGATCCTCTCGACGTCCGTCCTCTTCTTCTTGCGGATTTCTTCGATCTCCTCTTCGAGGTCGCCGGGCAGCTTCCCGCCGGCGGCCTTCTCGAAACGGGCGAGGAAATCCCGTCCCCAGGCGTCCCAGGAGGGAAGCGTGCTGTAGGCCACGCCGGGGGCGAGCTCTTCCAGGGGGGGCGAGCACGGCTCCTCCGGGAAGGCGGGGACGTCCTCGAGCGTCCAGACGCCGGGCTTCTCGAAGGCGGTCCACTTCCCTTTCCCTCCCCGGATTCCAAGCATGTTCGATCGGAGCGCCTCCGGGTCCGGGACGTCCACCACCAGCGTCTTCTCCAGGACGGGAACCCGGTCGCCGAAGACCTCCACCCCCCACACGCCGCGCCGCCCCCCCTCCCTGTCGGCGATCTCGATCTCGATCTCCAGCAGCGCACCCGCCTCGATGCCCACGTGCGACACCACGGCCTCGCGCCGGGAAGCATAGGCCGGCGCCTGGACGCAGGCCCGGGGCGTGACGACGTTGATCCCCCGCGGAGGCGTCTCCACGATCGTGCCGTCCGGTACGAGGGTCCGCGCTGCCAGGACGCGGAAGGCCTGCCGGGCCTCGTCGAAAGGGAAACGGGGGTCGGCGAAGCGTTTGATCCCGAGCGGCGTGAACACCTTCACGACCCGGTGGAAGGTCTCCGTCCGCTTCCCCGTCTCGTCGAGCACGATCGTCCGCGTCTCCTTCAGCACCAGCGCGTCGGCGTCCGGATCGTCCCCGCGGTCCGGCGCCTCCGCCGCGAGGCGCCGGAGGTCCGCTTCGGCTCCGCGGGACGCGCCCGCCCCCAGCAAGACCAGCGCGGCTGTCAGCATCCCGAGTTTTCCGGACATGTCGACTCCCTCCAGGCCACAGTGCCAGATTCACGAATCCACGCCTTCCCATCCCCCATCCCTCTTGCGCTAGCGTTTCTCCATCCGGAACCAGCGCTCCGCCGCCTCCTTGACGGCCCCCATGACGTCGCGGAAATCCGCCTGGATCGTTGCCGGCGCCTGCTTGCGGCGGATCTCGAACCGTCCTCGAAGAACCAGCGTCCGTCCCGCCGCCCTCGGGTCCACCACGAAGCGCGCGTAGCAGACCCCGTCGCGGGACGCGGCCTTCTCCTGCGTCGCCCCTTCCTGCAGGCGCCAGGCGTATCCTTCGGGCGCCGCGATCTCCTCCCGGAAGACGACCCGGAGCGTGTTCCTCAGGTCGAAGGGATGGCTCCGTTTTCCGGGTTCCGCCGCCTCGAAGGGCGCCTCGAGAAGCGGGAGGCCGGCCAGCACGCGCAACGCGGGGCTGCGGGCGAACAGGGCGCCGTCGCCGGCGAGCAGGGCGCCGTCCGTCCGCCACGAGACGGCGACGCGCATGTCGCGGGAGAGGTCCCGTGGATCGGCGAGCTCGAGCTCCCTGAGCTCCGTGCCGGGCGCGACGGCGTCCAGGAGTTCCTCGAAGACCTCCGCGGCCCGGCCCGCCGGTTTCTTCCGGATCGCTCTCCGCAGGAACGTGTCCGGATACCCCGACGTCTCGAAGACGATCCGGCCGGACAGGGCCCCTCCCGTTCCGGGGGCGGGAACCTCGACGCGGGAGACGAGGTCGAGCCGGTTTGTTTCCGGCGGCGTCCGCGGGGCCCGTCCCCGCCGCTCCCCGTCCGGCGTGCCCACGACCACGTACTGCTCCTGTTCGAGGCTCGACCACAGCTCCCGGCTCGCCGGCGCCCAGGTGGGATCGAGCAGGAGGAAGGTCCCCCCCTCCCGCCACACGGCCGTCACCGCGTGGTTGAACTGGTCCGCGGCGATCTTCTCGACCCGCGACCCGACCTGCGTCATGGTGAGGAAGGCGTCGAATCCCGCCTCGCGAAGCATGGCGACCAGGAGCCCCGCCTTGTCCTTGCACACGCCGGCGCGCTCGCGGAAGGTCATCGTCGCGGGATGGGCGCTGTAGCCCTCGCCCTCGCCCATGGAAAGGCCGAGGTAGCGGATCTCTTCGGCGACCCAGTGGACCAGCGCCTCGATCTTCTCCGCCTCCGCCTCCTTGCCGGCCAGGATCTCGCGGACCTTCTTGCGAATGCCCTCGTCGACCTCGAAGCGCGGCTCGTTGACCTTCCAGAACCAGCGCGACTTCTCCGGCCAGTCGGGGACGGTCGCGAGCACGAGCTTGGGAGCCGCGTCCAGCCTCGAGACCATGCGGGGCTCGCCCTGGAAGGGTTCCAGGTTCTCGGCGGCGAAGGTGTAGATCGCGCGGTCCCCCTCGAAGTCGAGCGAGGTCCGAAGCGTCCCGTTGTAGACGGCGAAGCGGACCCGCTTGCTTCGTGGCGCGTCGAGGACGTAGCGTTTCTCGAGCACCGGCTTGTCCGTCCAGAAGCGGACCACGTCGTAGAAGTGGCCCCGCATGGGCGGGACGTACTTCTCGTCCTCCCCGCCCAGGTAGGCGATGTTGAAGCCCGTCTTCTCCGTGACGATCTCCAGGCCGTCGCCGGGCCCGAGGCCCGGCACGGGAAGGACGAGCCGTCGGCCGCCCCAGAAGATGATCCCCCCGGGCGAGGGCAGGTCGAGCGGCTCGAGCGGGACGTCGAGCGCCGTCCCGTCCTTCTTGAAGACGCGCACGCGCTTGAACGCGATCTTGTTGGTTCGGGGGTCGTAGCCGAGCGCGAGGACGGACCGCTCCCGCGCGCCCTCGGGCTTCAGGATCTTGGCCAGGACCTCGCGCGTGCGGGTGGTCCGTCCGTTCTCCTCGGCCGTGTTCCGGGTGCGGTCGTAGACGATCACCTGGGAGGCGCCGTCGTGCCGGTCCGCGTCGCCCGCCTGGTCCAGCAGGGCGCGGATTCCGGCCTCGTCGCCGGCGAGCAGCGTGGAGGCGGGGCTCTGGATCAGGAGGGCGGCCAGGAAGAGCCGGTGTACACAACGCATGGCGGATCCTCGAATGCGGTTTCCGGAGGTCGAGTATACACGCGCGGAGGGGGGAGAGGGGAGGGGGCATCGTGTAGGCGTGGATTTGGAATGGAGGGATTCCGAATTTCGAATGGAGGCATTGTGGATTTCCGATTTCAGCGGCGGCAACTTCCTGCTTACTCGGACACTCAACCACACAATCAACGCTGGAATCTGGAACTCATGAGCCCGGGAAGAGGGATTGTCCTCAGAATTCCTCTTCGACGCCGGAGCGTCTGTTTCGTTCGCGGAAGAATTCCGGGGACGGGTACGGGGCGCTTGGCAAGGTGGGCTGGGCCAGGAAGAGGAGGGCGAAGCAGGTGCGGCAAAGCGTGCCGGGGCCGCCCGGTTCTTCCCAGGCGCCGCTGGACTTCTGGTTGCTGAGGAGATGTCTCGCTCCGTCCCCGTACCAGTCGTGTCTCCCGACAAAGAGGGAGGAGGTTTCCCGGGCCGCGCGGTCGAGGAGGAACAGGTAGCAGGCATGCCAGGCGTTTCCGGGGCTGTCGGGGTTCGTCTCGACGTTCCAGTGTTGATCCATCCAGGCCATCCCGTCCCGGACCGCCTTCTCGGCCCTGGTTCTCGACGATTCCCGGGTGATGTTCCCCTGGCGGAGGGCGATGCGAAGCGAGAGGATCCCGGCGCAGGTCATGCTTCCGGTCGCGCTTCCCTTTTTCGCCGGACCCGACCGGTATCCCCATCCACGTGCGCGCAGGCGTTCGCCTTTCCCTTCGTGAAACGTATGGAAAGGGCTCGCGCCTTCGCTCCTGCATTCCCAGCGCGGGACCTCCGGGCCGTCCCGTTCCTGCACCTCGGGAAAATACGCCACGATCGCGTGCCAGGTCTTTTCCGGGACCTCCTTCCCCAGTTCGGAAGCGGCCTTCAGGCCCAAAACGGCGAAGGCGGTGTTCGAATGGTCGCCGTAGCAGGACGGGTATCCCCAGATTCGCCACGGCGCCATCTCCCCGCCGTTTGATTCCCGGATCCTCCCGGTCCTGTTTTCGAGAAGGAATTTTGTGCAGAGGTCGACGTGTCTCGAAGCCGAGGGGGATTCCGGAGGGCGGACCTTCCGATTTCCACGTCGATCGATCGTGCAACCCCTTTCCGCGTACGCCAGGAGGGCGACGGCCGCCTCGTAGACGGTTTGGGGAGGTTCGTTTTCGAGGACCCGGAATCCCTTCCCGACCGGGACCTCGAAACGGGAGACGCCGCACGCCATGAGGGCCGCCAGCGCCAGGGCCGTCTCGCCGGAGGCGAAGCGGTGGTGCCCGGGCAGGTTCGACCAGGTTTCCCGCCAGGCGCCGTCCGGGGCCTGGCGGTCCAGAAGATATCGAACGCCCCGCCGGATGGCTTCGTTCACGTTTCGCTTCAGTTCGTCGTCGAGGAATCCCGGCTTCACGCCCGAATCCGGCGGCTCCCCGCAGGAGGCCGTTTCCGCAGCGAGGAAGCAGAGCACGAGGGTGGCGATCCCAAGACCCAGGCCGGTACGGTGCCGGGTTTTCATGCTTCCAGGCATGACCTCAGCGTACCATGTTCCGGTTTTCACGCCCACGCCGCGGCTCTTTTCTCGCCAAGACGCAAAGGGCGCAGAGGACGCAGAGGGATGGCCTTCCGGGGTCGAGATCCTGTTCGTTTTTCGCGTTTCGGGGTTCTTTGACCGCGATCCTCAAGGCAAAGCGTACCGTTTGCGGGAGGCGTGTGTTCCGGGCCACGCGGACACCCGGCCCGGGACCACGGCGATCCG
>CAZDSO010000161.1:0-11111 GCA_964508045.1 uncultured Planctomycetia bacterium | reverse complement strand
CAGAACTTTCCATAACCCTATGGCCTGCAATACACTCTAAACAACGTCACTTGTCTTGAAAAATGTCAGTCTGGCTTGACGCGGAGAACCAGATAGGATAGAATACCCAGCGGATGACGGTAATTGCTGGTAATACTATTCATGGCAAAGAAACGAAAACAAAGGAACAAGGAACCGTTCGCCAGAGCTGCGGCTGTCTTTCGCGAGCATGGCGGGGTCCTTCGCACGATGGAGGCGATCCGGCTCGGGGTCCATCCACGCACGCTCTATGCCATGCGGGATTCCGGGGCGCTGGAACGACTCGAGCGCGGGCTGTACCGGCTCGCCGAGCTGCCGGCCCTGAGCGATCCCGACCTGGTCACGGTGGCCCTGCGCGTGCCCGGCGGCGTGCTCTGCCTGATCTCCGCCCTGAGCTTCCACGAGATCACGACGCAGATTCCCCACGAGATCCACGTCGCCCTCGAGCGAGGGGCGGAACCGCCCAGGCTGGTCCATCCGCCCCTGCGCGTGTTCTGGTTCACGGGAGATGCCTTCACGGAGGGCATCGAGATCGTCGAGATGGACGGGGTGAAGGTGCGTGTCTATGGCGCAGCCAAGTCGGTGGCCGACTGTTTCAAGTACCGCAACAAGCTCGGCCTCGACGTGGCGCTCGAGGCGCTGAAACTCTACCTGCGTCGTAAACGCGGCCGCACGGACGATCTCCTCCACTTCGCCCGCGTGTCGCGCGTCGAGAAGGTGATGCGTCCCTACATCGAGGCCCTGCTTTGAACCCTCCCAAGAACGTCGCTGCATCCATTCGACAGCGCCTGCTGAACCGGGCGCGCGAAAGCGGACGTCCCTTCAACGAGATCCTGCAGTACTTCGCCATGGAGCGTTTCCTGTTTCGCCTGTCGAGATCGCCCCATGCGGATCGCTTCGTCCTGAAGGGGGGCTTGATGCTCTCTGCGTGGAAGATCTCCGTCTCCCGTCCCACGAAAGACATCGACCTCCTTGGCCATGTGCACAATGACGTGGAAGGCATCGTGGCCCTGATGAAAGAAGTGTGCAGCCGGAAGGACGATTCCGACGGCCTGGAATTCGATCCGGCGAGCATGGCGGGGGAGCGAATCGCCGAAGAAGCCGAGTACGAGGGCGTACGCGTCCGATTCAAGGGGAGACTCGGTACGGCTCGGATTTCGATGCAGATCGACGTGGGCATCGGTGATACAGTGGTGCCGGGCCCGGTAACGATGGACTATCCCACGATCATCGACCTGCCGGCCCCGAGGCTTCGAGGGTACACGCGGGACAGCATGATCGCAGAGAAGTTCCACACCATGGCCCTGCGGGGGATTCTGAACAGCCGTATCCGGGACTTCTTCGATGTGTGGGCCCTGTCCCGCCAGTTCGACTTCGAGGGGCCTGTCCTGGCCAGGGCGATTCGGGAGACCTTCGAGAGGCGGGAGCTCGAGATCATTCCCCGGCCCGTGGCCTTGACCGGGGAATTCGCTTCGGACGCTGCCAAAGCGGCCCAGTGGCGCGGCTTCCTTCGAAAGAACCGGCTGGAGGGAGTGCCCGCCGAACTGGCCGGGGTGATTGAAGCGATCCATGGCTTCCTCGGGCCCGTTGCCGAGGCGCTTTCCGAAGGGAAGGCGTTCGAGGGTAGATGGCCCGCGCCGGGGCCCTGGGCGCCAGCGTGAGCCTTGTACTGCCTGTAGAGGACTATGTCAGCAGCTTTCAGAAAAATGACCATCGCGCTCTGGGCGGCTCTTCTCGCGCTTCTGATCGCCTCCGCCTCCGCGGTTGCATCCCCGAAAAACCGCGTCAGGGCGTATTTTGAGCCGGCGCCCTTCTCGCAGCTTGTTTCCGCCTCGCAACCCCTGGATCCGCACCGGGCTTGCGGCGCTTTCGTCTACGACCTCGCGGCGGAGTCCCTTGTTGCCCCAAGGAGGCCGCGTGTAGGGGCGGCCCTTGCGGCCGCCCAAGCCGAAGGAGCGTTTGCAGACGCGGTTCGCGTACCGTAAAACCGACGCCTGGGGTTGTTCCGACGGTTTGGGCGGGGGCGAGCCCCGCCCCTACAAGGTGCTTGCATGGAACGTTTTGCAACCCGACAACGTCCTAAGACGTTCCCGAAATTGCAGAGGTGCTACCCCACACTTCCGTGTGGGGAATGAGGAGTATGGGATACTACAGGCGGAAGCCTGTAGAGGGATATGCAAGCAATCCGCAGCAGTGAGCATGGACACGTAAGCCGGCGCCCCCATGGACAGCCTGCATGCGATCCAGCGGTTTTGCACCACGGTGCGTTTCCGGATCAGCCAGGCAATCAACGACTGGGTGCAGGTGGTACACTTATCGCCGGTAAGTGCTACAGATTTTCACTGGTGGTGACAACCTCGCCTGGGCGGATCGCGAAGCGGGCGAGGCTGCGCCGCTGTCTGGGCATGAAACCACCCTACCGGCCAGAGCCGAGAACGTTGATTTGAAGATTTTAGGACTGACCCCTTTCACAGAGGCCTGCGGCGGATGCTGCGAGAAGAACGGCGCGGCGCGGGCTCCGGAATGCCGGTTCCGAGGAGGGCTTGAGGCGGCGCGGGCCTGTGGACACGAAAACAAAAGGACTGACCCCTCAAGGACCCCTCAAGAGACACGGGAGTGCGGGCCATGTTGTAGGACAGCCGCGCCGTGAAGTCGACGGCGCAAAGGCCAAGGAACCGCTTGGGCTCGAAGGCGGGCTTCTCGTCGGGCATGGTCTGCGTTTCCTCGTTCACGGGTCGGGGGGCTTCAAGGGGCCGCGGCGAGTTCGAAGCGGAACCGTGCGCCGGGCTCGCCGTCCGGGCGCGCCGTGCAGACGAGGTCGCCGCCGAAGGCGCGGGCCGTCGAGCGGGCCACGGCCAGGCCGAGGCCAAAGCCGTCCGCCCGGTCGCCCACGGTGCGGGCCGCGTCGAGGCGGGTCAGGGGTTCGAAGATGCGTTCCCGGGCCTCGGGGGGAACGCCCGGGCCGCCGTCGGTGACGTCGAGGACGACCCGGCTTCCCTCCCGGTGGGCACGGATTTCGGGCCGTGTTCCCGGCGCGTGACGGCGGGCGTTCTCCAGCACGTTGGCCAGGGCGGAGGCCAGGAGCTCCTCGTCCCCGACCACCGCCGCGCCCCCCCCGAGGCCCGAGAGGTCCGTCCCGGCCGCCCCCGCCGACCGGACCGCCCTGCCGACGAGCGCGTCCACCCGGACCGGCGCGCCCCGCATCCCCTCCGGGCGCAGGTTCCTCGTGATCCGGAGCAGGCCGTCCACCAGCTTCTCCAGGCGCTCGACGTCGGCCCGGACGTCGGCCAGGGCGTCGCGGTACTCGGCCGCGTCCCGGTCCCGGCGCAGGGCCACCTCGACCACGGTCTTGAGCTGGGCCAGCGGGGTGCGGAGCTCGTGCGCGGCCGTGGACGAGAAGCGCCGCTCCCTCTCCAGGCCGTCGGCGAGCCTTTCCACCATGGCGTTGAGCGCGTTCCCGAGCTGCGCGTACTCCCTGGCCGAGCCCGGCGCGGGCAGGCGCACCGACAGGTCGCCGGGGCTGATCCGCCCGGCCTCGCGGGCCATGCGCCGCAGGGGGGAGAGCTGCCATCGGATGAGGAGGACGAGGATCCCCGCCGTCGCCGCCAGGGCCAGGGGCCCCACGGTGAGCAGCGCGGCGCGCAGGCGCTCCAGCTCCGCCTGCGCGTCCTTCGTGTCGGTCCCGGCGGCGATCACGAGCTGGACCGACGGGCGCGCCCCGGCCCCGGGGACCGCCTCCCCGGCGTCCCCGCCGTCCGGCGCCCAGGGCCAGTCCTCCTGTGGCGCGAGGGTGACGTTCCGGCGCAGGACGCGCTGCCCCTCCCCCCCGTCGGGGGGATCGTCCGGGGAGCGGAGGAGCACGCGGCCGCCGGGGCGGGAGACGGACCAGGACTCGGCGGCGTTCCTCGGCTCGCCCTGCGCGTCGAACTCCAGCCCCTCCTCCTCGAGGGCCAGGCCCGCCTCGATCCAGGCCAGCCGCACCTGGAGCCGGCTTTCGAGCTCGGCGTCCACGGACCGCCTGACGGCGTCGTGGAAGGCCGTGCCCGCGGCCGCGCCGCAGACGCCCAGGAACAGGGTCACGAGCAGCGAGATCTTCGTGGCCAGGGACATCAGGGTTTCTCGCCCAGGACGTATCCGCGCCCCAGCACCGTGTGCAGGATGCGGGAGCGGCCGCCGGCCTCGAGCTTGTTCCTCAGGTAGTTCACGTAGACGTCGAGCACGTTGGACGATCCGTCGTGCTCCGAGCCCCAGACCGCCTCGAAGAGCCGGGCCCGCGACTGGATGCTGTCGGGCCGGCTCATGAGCGCGCGCAGGAGGGCGAACTCGCGGGCCGAGAGGTGCAGGGGCTCGCCGGCCCGCCAGACACGCCCCGCGGCCGGGTCGAGCTCCAGGTCCCCCACCCGCAGCTCCGGCTCCTCCCGGGAGCCGGGCCGGCGCATGACCGCCCGGATGCGGGCCAGGAGCTCCTCGAAGGAGAAGGGCTTGGTCACGTAGTCGTCCGCGCCCACGTCCAGCCCCCGGACCCGGTCCTCCACCTCGTCGCGGGCCGTGATCATGATCACCGGTACGTCCGACCGGCGCTCGCGCAGCGCGGTCATGACACCGAACCCGTCCATGCCGGGCAGGTTGACGTCGAGCAGCACGAGGTCGTATTCGCCCGAGGCGGCCCTGGCCAGGCCTTCGGGACCGTCGGAGGCCACGTCCACGGCGAAGCACTCCTCGGCGAGCCCCTTCTTCAGGGCCCGGGCCATGCGTTTCGAGTCCTCGACCACAAGGACGTTCATGGACGCTCCATCCGTTCGCGGGACGGGTTCGGCGGCCCGGCGGGGGAGAAGGAAGGGCGGGAGCGGACCTGCGCCGCTCCCGCCTTCCCGGTGCCTCGGCGTTCCGGCTCAGTCGTCGTCGTCGTGTTCATCGTCGTCGTCGTCATCCTCGTCGTCCTCGTCCTCGTCGTCCTCGGCTTCCCTCTTGAGGAGCTTCCCGTCCGCGTCGAAGAGGACGTCGTATTCCCTGCCGTCGAGCCACATCTCGATCTCGTAGTACGTCTTTCCGTCCGGGGCGGAGATCTCTCCGATGTCCACGAGCGTGCCCTCGCCCACCGCTTCGAGGATGGCCGCGCGGACCCCGTCCGGGACCTGGTCGATGGAGACCTTCCTCTCCCGGCCGGAATCCTCGATCGCCTCGAGGCGCCGGGCCAGTTCCCTGCCGCCGGGGCTGAAGAGGAGGTGGAGCCGCTTTCCCCCCAGGCGCATCCGGGTCCAGTAGCAGCTCCTTTTCCCCCGTGTGACCTCGCTGAGGCCGAGGAGCCGGGCGTCGCCGTCCGCGCGGACCATGGCCGTCAGGATGGCGGTCCGGACCTTCCTGGGAGCCGCCTCGTAGGCGATCGGCTTGCTGGCCGCCTTCCGGGCTCCCTTCGCATCCCCGTCGTCGTCCTCCTCCCCGTCCCCGTCGTCCTCGGCTTCCCTCTTGAGGAGCTTCCCGTCCGCGTCGAAGAGGACGTCGTATTCCCTGCCGTCGAGCCACATCTCGATCTCGTAGTACGTCTTTCCGTCCGGGGCGGAGATCTCTCCGATGTCCACGAGCGTGCCCTCGCCCACCGCTTCGAGGATGGCCGCGCGGACCTCGTCCGGGACTTGGTCGATGGAGACCTTCCTCTCCACGCCGCCGTCCTCGTCCTCGCCGTCCTCCCCGTCGTCCGCGTCGTCCCCGTCCTCCCCGTCCTCGTCCCCGCGCTCCCGCTTCAGGACCTCGCCCTCGCGGTCGAAGAGGACATCGTATTCCTCGCCGCCGATCCACATCTCGATCTCGTAGAAGGTCTTCCCGTTCCTCTCGATCCTCCCGACGTCCACGAGCGTCCCCTCGCCGACGGCCTTCAGGATCGCGGTCCTGACCTTCGCGGGAATCCGGTCCAGCGAGACCTTGACCTCGCATCCCTCGTCCTCGCCCAGGGCGCCGTGCATCGGGAACCCGACCAGGATCCCGAGGCACAGGATCCGCAGCGTCCGCATGCCCGTTCGTTTCCTCATCGTGTCGTCCCCCCATCGTACGTTCCGTCTTCTCGTCCCCGCTCCCCGGAACCGCTCCGCGGAGCCCGGGCGCGCGGCTCTCCGTCCGTCGCCCGCTCTGATTCTACGGATGGAACCTTAACCCGGCCTTGGAGGAAGATGAGAAGTCTATAAGCTTCGGCGGTTTCCGCCAGGGCGCGGCGACGTAGTCATTATACTGGGGCCGCATCCCCAAGTCGCGGCGGACCGCCCGTTCGGAACCGCCGCGATATGAGTGGCTTACGACTGGCGCGATCTGACGCGGCGATACAATGCAGATTCCGCAGGAAGCAAGGATCAGTCCTTTACTTCTGGCGCCCGGAACGGGCGGCCCTCGAAGGACCCGCGCTCGCGCGAATCCGCCGGCGCCTTCATGAATGCCGGTTCCGAGGAGGGCTGGAGGCGGCGCGGGCCTGTGGATACTAAAATAAAAGGACTGACCCCTCAACGCCCGAAACGCCCGATGAATCACTTCGTCTCCCCGGCCCGCCCCCGCCTCTCGTCCTGGCGCCATTTGGAGAAGGACCAGAGGATGCCGAGGGGCTTTCTGATTTTCGATGATATGCAATGAAGAAGACAATTAGAAGATCCAGAGAGGATTTCTTGAATGCCATCGCCATCCAGATCCTGAACCGCAGTAAATCTCGAAAGACTATTCATCATTATCTTATAATCCCATAATACCACTCCTTTTCTTCCAGAAACACCCGAAATGCTCCCGGAACAAACTGAGATGATGTCGAATACCGAGTCGCCATCCATGTCCATGCAAATCTTAACACTGAATACAGGTTTATCAATTCTCGATTTCCAAATGATTCCCCCGTCTTTTCCGCAAAAAGCGTAGATATGTTTGTCGTTGGAACCAGCAATGACGTCCCGGAGGCCATCGCCGTCCAAGTCGGGGGAAATGGCAGCATCGAAACCGGAACCCTCCGAGTTGAAGGACCAAATTACCTTGCCGTCATTTCCCGAAATAGCGTGCAATTTGTCGGTTCTGAACAAGTTGCATGCGATCACGTCGTCGATTCCGTCACCGTTCAAATCACCAGTATGGGCCGCCATGTTGCCGCCAAAATCTCCATGCCATATGGTTTTCCCTGTACTGCCGGACAAGGCGTAAATATTCCCTTCTGAGGCGCCACCAACTATATCTGCAATTCCGTCGCCGTCAAGATCCCCCGAAATGAGGGGTTTCCATATAGGTTCGATTCTCGATTTCCAGAGAATTTCTTCGGTTTTTCCGGAGAAAGCGAAGATGTCCCCCGTTGTTGAGCTTACTATTAAATCAGGCATGCCGTCGCTGTTGACATCTGGCGATGAAATTGCATGAACGCTCCCGCTCAACCTGATCTCGACAAGTAAATGGCCGGAAACTCCTGACAACACGATTGCGCGACCGTCTCCCGTGCCGATGACGACGTCCGGGGTGGCGTCGCCGTTCAGGTCGTGTTTTGAAGATGCACATCCATCCAGCTCGTTTGCGCCATATTCCCAGATCAATCTTCCGTCCTTGCCCGACAAGGCCTGCACGGCATGTCCGATATCCATTACAACGACGTCATTGATGGAATCGCCGTTAATGTCGAAGGCTTCGTCCTCCGATGGTCGGGGGTAGTTCGAAGACTTGAACTCCCACAGGGATCTTGCTTCCGGTTCCGTTCGTATGGAATATACGCGGCGGTCCTTCGACGTGAACAGCGCTTCCGGTGAGCCGTCTCCGTCAACGTCGGCGATTTCCACGGCGGAAACCACCTGGTCCCCTGCCTTGAATCTCCAGATCATAGAGCCGTCCTGGCCGTCCAGCGCATAGACGTAGAAATCGTCCGAGCCGACGAATACATCGGGCACGCCGTCGCCCGTGATGTCGCAAGAGGAGAGATGGCTCCAGATCTCGAACCCCGTCTCGAACTTCCAGAGAAGGGCGCCGTCCCGGCCATCCAGAGCGTAGACGAAGTTGTCCCCGGAGCCGGTGACGACGTCCGCTTGCCCGTCTCGGTTCAAGTCGACGATTTCTGCCGTGGAAGGGACACGCTTGCCGACGTCGACAGACCATATTTCGTCGCCGCTTCGACCGGAACAGCACTTGATCTCGCCCCCCATCGTTCCGACGACGACGTCAATCGCGTCGTCATCGTCGAAGCGGCCTAGCGCCGGAGAACCGACACTCCCTCTTTCGTGACGAACAAATTGCTTCCAAATGATGGAACCGTCAGAACCCGATATGGCATAAATATTGTTTATCCTTGAAAGTGCGATGATGTCGCTGGTGCCGTCCATGTTTACATCGCCTACGGCTGGCAGGCTTTCGAATCCGCCGTGCGCCTCGAAACGCCAGATCTCTTTCCCGTTCGCTCCCGAAAAAGCGAGAACAGTGCCCTTGCTAAGAGTCAAAACGATGTCCAGGACCGAGTCCCCATCCAGATCCGAAATCGCAGGGCGCGTTATGTTCGCGCCTTGCGGAATGGCCAATTCCCATCGAAGGACCCCCGTCTTCGACTCCAGGACCATGAGTCTTCTCTGGTCTGCGACGATCACTTCCTGCTCGCCGTCTCCCTCCAGATCCGCAACGGCAGGCGAACACTGGATCTCGGAACCTGCCGAATACTTCCAGAGAGGCGTCCCGTCTTCGCCCCTGAGGCAATAGATGAACCCGTCCCACGAGGTGGCCAGAACCTGCAGGTCGCCGTCCCCGAACAGATCCGCCACCGCCGTGGATGATTCGATGAATCCCTTCGTCTCGAAGGACCAGAGAAGCATCGGACGGAGAGTCGCATTGACCGTGCGGACGCTCCCTCTCTCGACGGTCGCTTCCCGCTCGCAGCCGAAGTGATTCTCCTTCTCGAACTCCAGCCGCCACCGGCCCGTCTCCAGGTTCAACTCCTCGGCCGGCACCTGGAACCGGCGATGCCGCGCGCCCGCCCGCTGCGCATCCAGCTGACCCTCGAGCGGATGCGCCGTCATCGTCACGCCGTCCCTCGAGCACGTCACCGAGAGATGGCCCGTCTCGTGGCGGAGCACGGCCTCCACCGTCTCCGCCACGTCGGGATCGACCAACACCGCCTTCGCGAACGTCTCGTGCCGCTCCCGGAAAACCTCGATCACGTGAGCGCCCTTCCTCAACCGGTACCTGCGCTTCGGGGAGCCGCCGGAGAACTCTTCGCCCACCAGGAAATCGGCCCCCGGCCTTGGCTCGCCCCCGACGAGGAAACGAACGCGGGCGTCCGCCGGCGTGCACGCCACCTCCACGAATCCGTGGTCCTTCACGAGATCGAAGCCGATCTCACCCGCCGACAGCGCACGAACCTCCGCGGTCTTCTCGGCAGGGTCGAAACCTTCCATGCGAAGCCCCACCCGCCGCGAACCCGGCGGCCAGATCAGCCTCGATTCCACGGGCGTGCTCCAGCCCGTTTCCTCGCCATCCAAGAGGACCTCGGCTCCCGGCGGCGTCGAGGTGACCGAGAGCGTGCCGGGCCCGAAGGAGAATATCCCCAAGATGAAAAGGACGACGAAGACCGAGACGACGCCGACCGCAGCGGCCTTGTTGCGCTTCACCCGCTTGACCATCCGGTACCGGAAACTCGGCGGCCGCGCCAGGACCGGCTCGCCCTCCAGGTACCGCCGGGCGTCCGCCGCGAGCTCCGACGCCGACGCGTAGCGCCTCGCAGGATCCTTCTCCAGGCACTTCAGGCAGATCGTCTCGATCTCGTGCTGGATCCGAGGTGCCACCCGGCTCGGCGGGACGGGCTCCTCGTGCAGGACGCGGTATAGGACGTTGATCGGCGTGGCCCCCTCGAAGGGCGGGCGAAGCGCGAGCATCTCGTAGAGCACGGCGCCGAGGGCGTAGACGTCGGAGCGCGCGTCCGCCTTCTCGGCGCCCTCCGCCTGCTCCGGCGCCATGTAGGAGGGCGTGCCGAGCGTCGCGCCGCTCTGCGTGAGGTTCACGCTCGACTCGATCCGCTTCGCAAGCCCGAAATCGCCGAGGAGCGGATTGCCTTCCGGCGTGATGAAGATGTTCGCCGGCTTGATGTCGCGGTGGAGGATGCCTTTCGCGTGCGCGAAGCCCAGCGCGTCCGCCGTCGCGTGGACGATCTCCATGGCCCGGCGCGGCGTGACCGTCTCCCGGTCGATCACCCTGTCGAGGGACTCACCCTCGACGAAGTCCATGGCGAAGAAGTGGACGCCCTCCTCCTCGCCGACGTCGTGGACCTGCACAATGCCGGGGTGGTTCAAGCCGGCGGCCGCCTTCGCCTCCAAGTGGAAGCGTTTCACCTCCTCTTCCGAGGACGCCACGGCGGGCAGGAGCGTCTTGAGCGCGACGGTCTTGCCCAGCTCGACGTGCCGGGCCCTGTAGACCACCCCCATGCCGCCGCGGCCGATCTCCTCCAGGATCTCGTACTTGCCGAGCCTGCCGGAGCGGCCCGGGCCGCCTGCGGAGAGGCCCCCTCCGCTCGATCCGCCGGGACCGATCGTCGGGACGGAGTCGGGATCGGTCGGATCGCCGGAAGGCCCGTCGGGATGGTCAGGAGGACGCACGCCCCACTCCTTCGCAGATGCCTCAGGCGAAGCTACAGCGGCCGGCGTTGGGGATCAAGAGGGGAACCTTCGCTTTGCACGATGCCCATACGCGACGCACGGCACCCACATCCCACCGACGCAGGTACGCACGGATTCCCCTTCCCCCCTCCCCCCCTCGAACACCGCAAGCACCGCTCCCCTCTTCGCCTTCTCATATTTTCCCCTCTTCGAACAGGTCCCGTCCCCGCCCTTGATGCCGCGCGCGTGCGGGGGTACTTTCGGGGGCGTCCGACCGCGAAGAACCTTGTTTGTGGAGGGGGCATGGCGATCGAAGGCGTATGCTAGGCGTGCGGGAGACCGTACAAGAAACGGGAGGAGGACCTGGGCAAACGCGTCACCTGCAAGGGCTGCGGGCGCAAGTTCCTCCTGAGCGAAACGCCCGACTCGGACGAGGAGGAGGACTGGGAGGAGACGGTCAGAGGGGTCAGTCCTTAAATCTTCAAAATATGCTTCCTGGCACCCATTTCTACG